>NZ_JBFBCI010000037.1:0-89026 GCF_040683095.1 Sphaerisporangium sp. NPDC051017
CCAGCTGGGCCAAGAAAGAGTGGGATCTCGTCCACTCGGTCAACGGCATCGTTCAAGCCTGGGCAGACGGCCAGCCGAACTACGGCTTCCAGCTCGCCGCGGGCAACGAATCCGACATCACCAACTGGCGCCGCTACCGTACCACCGAATACACCATCTGCAACAACGGCACAGCCTGCGAAACACACCCGCACCAGCCCCTGCTCTTCGTCGACTATGAACCTCTCATACTCGACAAGGTTACCTATATTCAGTCCGAGAAGCCTTCGGATACTCTTTCCGTCGCCGAGATGGAAGAAATGAGGACCAGGGAGAGCGATGTCGTTCCCACATTCCCGTACGTAAGCGATCAAGAATCGATACAGAGCGGCCGTGTATCCGATGCAAGGTTCACAGTGGATGCTGGTTCACTTGAACCGCCTCCGGATCTCACACCCGAGCAGCTCGAATGGCTCAAAGACCCAAACGAGGGGCCAGGATATTACGAAGCGAGCGACGATTCTGACCCACCCCCCGGACCGGACACCACCGCTCCGTCCGTATACACCACCAACCCTATGGTTGATGCCGTCGACGTTCCCGTCGATACCGACGTGAGGGTGATGTTCACCGAGGCCGTCAAAGATGCGAGCATAACTCTCAAAAACGCTGATGGAAAAGCCATCCCCGGGCACGCAACCGCTAGCGAGGACGGAAAGGGAATAACGTTTGCCCCACAGCAAGCTCTGACCTTCTCGACGAAGTACTCAGTTCAGGTATCCGACGCGCGAGATTCGGCTGGTCATGTGATGACAGCCTTCTCTTGGTCCTTCACCACTCGCGCTGGATATGCGCCAGACGGTGAACGCGCCCGTTGGAAGTTCGACGAAGGGACCGGGAAAAGCGCGGCAGACTCGACAGGCCACGGGTACGATGCCACTCTGAGTGATTCAGCATCGTGGGTAACCGGTAAGAGCGGAAACGCCGTTTCGAACACCGGCACCACAGGTGGGCATGAGGGCAGCTCGCCGGTGTCGGGTATGACGTTCGAGGATCATTCCGAAAGCGGGTACGTGGTGTTCACCGCCGCGGACGGCTCTCAGCTCACTTACAAGCACCAGGCGGACGGCGTTTACCGCCACGACTCCGATCCCGCTGACGCCAGTAAAGTAGTCAAGGATTCTGCCACCCAGTTCACCCACGTCGCAGCGGACGGCGTCAAAACCGTGCTGAAGGCGGTAAGCGTCCCTGCGAGCACCCCAGCACGCCTTTTCACTGATACGGCTGCCCCGGCGGTCGCAGCGGTCGATGAATCCGCCCCGGTGGAGTTGGGGGTGAAGTTCACCACCGACAAGCCTGGCCTCATCACGGGCGTGAGGTTCTACAAGGGGCCGGGAAACACCGGAACGCACATCGGAAACCTGTGGACCACCTCAGGGCAGAACCTGGCGACCGGGACCTTCACTGAGGAGACCGAGTCAGGGTGGCAGAGGCTTACCTTCACCGCCCCTGTTCAGGTGGTCCCCGGTGCGACATACGTAGCCTCGTACTTCGCCCCCGAGGGCCACTACTCATTCAGCGATAACTTCTTCAGCTCCGCCACTGACAGCCCTCCGCTGCATGCTCCAGCCACCGCCGACGCGTACGGCGGCAATGGCGTCTACACCTACAACCCCTCCTCTGCGATGCCGTCCGGCAGCTTCCATGGAGGAAACTACTGGGTAGATGTCGAGTTCGTTCCAAACGAGAGCCAACCCGATCCTGCTCTGTCGACGGTGAACACCACACACTTGTTCGACTCGGCTACCCCTGGGACCGCTGCCTCTACAGACTCCGACTCACTAGAGCTGGGGGTGAAGTTCACTGCGGATAGGCCCGGCTTTATCACAGGCGTTCGGTTCTATAAGGGGCCAGGGAACACCGGAACACACATTGGTACCCTGTGGACTGCAGGTGGGCAGAAACTGGCGACCGGGACATTCACAGAAGAGACCGAATCAGGCTGGCAGAAGCTTATTTTTGCTGCACCGGTCCAGGTGACATCAGGAACGACCTATGTTGCGTCGTACTTCGCTCCCGGCGGCCACTACGCGTTCGACGGCAACTACTTCGCAAAGGCGACGGACAATCCGCCGCTGCACGCCCCGGCTACCACAGAGATATACGGCGGCAATGGCGTGTACAGCTACGGCGCGGCTTCTCAGTTTCCCACTAATACCTACGGGGCCGGCAACTACTGGGTGGATGTAAGCTTCACCTCAGACTTGACGCGGTGGGTCATCAGTAGCGTCCAGCCGAAAAAACAACCCGTCGCCCAAACTGGTAACCCGGTGATTCGTAGTGATGAAAGTTTCACCGTGGCTGCATGGCTGCGCTGGGCCGACGAGAACGGCGACTATGCGGTCATCGAGCAGCGGGGAAGTCATGGGACTCCTTTCCGCCTGGGCAATGACCCTGCTCATGGATTGGTATTCACCTTCAGCAAGTCCGACACCGATGGTGCGGCGGTTGAGGGAGTGCTTTCGGATGTCGAAGCACCGGTGGGCGAGTGGTTCCACCTCGCGGGCGTCTACAGTGCTCCCGCTCAGACGGCATCCATGTATCTGAACGGCAAGTTGATCAAAACCGAATCCGTCAGCTTCCCTACCTGGACAGCAGAGGCACCCCTGGCGCTTGGCGCAAGCATGCAGGGTGACCTTGACGAAGTACGACTGTTCAACAAGCGGCTCACGAACGAAGAAATTGTCGCCCTTCGCGACGGTGTTGAGACCACAGCCACGACACCAAGCGTGACCCGCGGTGCGCCAAAATCTATAGACTCGCCCCATACGTCGCAGAAGGCGCGCGGCCTGGCCAGCGCTCCCCCCTCTGACGATCCATTGTATAACGCATGCTGGCGCAACGAAGCGCAAGCCCGCACCCCTTCTCGGCCCATCGGTCCCGGTCTCTTCACTCCAGGCGGGTACCACCTCAGCCGGCAAAACTGGTGCGGTATCCAGCATCTAGGGGCGGCCGAATACCAGCGGCAACCGCGACTACGAATAAAGGGGTTCGACTCCGCCCTGACCCTTATCGGATACACTTCGAATAGCAAAGCGTCCGATCCGCACGGCACCAGGGCTCGAATCTACGCCTTCGATGCCTATCTCGATCATTTCGAGTTCGTCGATTCTGGCTACAGAAGATGGGCTGAGATCGAAATCGGCATGAAAGATAGCCAGCCCGGCGATGGCTGTAACCTCATATCAAATGACGAGTCGTTTAAGGCGAAATGGTCTGAGTGGGATGCGGGAAAGCACGTAAGATGGACGTTTGCATCTCTTGAAGAGAACGGCAAGGGAGACGACAAGGTCCAGTACTGCCACCCCCGCTTCTATTCGAAGATCACGACTCTGGCGACGCAACCGAAGTTCACAGAGTCCTCAGACGCCTACCCGGATGTGAGATGTGACTCTGCATCGTACATAGTCAGCACCGTTGGCAGTGGCTGCGTTTTTCATATGGCGCAAGCGATCTACCAGACCCGTGAAGTACTTCCTGGCGACCCGACGAAGTCTTCAGAAAAGCCGGACCTCAAGGACGAAGTGCGGACCGCATATCGGAACGTTCCTTCACATATCTGGACTGCTCTAAACCTGCCGAAGCTGACGCAACCTCGTGACCCTGACAAGTCCATCCCGGGGAAGGCAGGGATGGGACTCGTCCGCTCCGTCGACAAGAAATGGAATGAGAAAAACAACGATAAGGTGAGAGACATATGCCGCAAAAACTTCAAGGAGTACGATGACACTGTCGATCCCGTTCTCGGCAAGCCTGGCACAAGAGGCAATCCCCCCATACCGGTTCCACCCAATCAGCGAAAAGTGTACGAGTGTGACGAATTCCCGTTCGAGTCCACTATGCAGGGAGCGTGGACGTCGGCCGAGCGCATCAACCAACCGGACGCCCGCAATTTCTCGGTTCGCCCGGTCTGGTGGAGCAACAACGGCAACGACGGTCAACAGCTTAGACTCTTCTATGAATACAATCGTATTCTCGGCGTCGACCGAGATAACCGCAAAACCGAATACGATTTCTTCCTCGTAGACCCTAAGGTGCCTCAGGCGCCTCCCGTTCCGTAGAATGAAGGCCAGAGCGCTCTAGGGAATGCTAGAGCGCTCTGGTCGGACCTGCATCAGGAGATAGCGATGTTAAGCGAGCTGATCGACCTTTATCTGGGTATCGCCGCAAACGATCTACCGGATGGCATCTGCTGGATAGTGGTTCAGCCCCTGTCCGGCGCGCTATCGGTGAACGAAGCCGTGACACGGATCGGAGGTCGGCCTGAAAACCTTCGCAACATGACTACATTGGACGCATACTCGATGTCTCCCGGCAACACGCTTTCCTTCGAAGAAACCGAGACGGCGGTATCCATATTGCAGATCGGCGGGTTCGCCGGCATGTTCCCGGAGATGATCGAGCCGCTCAGCCGCGGCGCCCGCGCCTGGGTTGCATACTGGGATGTCAACGCTAGCTTCAGCATGCTGCACTGGGTTGACGGTTCCTGTGTTGGCGGTTGGGATCCTTATGAGCCACGTGAAGGCTGGGCAACTGGGTTGGGGCCGATGGCTCAGTACGCCGACTTCTTCCTTCGGTACGATATTGACGACGATGATCAGGATCCAAACTACCGCGAAGCTGTAACGCTTGCAGTGATAGAAGCCGAGGGCGGCATACGTCTGGATCGGCCGTGGATCGATCGGGAGCATCCTACAATGATCGTTACTCAGGGTCTTAGCGTTGGTCTGGAATTTTCGCGATTGGATGACTGAGCGCTGGCCGGTTGCCGTAGACCGCTGAGCGGTGACCCAGCCAGGGCCCCGGCGTATCGAGGATCTGAATTGATCTGTGGGGATTTGTTCATAGCGAGAACAGTGCCAGCATTCGGTGTGGGACGTAGGCGTGGCGGCGTCGGGCGTGGGGTTAATGATACTTTTCTGCCGGAACGCCCCGATGACGAGGTTTCGTATCGCGGCTATCACATGCGGGAGCTGGCCGGTTCTGGCCTGATTGGCGTCCTCCCGGAAGGCGACATCCCGGACCCGGTGCCCGCGGTTTTCCACGCCCCAATGCAGCCGCACGTACCGGTTGAGGTGAGCGGGTCCGGCCAGGCCCTCCGGCGCCGGGTGGCCCGGAGGAGTCTCACCTCCGGGCTCCCACAGAACGGAGCGTGACAGTCTCTCGTCACTCCACTCGTCTCATCCAATCCGTTAGAACTCGGTCATCCAGGCCCAGTGTGCGAACAGGGCCGACTGCCGATTCAGCACCCCAGTCCACGACCGTTTGGCCTTTTTGAACGACCGCAGCCGTTTGAACTTCCGCCGCGCCCAGCGCACCAGGTAGGTGTTGATGCGCTTGAGGAAGGCATTCAGCGCGGTCCGGTAGAACTTGCCGGTTGAGTCGGGTCGGGGCGCGGTGCAGGCCTCACGGCCGACCCGTTTCCCCGACCCGCTCGCCGCACCCGGCGCAGCCGGAACCAGCAGCGCGCTCTCTGGATCTCGATATAGGCATGCGTGCAGAAGGAGCCGTGCCCGCTTCGCGCATCGCCGTCATCGCTGACCGAAGCCGCCCAAGTCTGCGCCTCATCCAGCAAGGTCTGGCATCGCACTTCCTCCGCGTCCAACGCATATCCCTGTGCCTGTTGCTGGACGATGGCCGCGCGCATCGGCGCGGGAAGCTCCATGCTCAGCCGCCCGGCGGCACCCGCGAGCCCAATGGCGTTCCCGGCGTGGCCCTCGGCCACGGCGAGCTGGCTACGGCGGAACATCGTCCGAGCCAGCATCAAATGATCGTCGATCTCGCTCGCCCACACCGCGGCTCGGTCGGTCCACCGCTGTGCCTGATCGATATCAAGTGTGAGCCCCGCCACCGCTCACGGCTTCAGCGTAAGCCTCTTCCTCGACGCACCCGGGAACACGACGACCAGGTGCTGCTCCTCTCCTGCATCGTCGACCCGCACATAGACACGGAGCCGGTAGCGGCCCTTCCCCGCGATCGCCAGGTTCGGCATCGGGGCACCCGCGCCCACGTCTCCGCCCTCGCCCATCTCCGGCACGGTGAGCCGGCCGCTGCGGCTGACGATCGGCACCTCGTTGACCTGATACCACCCGGCCGTCCGCTGTGGCGGCGGGGTGCGGAAGGCCTTCACTGTAAGGCACAGATCAACGACGTCTTCGACGTGCCCGATGAGCACCACGCTGCCGGCCACCCCGATGAGGGCGGTGTCGTCGTAGACCTTGTCCATCGCCAGCTCCGCCGCCTCGTCGGCCGCTTCGTCTTCGGGGTCGTGGACCAGATAGCCGGGGTCGCCGTCGACGAACAGGAAGTATTTGGCCGTGGCCTGGACGACACCCTTCGTCCGGGGCCACGGGTCGCGGCACTTCGCGTTCTCCTCGGCGATGTAGGCGGTGTTCGCCGCCTCCGTCTCCGTGGTCGACCGCAGCAGCTCGGGATGGGTCGCACCGACGATCTCCGGGCAGACGTAGACGAGGTCCCACGGGTCCGCGCCCCAGGCGGGCCGCGCGCTCCCGGCCCGCGTCAGAATCGCCTTCTGCTCGTCGCGGTCCTGTGTACGGCACAGCGCCCGCCCATACGCGAGGATCTCCTGATCCGACAGGCTGTCCGGGAACATGGGCGGGACTCCACCCTCTGTGCTCCGCCCCCGGCACAGGAACGCGGCGTCGCGTTCCACAGGTTTCAGGTCGCCGAAACTGGGCCGGTCATAGCAGTCCATCGACCAGCCGGTGTAGGTGAGGCGTGGGGTCTGCTCCGGGTGGATCAGTGCGATGATCGGCAGTACGGCCACGGCCGCCACCGCGACGCGGATCACGCGCCGCCGCGCGGGCGGAAGGTCCGCCGGGCGGCCCTCAGCGGGCAGTTCACGGGCGGTCGCCGCGATCCACACGGTGCTGACGAGCCCCACCGCGTCCATCATGACCAGCATCGCCAGATTGCCGCTGGAGATCCTTCCGAAGAGAACGTTGAGCGGGATCACCAGCGCGCAGACGCCCACCGACAACCACCCGGCGGCCTGCGTGCCGCGGCTCCACCGGCCGTCGCGCCGCTGCCCGACGACCGTGATGATGGTCGCCACCACTCCGCCCAGTATCAACGCCAGTTCGACGATGCCGCCCGATCCAAGCTCTGGGAGGTCGAGTTCGTCGAGCAGTTCGTTGGCCATCCCGACCATCTCGACCGCGAACATCGCTCCGGCCGCCGCGCGCAGCATGCCGGACCGCCAGCGGATAACGAGCAGGTAGAGGACGTCGATCGCGGTCCACAGCGCGAGCCGGAATGCCGCAACGACCGCGTCGGGAAGCAGCGCGATCGGGTACCACAGCACGAGGGTGTACGCCACCGTCAGATACAGCAGTCGGCGCAGCGCCTTCGCCCGGCGGTCCAGCGGTCCCGGCGCGGGGGCACGCAGGATCAGCCACAGGAGCGCGGCCTTCACCAGGGCGGCCACGAGCAGCGCCACAGCCGTCGGGGTGCCAAACCCGCCGGGCGCGTAGAACTGCGCATAGGTCGGCGGCGACCATTCGACGGCCACCCAGAGCCAGGCGTCGCCGAGCACCAGGCCCGCTACCGCCGCCGCAAGAACCAGACCTACTAATCCAATCCTGATAATCCGCCAGAAGCCATCCGAAAGCATGGGACGCGATCTTAGTGCGGCACCGCCGTACAGGCGGACACAGCGGAACGAGCGGTCCCGTCCCGCCGATCAGACTCCATGATCTTCGACTCGATACGGTTTCGATGATGGTGAGGCGCTGGGTGCCCAGGATGTCGCAGGCGACGTAGTCGGGGAAGGAGTGGTCCCAGGAGGGATAGACGCTGGGGATTCCATACCTTCGAGTGCCTGTCCGACGGTTCGACCCACACCCGAGGCGGAAGCCTCCAGCCTCCAAGCATCCTGCGGTGGCATGAGGCCCGCGTCTACACGCTCATCGGATGGAGATGACCAGGCCAGTACGGCGATAGAGCGGGGTCTTGGCCTCTACCCTCGGATACGCCGGGACCGGTTGTGCTGCTGCGTCTCGTTCAATCCGCAGACCTCATCCGGCAACGCGAAGTCAATGCTGGTCTCGAACAGGCCGTCACGTTGCTCCAGAAGGGTCCGGCGAGCGCCGCTCAACGCCACATGGCCGGTCAGATCCTTTCCGCCTTCCCCGCCAAAGCTCACAAGCTCGGAACTGCGAGGGAACTCCACGACCTATTGACCGTGCGGTCACCAGCCTCCCCATGAACGCCACACGCCCTGCTACCGGCCGATAGGTTCTCTTCCATGCCGGATCATGACGTCTCCCCGCTGCGCGTGTCGCACATCCTCTTGACCTGGGAGCTGAGCACTCGCATCCGTGAATGGGGGCGGGCCCAGGGACTGGGCATCAGCATGCGGGGCCGCATCGCCTCCCATGTCGTTGATGCCTTCTTTGCGGCCAATCCCGACGCCCTCGCGGCCGCGGATCGGATTGAGCTGGTCCGCGCCACCGTCCGGGAACCGGGTGACGGGCGCGCGACCCCCGACGACTACGCCTGGCAGGACGACCTCCAGGCGCTGGGCGTCATCTACACGCTCACCTTCGTCGAGCATCCGGACGAGCGTGAGGTCCTGCGCCGGTTCGGCGTCGCGCCCAAGGACATCGGCCCGCTCACCGACGAGGACGTGGACGAGCGTCTCCAGGCCAATGACGGCCAGTGTGACCTCGTCATGGCGCTCGGGCTCGGAGGTTGGACCTTCGCGGTGGAGAAGTACGGCTGGCAGGGGGCGCGCCCCGAGGTGCTCCGAGAGCTGTCGCGGGACGGCGCGCAGGCCGTCGCGGTCAGCCGCCACGACTATGCTCACAACCGCCTCGTCTACGCCGCCGATGGACAGGTTCTCACCTGCTTCGACCCGGCCTTCCCCAGCCGACGCGAGGGTGCCGCTCCCGGCCATCTCGACGGGCACCTGCGTGAGCTCGGCATCGACCCGACAGCCGGCGACCAGATCGACAACTACATGCCCGCCGCCCTGGCTCTGGCATCGAGGATCAGCGGGGTCACGCTCACTCTCGCCCACCTCCAAAAACCGCTCCTCGGCGGGCGCATCACCACCCCGCCCCCGGGCTGACCGTTTCCGAACGCGAAGACTTCAGGCGCCTGATCGTGCTAAGCCGGGTAAGCGAACGAATCGAATGTGACGTACGCCGTTCGCCACAGTGAGGCGATGACAGAGAACCTGATCACTGCTGGTCCTCACTGCCCGCTGGTGTGCGCGATGTTTGTGGCACGGGAAATCCCTGCGCCGTAGCCTGGAGCGAGGGTGACGTCGTCAAAGGGAGAAGCCGTGAACGACGGTGGCACGATGGACCTACGCCCCGAGATGTCCATTGGGGAGCGGCTCGCGGTCGCGCGGCGCTACCGGGGCCTGAACCAAGAGGTCCTCGCCGAGAGAGCCGGAGTGCACGTCGATACGATCCGGAAGCTGGAACAGGGCCAGCGCCACTCGGCTCGGTTCTCGACCATAAGCGCGCTGGCGAACGCGCTCGGCCTGGAAACGCCGGCACTGCTCTTGGGTGTGGTCCACCAGGAAGAACGAGAGGATCCCCATCTGCTCTCACTGCGTCGCGCGCTGCTGCCGGTAGGCGACTTCCTGCCCTCGGCCGACGACGACGCGGAGGACACCGCTCCCGGCATCACCGCCGTACGCCGTTCGGTCGAAGACGCGTGGGGAAGCTACCACCGTGGAGAGTTCGCCGAGCTCTGCGAGATGGTCCCGCGACTGCTGACCGAAGCCCGCATCACGGTGCGCGAGCACACCAATGGCACAGCCGCCCAGGCCAACGGCGTCCTCGCCAAGACCTACCAACTGGGTGCGCACCTCCTGGCACGCATGCAGATGGAGGACCTGGCCCTGCTAAGCCTGGACCGGGCTCGTGCCGCCGCCGAAGCGTCCGGCGACCCTCTTCTACCAGCTGTGATCACGAACAGCGTGGCATGGATCTTCATGCGTACCGGCAGGCTCGGTGATTCCGCGCACGTGGCCATAGCGATGGCCGACTCCATCGAGCCCACGTTCCGAAGCTCCGCCGACAGCCACGTCGCCGTTTACGGCGGGCTACTGTTGTCCGCGGCCGTCGCCGATGCCCGTCATCGCCGCTACGACACCGCCAGAGACCTGCTGAACGTCGCTCAAGCGGCTGCGCAACGTATCGGCGATGACTCAACCGATCGATGGGTCAGTGTGTTCGGGCCTACCTCCGTCGCCATGCAAGCGGTATCGGTGGAAACCGCCGCAGGGGAATGGGGCGCTGCCCTTGAGGCCGCCAGGCGGGTTCCCATGACCGGCAAGACGCCGAGCAGTTGGAATGCGACGTTCCTGCTGGACGTGGCGCAAGCTCAGATGGAGACCTACCGCGACATCGACGCCACCGAGACGCTCCGCGCGGTCCGGCGCTCGGCTCCGGAGTGGCTACGCCGCGCCGGGCTGGCCAAGGTCGTGGTTCGTGAGTTGCTGGGCCGGCCGAGCCCTCCTCGCGGTATCTACGCGCTCGCAGACTTCGTGGGGGTAGCGCACTAACGCCGGAGTATCAGCACTGCTGCGAGTGGTGGGTTTCGTCCCTGGGCGTGAGATCACGACGGCTTTAACGTCGAGGTCGTAACTCAACGTGTTCGCATCATCACGCCTATGTGCTGATGTAGCGCTAAAGACGGAAACCCGCCGAGCGCCGATAACGCTCGACGGGCTCCTTGATCAGGAAGTGAGTCCTGACCCGTGAGCAACCTTAGAGCTATCCAGATCGGGCGGCCTCCCAGCCATGCCTCCAAGTCGGCCGACCAGCGTCGACCCGTCCCCGCCACCTCGCCATACGACCGGGGTGGTTCCTTCGACCGACCCCCGGCGGGTCGGCGCAGGACGTATCGGCACGAGGTCACAGCGTGAGCCGGGTGGCGGGGCGACACGTGCTGGGCGGGCCGGTCTATGAGGTGCGCCCCGGGCGGTGGGACGAGGGCAAGAGGGCGGCGGCTGCTCAGCTCGATCAGTTGGAACCGGGGTGGCATGTGATGTATGGGGTGTGGAGCCGCCGGTTCTACGCCATCGCCGCGTGGTGCTCCGAGCCGCTGATCGTCGATGCGCGCGACGCCGTCGATTTGCGTGCGCAGATGCGTGAGGCCGAGTTGGGTGCGATGCCGTCGCAGCCTGGAGCGGGACCATCGACGGGCTCACGGCAGCCCTGGGCGGCATGAGCCACGGCTGGGCCCGTTAGACGCGCGGTGGGTCTGAGCCACCAAGACCAGGCCCACCGCGTTACCGATACCAGCCGACGCCATGTGTCGCTCATTCGCGTGGTCGGCACAGAGAACTTAGAAGGAAGACACACCCATGCCCTCAGCTCAGGGGCTCACCAGCGGTGATGTCACGGCGCTGGTGGTCGCCGGCTTGTTCACCGTCGTGTGTCTGGTGCTGGCCTGGCTGGAATACCGGGACGGGCCGGACGACCCTCAAGGCGACCGCCCTCATGACGACCAAAGGGTCTGACGAGGCCATTTTGGCCTTATGAACAGCGAAACACGACTTCACCGTGGGCCCTAAAAGAGTGCCGAAGCAGCGGCAGCCCTCGAAAACACAGCCCGAGCGGAGCGAGGCCCGTTTCCACGAGGTGAGCGGGCCCCTTTCCGCAGGCGGAGCGAGGACCTCTCGCGGGCAGCGAGCGATCAACGGAAGGCCCCTGAACCCCCGTCTTGGAGTAGAGCAGATGATCACGATTCCTGGCAGGCTGCGCTCGGCCGCCTGGGACATTCCCTACGACCTGGCGGCGGTGTGCGGCGTCCGGCATCGGGTCCAGGAGGCCCTCACCTCCTGGGGTCTCGCAGAACTGGCCGATGACGTCGTGCTGGTGGCCGGGGAGCTTCTCGGCAATGCCGTCTCGCACGGCGGGCCACCGATCCGGCTTTCCCTATGGCGGACACGGGGTGCGCTGTGCGTACGCGTCACCGATCACGGCACGGGACGTCCTCGGCAACTCGATGTGGGGCTGGATGCCGTCCGTGGGCGCGGACTCGCGATCGTGGAGGCCCTGGCCGGCGAGTTCGGCATCATCTCCCGGGACGGACGGCCCGGCACGGTCGTGTGGGCCAAATGGGCGGTGAAGCATGACCTCGCCTTCGACCGCGCGTCGGTTCCAGAGCAACGGCAGCCCTAAACACAGTCCGAGCGGAGCGACCGCCCGTTTTCCCGAGCGGAGCGAGGACATCGCCAGGAGCGCGGGTCGTTTCCAGGGCTGGGCGGGGTGACAGAGTGCGGCAGCGGCCCGCGCACACCGTGATCCGGTCGGCGCGGGCCATGGCCCGGACCACCTACCCGCAAGCGCTCGCCGCCGTCGCACACCAACTCGAAACCGGCAGGGGTGTCGGCGCGGCGCGGTGTAGAAGACGCGCTGGATTTACCGGCCGAACTTCAGACGCAGGACACTAGACACCCTCCTGATAGAAGTACGGTACATGTGTTAGCGTTGGTACATGTCGATGAAGAGAACGAACGTCTACGCCGATCCGGAGGACTTGGCGCTGATCAAGGAAGCGGCCAAGCAGCGCGGGGTGTCGGAGGCTGAGATCATCCGTGAGGGTATCCACCTCGCCGCCATGGCCAACCGTGTCTGGGACGAGCCTTTCGACTGGCCGACCTTCGACGGGGGCGGGGCACCTGCTACCAAGGACGAGGTCACGGCCACGGTCGCTCGTAGCGTAGTCGAGCGATGATCGTCGTTGCGGACACATCCGGCATCATCGCGGCGTCCGACCGAGGTGCCGTAGAAGCACCTGTGTGCCGTGACGTGCTGCGAAACGCCGGGACGGTGATCGTTTCCCCGCTTGTCCTGGCGGAGGTCGACCACATGGCCAAAGTACGGTTCGGGGTCGCCGCCAGAACGGCGATCATCGTGTTCATCCTCGAGCAGGTCCGCCGGATGCGGTTCCTGGTCCCACAGGCGACGTCGGAAGTTCTCGATACGGCGCAGGAGGTTCAGCGGCGTTACGCCGCACTTGACCTGGACCTCGCGGACGCGGTGAACATCGCGCTCGCGGCCGACTATCGCACCGACACTGTCTTGACGCTGGACCGGCGCGATTTTCGCGCTGTGCGTCCACTCACCCCGCACAAGGCCTTCCGGCTACTGCCGGATGACCTTTGACGCGCTCCCCGGGCTTGAGGGCCCGGGGATGCTGCGTGGGCGGCGGGCGGGTGGCTGAGGGGCTGGTCAGGCGGGGCGGAGGCGGTATAGCTCGTCGGCTGTTTCCATGCAGGACATACCCAGTTCGAACGAACTGAACAGGTGCAGGCTTTCGGGCGTCTCGATTTCCAGCAGGCTCCATCGCATGCCGTACCGCGTGTTCTCGGCGACCCGGATGTTGGTGATCTCGGGCCACAGGATGCGCCGGCGCCGGGCGAGGCCGGTCACCACCGTGAGCCCCTGGTCGTCGGCCGCGAGCCGCACCGGGGCCACCACGTCGTACAGGGCGAACCCGCCGAGCAGCAGGGCCCCGCCCACGCAGAGGATCATCCCGCGGATGTCGCCGGAGACGAACCCGAGCACGCAGAACGCGGCGGCGGCGGTCCACTTCAGTGCGGTGAAATCACGCCGGACCCGCCACTGCCGGGCCTGCCGGGATATGCCGGTCATAACCCGTACGTTACCGTCCGCCCTGCTCGCTCGCGTGTGGTGTGTCCAGACCGGACAACGCACTTCCTCGGCGATCTCGCGTATGTCGCGCGGCTCCACGTACGGCACCTCGCCCGGCAGGACGGCGTAGCAGGTCGGCGCGGCGCCTCCCATGCCCTCCGCGCCCGGCGGACGCGGCCGGGGTTCAGGATGCCTGGAGGGCCGGGGCGCGGCGGCGGGCCGGGCGCCAGGTGGTGACCATGGCCAGGGCGAGGAGCACTTCGGCGGCGTCCCCGCCGTAGTACATGAGCTCCGCCGCGCCGCGCAGTTCGCGCCCGGGGGCGGTGAGGCCGGTGAGCAGCCCGGCGTACATGAGCTGCGCCACCGTCGCGTGCGCGGCCACGGCCACGCCGAGGACGACCAGGCGGTGCGGCACCGAGGGACGGCGCGGCGCGGGGTCGGGGCCGGCCATGGCCCAGGCGAACAGGCACCCGGCGAGCAGGAAGTGGGCGTGCAGCAGGTGGCAGAGGGCCGGGTCCCCGGTCACCAGGCCGTACAGCGGCGTGCAGTACAGGGCGGCCATGCCGCCGACGCTGAGGACGAGCGCCACCCAGGGTCCGGTGAGGACGTGCGCGGCCCGGCTCGCGAGCGCCCGGCCCAGGGCCCGCCTGCCCGGGGGCGGGAGCGTCCGCAGGAGCAGCGTCACCGGCGCCCCGAGCACCAGTCCGACGGGGGCCAGCATGCCGATCAGCAGGTGCTGGAGCATGTGCCCGCGCAGGTCGTGCCCGAGTGCGGCCACCGGGGGCGACAGCCCCGCCGCGAGCAGCGCCGCGCCGGTCGCGAAGGCCGCCGTGCGCCACCCGCTCCAGCCGCGCGCCTCGCGCCGCCGAGCCGAGGCCGCCAGGAGGTAGACGGCGAGCAGTGCCGCCACCGAGCACGCGGACGCCCACGTCCCGCCGTCGTGCGTCCCGTGCACGGTCAGGCCCCGAACGCGGTGGACGAGGCCGACACGCGCGCGTTGTCGCACAGGCCGACCGGCGGGGCGCCGCGCTGGAGCAGCCACCCTCCCGCCACCAGCAGGGCACCGAAGATCAGGAACCCGGCGTCCCACCAGCCCTGGTACGGCCCCGTGCGCACGTGGTGGATGCCCAGGATCTGATGGTCGATGATGCCTTCGACCAGGTTGAACAGCCCCCAGCCGACCAGCCCCCACCCCCACAGGGCCCTCGACCGCCAAACCCGGCCGCGCGAGTGGGTGACGCGCGAGTACAGCAGGCCGAGGCCGGCCAGCACGGCGAGCCAGGTGACGACGTGGAACAGCCCGTCCCACAGGGTGTTCATCCGCAGGCCGGGGAGGGTGTCGGGCGAGTAGTACCGCACCCCGATGTTGTCGGTGTCCGTGCTGCTCAGCATGTGGTGCCACTGGAGCACCTGGTGCAGCAGGATGCCGTCGACGAAGCCGCCGAGCCCCACGCCGAGGACGATCCCGGGAAGGGCGACCCCCTTCCGTGCGGCGCCGTTCGCGGACGGCCTGTGCGCCATCGTGACCCCCTGTCCCGAGGCGGGGGCGACCGGAGCCGTCCGTCCCCCCGCAGGTGATCTCTGCCCTGATCTGACGACGCGCATGCGGACCGTGATCATCTGCGCATCGGTCACGTAAACCACAGATCACCCAAAGGCGTCATAGGTCATGCGGCTGACCTGTTCACACGGGGACGGGCCTGCGGGCCCGGCCGGGGCCGATTAGGCACGCCGGAAAACAGATGATTCGGCGCGGTACGATCACCGTGGTGGCTTCGCCGAGCGCGGCGGCCGGTGAAGCCGGTGAAGGAGGTCACCCGTGCCTTCCCGCGGCCGTCGGCCCAGCATCGGAAGGGTCGCCGAGCTGGCCGGGGTCAGCGCGTCGACCGTCTCCCACACGCTCAACGGGCACCGGCCGGTGTCGGCCGCGACCCGCAAACGCGTCCTCGACGCCATCGAGCAGCTCGGGTACCGCCCGAACGTCCTGGCCCGGGGCCTGCGCACGGCCAGGAGCCAGACCATCGGCCTGATCATCCCGGACATCACCGACCCGTTCTATCCGATGCTCGCGCGCGGCGTGCAGGACGTCCTCGGCCCTGCCGGGTACCACGAGATCATCACCAACACCGACGGCGAGCGCGAGCTGGAGCGTTTCGCGCTGGAGCAGATGATCGCCCGGCAGGTCGACGGCATCGCCTTCGCCGTCTTCCACACCCACGCCGGCGACCTGCGGCCCGCCATCGACATGGGCATCCCGGTGGTGCGTCTCGGCGGCAGGCTCGTCCAGCCGGGGGTGGATCTTGTGCACAGCGACGACGAGGGCGGCGCGGCCGAGGCGACCGGATACCTGCTCGACCAGGGCTACGACCGCATCGGTTTCGTCTGCGGCCCCCAGGCCGACGGCCCGGCGGCCGAACGGGTCACCGGCCACCTCGCGACGCTGGCCCGCCGCGGGTTCAGGCCCGAGCCGGGTCTCATCGTGCACACGCACTTCAGCCGCGCGGGCGGCACGGCGGGCACGCTGCGCCTGCTCGACCTGCCGCGGCCGCCGCGCGCGGTGCTGTGCGCGAACGACATCATGGCGATCGGCGCGCTGGACGCGGCCCGGCGGCGCGGGCTCGACGTGCCCGGCGACCTCGCCGTCATGGGGTTCGACGACATCGAGGCGGCGACGCTCGTCTCGCCTCAGCTCACGACGATGGCCAACCCGGCGAGGCTGATCGGCCAGGCCTGCGGGCGCATCCTGCTCGACCGGCTGTCGGGCGCGATCACGGGCCCGTCGTCGGAGACGATCGTCCCCGCGCGCCTGGTACGCCGCCAGTCCGCCTGACCGGCCCCGAACGGAGAGATCGCCACAAGCGCCCGCCTACCCGATCCAGACGCTCTTCACGTCGCAGAACTCCCGGATTCCCTGGACGGACAGTTCGCGGCCGTAGCCGGAGCGCTTCACGCCGCCGAAGGGCAGCTCGGGGTACGACCTGACCATGCCGTTGACGAAGACCAGGCCGGCGTCCAGCTCGCCGGCGAAGTACTCCTGCTCGGCCGGGTCGGTGGTCCAGACGCCGGCGCCGAGGCCGAACCGCGTCGCGTTGGCCAGGGCGATCGCCTCGGCGGCGTCGTTCACGCGGTAGAGCTGGGCGACCGGCCCGAACACCTCCTCCTCGAACATGCGCATGCCGGGACGGATGCCGGTGAGGACGGTGGGCTCGAAGTACCAGCCGGTCCGGGACGGCGTCACGCCCCCGCACAGGACGTGGGCGCCCCGCCCGGCGGCGTCGGCGACCAGGCGCTCGACGTCGTCGCGGCCCCGCTGGGTGGCGAGCGGCCCGACGTCGGTGGCCTCGTCCATCGGGTCGCCGAGGCGCAGCGCCCGCATGCCCTCCACGAACCGCTCGGTGAACTCGTCGTACACCTGGTCGTGGACGATGAACCGCTTCGCGGCGATGCAGGACTGGCCGTTGTTCTGGACGCGCGCGGTCACCCCGGTCCCGGCCGCCGCGGCGACGTCGGCGGACGGCATCACGACATAGGGGTCGGATCCGCCCAGTTCAAGCACGGTCTTCTTGACCTCGCCGCCCGCGACGGACGCCACCGACGCGCCCGCGGCCTCCGAGCCGGTCAGCGTGGCCGCGACCACCCGCGCGTCCCGGAGCACGTCCTCGACGCGGCCGGACTCGATCAGCAGGGTCTGGAAGCAACCGGCGGGGAAGCCCGCGCGGGCGAACAACTCGCCCAGGTACAGCGCGGTCTGCGGCACGTTGGAGGCGTGCTTCAGCAGCCCCACGTTGCCCGCCATCAGGGCGGGCGCGGCGAATCGGATCACCTGCCAGCACGGGAAGTTCCACGGCATGACCGCCAGCACCGGCCCGAGCGGCCGGTACCGGACCTCGGCGCGCCGGGCGTTCACGGCGGCCGCGTCGGCGGGCTCCGGCGCCAGGAACTCCTCGGCGTGCTCGGCGTAGAACCGCATGCCCTGGACGCATTTGGCCGCCTCCGCCCGTGCCTGGGCCAGCGGTTTGCCCATCTCGGTGGTCATGAGCCGCGCGAGTTGCTCGGTCTCCTCGTCCATCAGGCGGGCGGCGCTCAGCATCCATTCCGCGCGCCGCGCGAAGCCGGTCGAGCGGTACCGCTCGAACTCGGCCGCAGCGAGCGCGAGCCGCCGGTCCAGCTCGCGGTCGTCCATCGGCTCGAAGGTCTTCAGCGTCTCCCCCGTCGCGGGGTTGATCGTCGCGATCGCCATCGGTGCCCCCCGGAACCCGGCGAAGTGGTCCTGGTTCCAGTATCCGCCCCCTGACCTGCGCGGATGCAGGGCAGGGGGCGCAGCGGCCGGTCGGCGTCCCGGGCCGGGGCTAGAGGCGGATCTCGTACTCCGGCGAGCGGCGGCGCCCCGGCTGGCCGGACTCGGCGTTGGGGCCGACCTTGCGGATATAGCCGGCCGACTCCAGCAGGTCCAGCGCGGGGACCATCGCGGCGACGGTCTTGAAGCGCCGCGCGAGGCGGCGGAACACGTCCCGCCTGCGGAAACGCTCGGCCCCCATCCGGCGCACGCATTCCAGGACGGCGCGGGCGTCCTCGGGCAGGGCCTCGTCCGAGGGCGGCTGGGGGGCCGCCGCGCTGATCGTGCTGATCTGCATGCGGGAGGCGCTCTCGTTCCTGACGCGGGAGATCTCCAGGATGAGATCGTCCAGGTCCACGAGCATGCGCGTGGCGGCGCGGAAGCGCTCGAAGTCATCCTGGATCAGCAGCAGTCGCTGTGCTTCCTCTCGCATGGCTGAATAATGTCATTTTTGGCATTTGTGTCAACACCGTCTGGACTGGTTCATGCCGCGCCCTCAGCGTCCTCGCCGCCCGTGAGCGCGTAGGAGAGCGCGCTTTCCAGCTCCAGCTCCCGCCCTCGAGTGACGGCGTCCCGGAACCTCCGCTCCCCGAGGGCCTTCCTCGCCCGCGCCTCGGCCTGCTCGCCGGCCCCGTTCGGGTGGGGCAGGCCAAGGCGGACGCCGAAGGAGCGCTCGACCAGGTCGCCGATGCCGAGCAGCCGGGCCGCGCGCTCCATGTCGCCGAGACCCGCCGCCGTCCCGGCCAGGCCCTTGACGGCCGCCGCCATGCCGAAGCTGTCGTGCAGCACCCGCTTGGCGCGCAGGGACGCGCGGGCGTAGCGGTCGGCCGTCCGCATGTCCCCCCGGTCGATCTCGATCAGGGTGCGCACCAAGTCGCCGGAGGACCGCAGCCAGATGTCCCCGTAGGCGTCGCACAGCCGCCGCTGCCGGCGCAGGCACGCCAGCGCCTGCTCGTGCCTGCCGAGACGGCGCAGCACGTACGCCTCCCCGAGCAGCGCGTACGCCACGCCCGCCCCCGGGTCGCCGCCCTGCTCGTGCGCGCGGCGCGCCCGCTCGTACATCGGCAGCACCTCGTTGAGGTACCCCCAGTGCAGGCCGGTGTTGGCGCAGCAGATCGTCCCCCATCCGGCCGCCGCGCGGTGGCCCCCGGAGAACGCCTGGAACATGCACTCGGTGGCGAGGTCGTTGGCCTCCTCCAGGTCGCCCTGGAAGTCCGCCAGCCAGGCGCACGCCCACAGCGCCCGCGACCGGCTCGCGCCCGGCGCGTGGCACAGGGCGAGGGCCCGGCCCAGGTAGTGGCGGCCCTCGGCGACGAAGCCACAGCCGATCCAGAAGTACGTCAGCCGCCCGGCGAGGTCCAGGCCCACGGGGTGCTCGGCCTGGGCGTCGCCGAGGCAGAATTCCAGCGCCGAGCGCAGGTTGGGCAGCTCACGCCGCATGCGGACGTACCAGGCGACCTGGTCGGCGCCGAACCACTCGGCGTCGAACCGCCGGGCCAGGTCCAGGTAGTGGTCGCGGTGGCGGCGCCGCGTCCGCTCCTCCTGGCCGAGCTCGCGCAGCCACTCGGCGCCGTAGTCGCGCAGCGTGTCGAGCATGTGGAAGCGGACGCCCTCGCCGGTGTCGTCGCGGCGCACGATCGACTTGTCCACCAGCGCGTACAGCAGGGACTCGACCTGGTCGCGGCGGAGACCGGCGCCCGAGCCGGGGTCGGCGCAGACGGCCCGCGCCGCCTCCAGGTCGAAGTCGCCGGCGAAGACCGCGAGGCGGGCCCACAGCAGGCGTTCCAGCGGCTCGCACAGCTCGTGGCTCCAGCCGATGGCCGTGCGCAGCGTCCGGTGGCGGGGCTGGCCCGCCGGGTCGCCGCCCAGCAGCAGGCCGAAGCGGTCGTCGATGCGGCGCATGATCTGCTCGACCGACAGCGTGCGCAGCCGCACCGCCGCCAGCTCGATGGCCAGCGGGATGCCGTCCAGCCGCCTGCAGATCACCGCGACCTCCGGCGTCGCCGCGAACCCGGGCACCAGCGTGCCCGCCCGGTCCACGAACAGCGCCACCGCGCCGCCCCCCGCGGCGGCCTTTCCGGTCGCACCGGAAGGCCGCTCGGCCGGCTCCTTCGCGGGCTCCTCGACGGGCAGGGGTTCGACCTGGATGCACCACTCGCCGTCGATGCCCAGCACGCGCCTGCTCGTCGCCACCACCCGCAGCCCCGGGGCGGCCTCCAGGAGCGTGTCCGCCAGCGCGGCGCACTCGTCCGCCAGGTGCTCGCAGGTGTCCAGGACGAGCAGCGCGCGGCGCGGCTCCAGGAACTCGGCGAGGACCTCGATCTGCGTCCGCCCCACCCGCTGCGCCACGCGCAGGACGGAGCAGACGGCGTTCCCGAGCAGCTCCGGCTCGCGCAGCGAGGACAGCTCGACGAACCACACCCCGTCAGGGAAGGACGGCTGAAGAACCCGCGCCACGCGCAGGGCGAGCCGCGTCTTGCCGACTCCCCCGACCCCCGTCAGGGTGACCGAACGCGCCCGGTCCAGCGTCCGGACCACCTGGGCGACCTCGGCCTGCCGCCCCACGAAACTCGTCGTCTCGGCGGGAACACCCCCCGCCTTCGCCCCCGCAGGCACCCCACTCGCCGCCCCACGTCGCCTCGGCTCCGGCTGGCCCCGCAATCGTAATTCAGTACCGCGGATTTGCAAAGATCGTGCGATTCCAGTTGCTTATCGGCAAAAAGGGATAGGTGAGCGACTCGCGGTGCGTCATAACGGACGGCCATAAACCCGGCGGCCTATACGGATGCTCCAGGTCCGGGTGACAATCGGCGGATGAAGCGTCATCGCGCGTCGGCCGCCACGCGCATCGCCGCGCTTTCCACGGCGTTCGCCCTGATCTGCCTGACGGTGTATTTCATCGTGATTGGTCTAGATAATGCCGACAAACTGGCGAGTGTCCTCAGCGCGCTGACCGGCCTCACCGCCCTGGCCCTGACCTGGCACACCATGAGACGCCCCACCGAACCATCCCCGCCCACCCCCCCCGGGAAGACCCCCGACAAGGCCCCCGCGGCCCCCGTGCGAACGACCTCGAAGAGGGAAGGCGGCACCGTCCACAACGTCATCAGCGGTTCAGTACACGGCCCCGTGGTCCAGGGCCACGATTTCACCGGCCCCATCACCATCGGCGGCGCAGGAGCAGGCACAGCTCCTCCCCCGCCGCCCCCGGAATCCGACCGGAAACCACCCGCCGAGCCCTGATCCGCACGCCGGGACGACGCTGTTGCCTCACCGGACCCGCCGGGCCACCCGTCCACCCACGCCGGACGACACGGCCGCCCGGCTGTCAGAAGCCTCCGTCATCGCCGCCCAACCCGTCCAGGCGGATGCGGACCTCCTCGGCCTCGGGAAGTTCTAGCTGGATCAGCAGGTTGAGGGCCTGACGCAAGGAGATCCGGGTCGCCTCCAGGTCGTCGAGCCGCTCCCACGTGTCGGCGAGCCCTCGGTGCGCCCGCGCCTCCTGGTACAGATCACCGATGGCCCGCGCCGTCCCGATGGCCTGCTCGTAGGTGTCCCGCGCGGCCTCGTACCGCCCGGTCGCGAGATTCACGTCCGCGATCCCCACCAGTGCCCGCACCGCCTGATAGTCATCGGCGATCTCTCCGGCGATGCCTTTGGCCTTCTCGAAGTTGATCCGCGACTCCTCCGTCCCACCCATGTGAAGGTACGTACCGCCGATGCTGTTGAGGATGTCGGCCTGATTCCTCCGATCCCCGATCTCCAGGAACGTGGCCATGGCAAGGCCATAGCTCTCGAGCGCGGCCGAAAATCGGTGCTTGTACTGCTGTACGTCCCCGAGGTTGCTGTGCAGAATCGCCCGGTTCTGCTTGCCCTCGATCTGCTTGAAGATCGCCATGGACTCCTGGTACAGACGGACCGCATCCCTGTGGAACCCGCGGTGCTTCTGCACGTTGCCCATGTTGTTGAGGATCTTCCCCTCTCCACGCCGATCGCCGATTGCTCGGAAAGTCTCGAGAGCACGGGAAAGAAGATCCATTGACACCTTGTAGCGGCCCAGGTGCCAATGCACATTACCGCTGTGCCCGAGCGCCTCAGCCTCACCCCTGACGTTGCCAGCGGACCGATAGATCGCCCGCGCCTCCTCGTGAAGGGCGAGAGCCTCCCGGTATTCAGCCGTCGCCCAGCGGATGACGCCGATCTGGTCAACACTCCTGGCAACCGCGGACCTGTCGCCGAGGGAGCGGTACAACGACCTGGCCTTGCACGTGTGGACGAGCGCCTCCGCGTACCGGCCGATCTTGAATCGCGCCAGGCCAAGATCGAGCGACGCCCCCGCGACACCTCGCAGGTCGCCGAGGTCACGGCACGCGTGCAGCGCGCGGGCGTGCCCCTTCGCGGCCTCCTCCCACAGGCATTCCATATCGAGGTATTCCGCCATCACCCGCATGATCCGCGCTGTGTACGGCTTCCACTCGTGGTCGGCGGCGTGGTCGGCGAGCAGGAGCACCGTGCGCCACTCCTGCCCGAGCCACCGGCGCGCGTCCGAGACCATGGCCCGGTGTTCCTCCGGCCGCTCGCCGTCCGGGTCCGGCACTCGGCTGAGCACCTCGACGGCCTGTTCGGCCGTGCCCAGATAGTGTTCGAGGAGGCGCCCGACGGCCCGGCGGTTGTCGCCCTGGGGATCCTCGCGTTCCGCCCGGCCGTGGGCGTGACCACGGATAAAACCATGGAACCGGTAACGGCCGGAGGCTGCGGGCTGGAGCATATGGTGGCGGACCAGCACCTCCATCGCCTCCCGCGCGACCTCCTGTGTCGTCTCGCACAGAGCAGCGGCGGATGCCGGCGTGAGCTCATCGCCGGGCGAGAGCCCGAGCCGGCGGTACACCGCTCTGACGTCGGAGGGAAGATCACGGTAGGACGGCTCGAACACGGCGTCGAGTTCCGTCCGCCCCGTAATCCCGGGCCTGCCCTGGCCGGTGTCGCCCAGGAGGGGACCGGCCTGGATTCCCCGGGTCGAGCCCGTCGCACGCGCCGCCTCCAGCGTCATCGCGAGGGGCAGCCCCTCGCACAGCCGCACGATGTCGTCGATCCAGGACGGATCCGCATCGGGACCCGCGACTCTGCAGGCGAGCTTGGCCGCCTCCTCGCGGCTGAGCAGTCCGAGCGGGACCCGTCTCAGTCCCTCGGGCCCGTCGAAGGGGTTCCGCGTGGTGATCAGCACAAGGCTCGCCGACCGGGCGCCGAGAAGGGGCATCACCTGCGCTGGCCCTGCCGCGTCGTCCAGGATGACCAGGGCCCGTCGGCGAGCTAGCTCGGCATGCCACAGGGCGGCTCGCTCCCGTCGCGACGAGGGGATCCGGGCGGCTGGGACGCCGAGCATGCGCAGCAGCTCATGCAAGGCGGAATCAGTACTCAGGGGAGGACGAGCGGGGTCGTGGGCGCGCAGGTCGAGATAGAGGCGCGCGTCTGTGTGGTCGGCCGCCGACCTGTGGGCGATGTACAGGGCGAGCGCGGTCTTGCCGACTCCCGCCATGCCCTCGACGACCACGACCGGAGCCTCACCTCCACGGGCTGCGTCCACCATCCCGATCTCGGGCTCACGCCCGATGAAGTGCGGCGGGGCTGGCGGAAGCGTGTCGGGCGGCGGCGAGTTCTCAGGGAGGGGGACGGGACTGACCTCCAGATCGGAGTCGGCCCGGAGGACACGCAGATGGAGGGACCGGAGGGCCGGCCCGGGCTCCGTCCCGCGTACCTCTCTCAGATATCGACGGGTCCTGTGGTAGAGGTCCAGCGCGTCGGACCGTCGATCGGCGCGGTACAGCGCGGTCATGAGCTGTGCGACGAGGGTCTCGTCGTCTGGGTGCCTCGCGACGTGGTCGCGCAGCTCCTCGAGTACGCCCCGGTGGCGCCCAATACGCAACTCCAGATCGATGCGTTCTCGCCGGGCCGCCGCCCGTTCGTCCGCGAGCGTCCGCCCCATCCGCTGCGCCCAATCGCCCGGGAGCCCGGCCAGGGCGTTCCCCGGCCAAAGCTCCTCGGCCTCGCGGAACATATGGATGGCCCGGTCGAGTTCACCCCTGGCGGCCGTGTCCGACGCCTGCCGCCATAGGGCCCGGAACCTGTGCAGGTCGATGACCTGGGAATCGACGGCGAGCGTGTACGTACCGCTACGCGAGAGGATCTGGACGCGGTCGCCTACGACTTCGCGAAGTCGTCTGCGAAGGCGTGAAACGTAGCTCTGCAGGTCTTCCATCGCCTTGGGCGGGGGGCGCTCTCCCCAGACGTGGTCAATGATATCGGCGGCCCCGACGGGTCTTCCCGGCGAGAGCATCAGTATCGAAAGGATGAGCTGGGCTTTCGGGGGGCCGAGGGAGTGGTCCTTACCGACGGCGTACAAAGTCAGACCTACGCCAAGGAGCATCCTGAATAGCATCCAGCAACCTCCGAGCCATCCCCACGGCCCTTCCCCGCTCTAGGCGACAATGGCACGTTCCAGTTTCCTTACATATCCCCATCATGGTTAGTTATGCTATCTAGCCATATGGGGCGATTTGAGTTGAACCATTAGGATTTCAGGCTTTCTTTATAGAAGGTGCGAAGGGTCCCACAATGCGGCTAACATCAGATCTTGTCCGGAGGGCCCTCCAGTACGAGCCCGAGGTTCGGGCTGGACATTACTCTGTCACTACGACAAAGGAAGCATTGTGCGCACCAGAGTCCGCCGCATGCTGGCCGTGACCATATTGGGTTCCTGCGTCCTCCTGCTCGGCGCCACCGCGGCATCCGCCGACCCGGCAGGCCGGCCGCTCGGTCCTACACCGTGTTCCCCCCAAGGGATCTTTATGCCGTAGAGGGTCAGCTCACCTGCTGACCCATCACGGGCGACGGGGCCGGTCCGCATACGTGTCGGACCGGCCCCGTTGCGTGCCGGTAGAGCAAGCGAACCATCAACCCGTTCCCAAGGTCTCCGTCAACCCAGCCACCGCACACTCTGCCCATCCGGTCCATCCGAGGGCCGGCGACTGGTGCGGGAGGCACGATGGCATGTGAGCGGAGACGGCTGGCCGGGCCCTTCTCGTCAAGGGCGGGCATGGGGGACACCCACGGGGTCGAGCGCAGGGTCGTCATGGTGGTTCATCACCTGGCCGGGGCCACCCGCCTGGCGGACGTCGCTCATCTGGTGGACGAGGACCGGCGCGTACAGGTCGCGTACGCCGTACCGCCGTCCTCGGCGTACGCCAAGGGCGCCCACGACTACCTGGCGGACGCGGGACTCCTGGAGATGCCCTGGTCGCAGGCGGTCGAGACGCCGTGGGACCTCGTGGTGTCGGCGGGCGACGGGATGCTCGAACGGCTCTCGGGCCCCGTCATGACACTCAGCCACGGCGTGGGGCCGAACGGGTACGTGACCCGCCGGGACGGCCCCGGGCTTCCCGCGCCGCGCGCCGTCCCGGGGTTCGGCACGCAGGCGCTGACCATGTACGGGCGGGTCATCGCGTCGGCCATCGTGATGGCCCACGAGGACCACCGGCGAGTGCTCGCGGCCAGCTGCCCGGAGGCGCTTCCGGCCGCCGTCATCGCCGGTGACCCGTGTTTCGACCGGATCCTCGCGAGCCGGGCATATCGGACGGCGTACCGCAACGCTCTCGGAGCCTCGCCCGCGCACAAGGTGGTCGTGGTGTCGAGCCATCACGAGAGCGGGTCACTGATGTCGCGGTACCCGGAGATCCTCCAGTCGCTCGCGGAGACGTTGCCCGCCGAGCACTACCGCGTGGTGCTGGTCCTCCACCCCCTGATCTGGACGGCCCACGGAAAAGCGCAGGTGAGATCTTGGTTCTCCCGGTCGATCAGCGCCGGCGTGGCTCTGCTGCCGCCGGAGGAGGGATGGCGGGCGGCGCTGGTCGCCGCTGATGTGTGCCTCGCCGATCGCAGCAGCGTCGTTTGCTATGGGGCCGCGCTGGGCGTCCCGACCCTTCTGGCGCCGTTCGAGCCCGACGACGTGCTGCCGGGCTCGGTGTTCGCGCGGCTGGCGGAGGTCGCGCCCGTCCTGGACCCCGCCGTCCCTCTTGTCGGCCAGCTCGACGACGCCCGGCGCACGTGGTCCCCGGCGGACGCCGCCATGGTGCGCGCGCACCTGACCTCCGCGCCCGGCGGCGCGGCGCGGGAGATCCGCCGGACGATGTACCGCCTGTTACAGCTCACGGAGCCCGAGGTCGAGCCGGTCACGAGGCCCGTGCCGCTGCCTCACCCGTTCGGGCCGGTCGCGCGATGAAACTCCTGCGCGTCCTGATCAGCGAACCGGCTCCGGGAGGGCGATCCCGGGTCGTCGTGGCGGACGAACACGTGTGCGTGACGTCGGCCGAACAGCACCGTCTCGCCGTGGCCGATGTGATCATCGGCCTGGACCTGGGCGCGGGGACGGTCCGGGACCTGCTGGACCGTCATCCAGGGTGCCTGGTGGCGGCCAGGCCCCGGCCGGACGGCACATGCATCGTCGGGACCCGGGACGGCCAGGTCTCGGTGTTCGCGACGCGGAAGCCGTGGGTGGTCGCGGCGGCGGCACACGCCTGGACCGTGGCCGGCCGCCGCCTCGCCGCGCTGAGCACCGCGACGATCACGGCCGGCGGTGATCATCGCCGACGAGATCGTTCAGGCGGCGCAGGCTGTCCGTTCGTCGAGGTGCGCCGAGTTCGGTGAAGATCTCGACCGCCCGGGCGAGGTGATCTATCGCCCGGGCACGGTCACCGGTCGGCGCGAGCGCCTCGGCCAGCGACGTCCGGATGTCCGCCTGCTCGTAGCGGGCGCCGATGGTCTCGGCGAGCGACAGGGCTTCGGTCAGCGACTCCACCGCGTCCCCCGGGCGGCCCACCAGCAGGTACGTCCGGCCGAGGCCGTTCAGGACACGGACCTGGTTGTAGCGCTCGGACATCGCCCCGAACAGGCCGTAGGCGTCACGGAACCATTGGACCGCCTCGTCGAATCGGCCGAGGTCACGCGTGACTTCGCCCATCCGGCGGATGAGGAGTGCGACGCCACGCTGTTGCCCGATGCGCCGGTGAATGGCCAGGGCCTGCTCGAATCGCACGATGGCCTCACCGGGCCGGCCCATGCCGAGATAGGCCACACCTAGGCTGTCAAGCGCGGACGCCTCCCCCAGCTCGTGGCCAGAGGCATGGGACAGGTCGGCGGCCCGCCCGCACATTTCTGCCGCACGCTCGAAGTTCTGCAGGTTGAGATGCGCGGCGGCCAGCGCCAGCAGCATCCGGGGCTCCGCGCGCGGGTCGTCCGACTCGCGGGCCGAGGCCAGGCCCAGCTCGTGGGTCTCCACCCAGACGCTGTAGTGCTTGCGGTTGAGCAGGAGTGCCCAAAGAGACTCGCACGCCACCAGAACCAGACCGTGCAGTCTTCGCTCATGCGCGGCGGCCACCAACGCGCGCAGGTTGGGCAGTTCCGCCTCCAACCAGTCGAGCGCCTGCGCGGGCTCGGCGAAGTGCGCGTGCGCCGGGGCGTTCCGTTCGTACAGCGGACTCAGGTGCCAGCGGCCGGGGAGGGCCACCCGGTCGGCGGCGACGGCCGCCTCGACGTACCAGTAGGCGATCCGGGTGAAGGCGGCGCGGCGCTCCTCCGCCGTGTCGGTGTCCTCGGACTTGGCGTGCGCGTGGAGGCGTAACAGGTCGTGGAAGCGGAAGCAGTCCTCGTCCTCCTCCTGGACGAGGTTCGCCCCGACCAGCTCGTCCAGCAGGCGGGCCGCCTCGGCCGGGCCGATGCCGCCCGCGGCGGCGGCCGCGCCGGAGCCGAAGCCGACGCCCGGATGCTGGCCGAGCATGCGGTACAGTCTGGCCTCTTGGTCGCCGAGCGAGCCGTACGAGACGTCGAACGCCGCCTGGGGAGAGATGTCGTCGTCCGCGCTCATCAGCGAGAGGCGCCGGGTGGCGCCGCTGAGTTCGCCGACCAGGCGCCTGATCGGCCACCGCGGGCGCAGTGCGAGGCGGGCGGCGGACGCGCACACCGCTATGGGGAGCCGCCCGCACAGGGCCACCAGTTCGCGGGCCTGCTCCGGCTCGGCCCGGGTGCGATCGGTGCCGACCATGCGGCCGAGCAGGCCGAGGGCGTCGTCCTGGCTGAGCGGGTCCAGCTCCAGCACACGAGCGCCGTCCACTACCAGGCCGGAGAGCCTGCGCCGGGTGGTGACCACGACAAGGCTGCTTCCGGACGCCGGCAGCACCACGCGCACCTGCGCGGCGGAGAACGCGTCGTCCAGCATGATGATCAGCCGGCGGCCGACGGTGGCGGAGCGGAACAGCGCGGCCTGCTCGTCGAGGACGGCGGGAACGTACTCGGGGGCGATTCCGAGCGCGCGGAGAAAGCGTTCCAGCACCTCACCGGGGGAGACAGGAGAATCAGGCACGGAAGCGCGAAGGTCGGCGTACAACTGGCCGTCGCCGTACAGGTGACGGATTCCGTGCAACCACTTCAACGCCAGGGAACTCTTCCCTACACCACCGAGACCGGCGATGACAACGAGTCTCGGGGTGCCGGGTGATTGTTCTTCGACTCCGAGAAATCCGTCCAGCCGCGCGAGTTCGGCACGCCTGCCGATGAACACGGCGGGCGCGTGGGCGAGCTGCGCGGGCGGTGGAGTGCCCTGACGTGCTCCTACGGTGATCCGCACATCGCCGTGGATGGACTGGGCTTGGACGGCGGGACCGGTTACGGTACCACTGACCTCATTTGCCGCTGGTGTTGCGAATAACTCGGAACTTTCCTTTTGCTCCTCAGCCCCACTCATCGGCTACACTCCTGGCATCAGTCGAGTTCTCTAGAGAACTTCTCTGTTACGGCAGAAAGCAAGCCCGATTGTCATACATGGGCAACTGACGGCCGCGTTCGCCGCATGACAAATGCCGCAATTATGCACGAGATCCAGGAAAATCGAGAGATTGAATGGGCCACGGCCTCTCCACGAGGCGGCCGTCGGGCTACCGCGAGCCGCGTCTCACGGCCTCGGCGTGGCGTTCGCGGAGGCGGGTGCGGATCTGCTCCGGGGTGTAGGCGCGGCGGCGGCGTTCGGCGCGGGCTATCACCACGCCGGTCGCCGCGACGCCCGCGAAAGCGGCCAGTCCGAGTACCTTCCACCAGCGCATGTGCCTAGGCTACAGGCATGACCCGCGAGAGCATCGGCCTGGACGAGGCGATCGAACTCACGCGTACCGGCGACGTCTGGCTGTTCCGGGGGCGGACGGTTCCCGATCGCGCCATCCAGATGACGACCAACAGCCCGGTCAACCACGTCGGCATGTCGGTGGTGATCGAGGACCTGCCGCCGCTGATGTGGCACGCCGAGCTCGGCAGGTCGCTGCCGGACATGTGGACCGGCACCCACCAGCGCGGCGTGCAGTTGCACGACCTGCGGGACGCGGTGGTCGTGTGGGCCACGAAGTACGGCCAGCGGGCGTGGCTGCGGCAGCTCGACCCGGCCGTCACGCGCGAGATGGAGGACGCGCTGCTGCGGACGATCGCGCGGCTGGACGGCACGGCGTTCCCGTCCACCGCGGGCCTGGCAGGCCGCTGGCTGCGCGGGCGGGTGCCACTGCTGCGCCGGGGCGCGTCGCCCGCCGCGCTGGAGACGGCGTACTGCGCGGAGGTCGTGGCCGCGACGTACGAGGACATGGGGCTGCTGCCCGGCGGGCGCAAGCTCAACTGGTACGACCCGGGGCGGTTCTGGAGCGGCGACGAGCTGATCCTCTCGGCGGGCGCCCGCCTGGGCGGGGAGATCGCGGTACGGATCCCGCCGGACGCGCGCCCGTCCAAGCCCGCCGGGGCGGACTGAGCCCCCACCGGTCACCGGGGGCGGCGGAACGCGCAGTACGGGCGGGGCGGCGCGCCGGAGCGGAAGCGGTGGAGGGCGCAGAAGGGGCCGGAGCCAGACGTTCCCGGCACCGCGCGCCGCGGGGAACGTCTGCGGCACGGCGGCGGACGCCACGCCTTGAGGACCAGCGGCTGCCGCCAAAGCCCCAAATCGCCATTTATCCCACCAAAGAAGACATATAGCATTTTAGTTCGCATCTGATAGAGGGACCAGCAGGTACTCCGCTTTTGAGCGGCCCGAAATCTTCACCATCCGTGGCCAGTAAATCACCCGCCGGTGTGACCACCTGCCAGCGACACCGGCCCCCGCGATCCTCGAAGCATGCCGATTGGATATTTGCTGGAAATTTCAGTAAGGCATTGCATAGATCGGGGGTTGTGAGTAATTTCCGGGCAACACCCGTGAAATACACCAACCCGTGGAGGCCCCTGGTGGTCTGGCCACTCCCCCCACGGCTCGCGAGAAGGCCGTCCACGTCCGGGACCGGCCGCTTCGCGGCCGTGATTCTGCTCGGCGTGGCCCTGTGCGCGCCCCCTCTCGCCGCCGTCACCCCCCTCTCCCCTGCCTCCGCCGCGACGGCCCCGGCCTCCGCGACGTCCCCGCGGGCGGACGCGAAACCGCTGGTCTCGGCGCTCAGCCGCACGTCCGAGCCGTCCGACGGGGACCTCGCCCGCGACTCGGCCCGCGCCGACCTGACGCGCGAGCGCTTCTACTTCGCGATGACCGACCGCTTCTCCAACGGCGACCCCGGCAACGACCGGGGCGGCCTGTCCGGCGACCGGCTCGCCACCGGCTTCGACCCCACCGACAAGGGCTTCTACCAGGGCGGTGACCTCGCCGGGCTCCTCGGCAAGCTGGACTACATCAAGGGCCTCGGCAGCACGGCCATCTGGCTGACGCCCGCGTTCAAGAACCGCCCCGTGCAGGGCTCCGGGGCCGACGTATCCGCCGGGTACCACGGCTACTGGATCACCGACTTCACCTCTATCGACCCGCACCTCGGCACGAACGCGCAGATGAAGCAGCTCGTCCGCGAGGCGCACAAGCGCGGGATGAAGGTCTTCTTCGACATCATCACCAACCACACCGCCGACGTCGTGGACTACAAGGAGAAGACCTACTCCTACCGGTCCAAGGGCGCGTACCCGTACGTCGACGTCGACGGCAGGCCCTTCGACGACCGCGCCTACGCGAGCGGGGACGCCTTCCCCAAGGTCGACGCCGAGTCGTTCCCGTACACGCCGGTGGCCGCCAAGGGCGTCAAGACGCCGGCCTGGCTGAACGACCCGACGATGTACCACAACCGGGGCGACTCCAGCTTCAGCGGCGGCGAGAACGACGAGTACGGCGACTTCTCGGGCCTGGACGACCTGTGGACCGAGCGTCCCGAGGTCGTCAAGGGCATGATCGACATCTACAAGACGTGGGTCCGCGAAACCGGCATCGACGGGTTCAGGATCGACACGGCCAAACACGTCAACATGGAGTTCTGGCAGCGGTTCAGCCCGGCGCTGCACGGCTACGCGGCCAGGCTCGGCAACGAGCGGTTCTTCATGTTCGGCGAGGTCTACTCCGGGGACCCGTCCCTGACCAGCCGGTACTCCACGCGCGGCGGCATGGACGCCACGCTGGACTTCCCGTTCCAGGAGGCGGCGCGGTCGTTCGGCGGCGGCACGGCGGGCGCGTCCAGGCTCGCCCAGCTGTACGCCGGGGACGACTACCACACCAGCGCCGAGGACAACGCGTACTCGCTGCCCACCTTCCTCGGCAACCACGACATGGGCCGCATCGGCAGGTTCGTGTCACAGGACAACCCGGGTGCCTCGGACGCCGAGCTGCTGCGGCGCGACCTGCTCGCCCACGAGCTGATGTACCTCACGCGCGGCCAGCCGGTGGTCTACTACGGCGACGAGCAGGGCTTCACCGGCAAGGGCGGCGACAAGGACGCCCGCCAGACCATGTTCGCGTCCAGGACGCAGAGCTACCTGACCGACGACCTGATCGGCACGACGGCCACCCACGCGCAGGACAACTTCGTCACCACCCACCCGCTGTACCAGGGCATTTCGGCACTGGCGAAGCTGCGCGACGCCCACCCGGCGCTGGCGGACGGCGCGCAGGTCGAGCGCCTGGCCAAGGACGGCCTGTACGCGTTCAGCCGTATCGGCGCCAAGGAGCGGGTCGAGTACGTCGTCGCGGTGAACAACGCCGAGACTGCGGCGACCGCGGCCGTCCCGACGTACTCCTCCGGCATGGCCTTCGCCAAGGTGTACGGCGACGCCGCCGCGGCCGTGACCTCGGCGGCCGACCGCACGCTCACGGTGAGCGTGCCGCCGCTGTCGGCCGTGGTCTACCGCGCCTCGTCCAAGATCGCGGCACCCGCGGCGGCGCCCGCCGTCTCGATCGCGCTGCCCGGCGCGGAGGTGAGGGGAACGGCCGCCGACCCGCGGATCCCGGTCGCGGCGACCGTGCCCGGCGCGGGCTTCGACCAGGTCACCTTCGCCGCCAAGGTCGGCGACGGCGGGTGGAAGGTGCTCGGCACCGACGACGCGCCCACCGGCGCGAACCGGACGTTCCGCGTGTTCCACGACCTCACCGGCCTCGCCGCCGGGACGCGGATCACCTACAAGGCGGTCGTCAAGGACTCCGCGGGCCACCTGGCCTCCGCTGCCGAGACGGTCACCGTCGCGGCGCCGCCCGCCCCCGAGGACCCGGGCGCGGTGAAGCGCGACTGGCTGGTCGTCCACTACAAGCGCGCCGACTACGACGGCTGGGGCCTGCACGTGTGGGGCGACGTCGAGCGGCCCACCGACTGGGGCTCGCCGCTGCCGCTCACCGGCGAGGACGCCTACGGCCGGTTCGCCTGGATCAAGCTCAAGCCCGGCGCGGCGAGCGTCGGGATCATCACCCACAAGGGGGACGAGAAGGACGGCGGCGACCGCCTGGTCAACCCCCAGCGGACCGGCGAGATCTGGCTGTCCGAGGGCAAGCCGGACGTGTACCCCTCGCGCGCGGCGGCCCAGGGCTACGCGACCGTCCACTACCACCGCCCGGACGGCAACTATGACGGCTGGGGCCTGCACCTGTGGGGCGACGCCCTGGCCGACGGCGCGGGCACCGACTGGGCGACCCCCCGCCCGCCGGACGGCGCCGACTCCTACGGCGCGTTCTGGAAGATCCCGCTCAAGGACGCGGCCGTCCCGCTGAACTACATCGCGCACAAGGGCGACACCAAGGACCCCGGCCCCGACCAGTCGTTCATCCCGGCGGCGCGGCCCGACGTGTACGTGAACTCGGGCGACTCGCGGATCTTCCCGACCCGGGCCGCGGCCGAGAACGTCGCGATCCTGCATTACCACCGCCCGGACGGGAACTACGAGGGCTGGGGACTGCACGTCTGGACCGGCGCGGCCACCCCGACCGAGTGGGCGGCGCCCCTGCGGCCGGCGGGCCAGGACGGTTTCGGCGTGTACTTCCGGGTGCCGCTGGCGGAGGGGGCGACCGGCCTGAGCTACATCATCCACAAGGGCGACGAGAAGGACCTGCCGTCCGACCAGTCGCTCGACCTGACCACGACCGGCCACGAGGCCTGGCGCCTGGCCGCCACCGAGGGGTACCTGCTGCCGCAGCCCCCGGCGCGAGGCGCGGACGCCGACCTGTCCAAGGCGCGGGCGCACTGGATCGACCGCGACACCGTGGCCTGGGACGTCACGCCCTCGGCGGCGCTGCACTACGCGCTGGCGTTCTCCGGGAAGGGCGACCTCGCGTACGAGAAGGGCGACCTGACCGGGGACGTCCATCTGATCCGGCTGCTGCCGGGCGGCGGGCTGACCGACGCGCAGAAGGCCAAGTGGCCCCACCTGGCCTCGTCCGCCGCGCTCAAGGTGGACCCGCGCGACGCCGACCTGGTCAGGACGGCGCTGCGCGGCCAGGTGGTCGCGGTCGAGCGGGACGCGGCGGGCGCGCTGCTCACGGCGACCGGCGTGCAGATCCCCGGCGTGCTGGACGACGTGTACGCCAAGGCGGCCTCGGCCGAACTCGGCCCCGTATGGCCGTCGTCCTCCCCGGCGATCTCGGTCTGGGCGCCGACCGCGCGGACGGTGGAGCTGGCCCTCTACGACGGCCCGTCCGGCGCCGCGCGGACCGTCCACCCGATGCGGCGCGACGACGCGACCGGCGTGTGGTCGGTGCGCGGCACGCCCGCCTGGAAGGGCCGCTACTACACCTTCCTCGTCACGGTGTTCGCGCCGGCCGCCGGGAAGGTCGTGACCAACGAGGTGACCGACCCCTACAGCGTGTCGCTCGCGGCCGACTCCGTGCGCAGCCACCTCGTGGACCTGTCGGACCGCGATCTGCGGCCGGCGGGGTGGACGTCCCTGCGCAAGCCCCGGGCCGTGCCCCCGGAGCGGGCGTCGATCTACGAGCTGCACGTGCGCGACTTCTCCGCCTCGGACGCGTCCGTCCCTGCCGCCGAGCGGGGGACGTACAAGGCGTTCACCCGCGAGTCGGCGGGCATGCGCGAACTGCGGTCGCTGGCCGCCGACGGGCTGACGCACGTGCACCTGCTGCCGGCCTTCGACATCGGCAGCGTCCCCGAGCGCAGGGCCGACCGCACCGAGCCGTCGTGCGACCTGGCCGCGATGCCCGCCGACTCCGAGGAGCAGCAGGCCTGCGTGGCGAAGACCGCCGCCAAGGACTCCTTCAACTGGGGGTACGACCCCGTGCACCACACCGTGCCCGAGGGGTCGTACGCGACCGACCCCGACGGGTCGCGGCGGGTGGAGGAGTTCCGGTCGATGGTGGCCGGGCTGAACGGTGCCGGGCTGCGCGTGGTCATGGACGTCGTCTACAACCACACCTTCGCCTCCGGGCAGGACCCGAAGTCGGTGCTCGACCGGATCGTCCCCGGCTACTACCACCGGCTGCTGGACGACGGCGCGGTGGCGACGTCGACCTGCTGCGCGAACACCGCGCCCGAGCACGCCATGATGGGCAGGCTCGTCGTCGACTCCATCGTCACGTGGGCGAAGCAGTACAAGGTGGACGGGTTCCGCTTCGACCTGATGGGCCACCACCCGAAGGCGAACATCCTGGCCGTGCGGGCCGCCCTCGACAAGCTGACCCTCGCCCGCGACGGCGTGGACGGCAAGTCGATCATCCTGTACGGCGAGGGGTGGAACTTCGGCGAGGTCGCGAACGACGCCCGCTTCGTCCAGGCCACCCAGGCCAACATGGCGGGCACCGGCGTCGGCACCTTCAACGACCGGCTGCGCGACGCCGTGCGCGGCGGCGGCCCGTTCGACGCCGACCCGCGCGTGCAGGGCTTCGGCTCGGGCCTGGCCGACGCCCCGAACGGCTCGCCCGCAGGCGGCACCGCCGAGCAGCAGCGGGCCCGCCTGCTCCACTACCAGGACCTGATCAAGGTGGGACTGGCCGGCAACCTGCGCGACTACCGGTTCACGGCGTCCTCGGGCTCGGAGGTGAAGGGCTCGGAGGTCGACTACAACGGCTCGCCGGCCGGGTACACCGCCGCGCCAGGCGAGGCCGTGACCTACGCCGACGCCCACGACAACGAGACGCTGTTCGACGCGCTGGCGTACAAGCTGCCGAAGGACACGGCGATGGCCGACCGCGTGCGCATGCAGTCGCTGTCGCTGGCCTCCGTCCTGCTGTCCCAGGGCACCGCGTTCCTGCACGCCGGCAGTGAGCGGCTGCGGTCGAAGTCGCTGGACCGCAACTCCTACGACTCCGGCGACTGGTTCAACCGGCTGCTGTGGGACTGCGCGGCGGGCAACGGCTTCGGCGCCGGGCTCCCACCGGCGGCCGACAACGGCTCCAAGTGGGCGTACGCCAAGCCGCTGCTCGCCGACCCGGCGCTCAAGCCCGGCTGCGCGGACATCGGCGCGGCCCGGGGCCGGGCGGGCGAGCTGCTGAAGATCCGTTCGTCGTCGCCCGCCTTCTCGCTCGGCTCCCTGGCCGAGGTGCAGAAGCGGCTGTCGTTCCCCACGAGCGGCGCGGGCGAGACGCCCGGCGTCCTGACCATGCACCTGGACTCCTCGGGCGTCGACCCGCGCTGGAAGTCGATCACCGTCGTGTTCAACGCGACCCCGCGGCAGCAGACCCAGACGGTGCCCGCGCTCGCGGGCGCCCAGGTGACGCTGCACCCCGTCCAGGCGGCCGGTGGCGACCCGGTCGTCAAGCGGTCCGCCTTCGACTCCCCGACCGGGACGCTGACCGTCCCCGCCCGCACGGTGGCGGTCTTCGTCCGCTCGTAGCCTCTCCTCCAGGGAGGCACGCCGGGCCGGGCGCCACGAGCACCCGGCCCGGGCCCAGGGATCGCATCCATCCGAACCGGAGGCACCCCCATGAGATCCCGCACATCCCGCCCCCCGCTCGCCCTCGCCACCGTCCTCTCCTGCCTGCTCGCGCTGCTCGCCGTCCCGCTGGCGGCCTCCCCCGCGCAGGCCGCCCCGCCGGGCTCCAAGGACGTGATCGCCAACCTCTTCACCTGGACCTGGGACTCGGTGTCGGCCGAGTGCACCAACGTCCTCGGCCCGGCCGGGTACGGCGGCGTGCAGGTCTCGCCGCCGCAGGACTCGCTGAAGCGGTCCGGCGTCCACTCCTGGTGGGAGCTCTACCAGCCCGCCGCCTACGACATCGCCGGCCGCCTCGGCAACCGGGCCCGCTTCCAGGCGATGGTGCAGTCCTGCCACGCCGCCGGGGTCAAGGTGTACGCCGACGCCGTCATCAACCACATGACCGGCCAGGGCGCGACGTCCTACGGCGGCAAGAGCTTCAGCAAGTACACCTACCCCGGCACGTACTCATCCGCCGACTTCCACTACTACCCGGCCGCCTGCGGCAACTCCGACAACACCATCCACGACGCCGACTACGCGGGCAGCGCCGGCAACGTCCAGCGCTGCGAGCTGGTCGGGCTCGCCGACCTGGACACCGGCGCGAGCTACGTGCGCTCCCGCATCGCCGCCTACCTCAACGACCTGATCTCGCTCGGCGTGGACGGGTTCCGCGTGGACGCGGTCAAGCACATGAGCCCCGCGGACCTGTCGGCGATCTACGCCCAGCTCAACGGGTCGCCGTACATCTTCCAGGAGGTGATCTACGGCGCCGGGGAGGCCGTGCAGCCGAGCCAGTACACCGGCCTCGGCGACGTGATGGACTTCCAGTACGGGCGGTACCTGAAGCAGAAGTTCGAGGGCGACATCTCCGAGCTGCAGACCTTCGGCGCCTCGTGGGGCGGAATGCAGCCGAGCGCCAAGGCCGTCACCTTCGTCACCAACCACGACACCGAGCGCGACGGCTCGACCCTCACCTACAAGAGCGGCGCGACCTACACCCTGGCCAACATCTTCCAGCTCGCCTGGAACCACGGGACGCCGCAGATCTACGACGGCTTCACCTTCACCGACAACGACGCCTCCCCGCCCTCGGACGGCAACGGCTACGTGACCGCCGCGAACTGCTCCGGCTGGACCTGCCTGCACCGCGACTCCGCGATCAGCGGCATGGTGGGCTTCCACAACGCGGTCAGGGGCACGTCCGTGGCCAACTGGAGCGCGCCGAGCTCCAGCGTGATCGCCTTCAGCCGGGGTTCCACGGGGTGGGTGGCCATCAACAACGGCAACGGCTCCTACACCGGCACGTTCGCCACCGGCCTGGCCGCGGGGACGTACGCCAACCTGACCGGCGGCGGCACCGTGACCGTCGGGTCGGGCGGCACGGCGACCGTGACCGTCCCGCCCAAGGCGGCCGTCGCCATCCGCGTCGGCGGCACGCCGCCCCCGTCCACGTCGATCGCGACGTCCTTCAACGCCGACGTGACCACCGTCTGGGGGCAGAACGTCTTCGTCGTCGGCAACGTGCCCGAGCTGGGGTCCTGGGCTCCCGCGAGCGCCGTGCCGCTGTCGTCGGCGACGTACCCGATCTGGCGGGCCACGGTGAACCTGCCGGCGAACACCGCGATCCAGTACAAGTACATCAAGAAGAACCCCGACGGCTCGGTCACCTGGGAAAGCGACCCCAACCGCGCCTTCACCACCCCCTCCACCGGCACCACGACCAGAAACGACACCTGGCGCTGAACCCCTGAAGTGAACGCCCCGGCCGGACCGGCGGGATGTGAGCGTCCCACGCACCGCACACGACCCGCCGGTCCAGCCTCGTCCAGCACCGTCGTCGCCGTCTCCGCAGAGCACCGCGCAGAGCGTCGTCAGAGATGACAGGTGAACGACGCGTCAACGAGGTGCGGGAGAAAGAGATCCTCGCCTGGACGGGCCGGAAGGCCGAAGGCGACCGCCTTGCCGGAGACACCGGTGATGACGGTCCGGGTGGCGTAGACACGGCACCGGCCACCGGACAGTTGGTGAGCGAGCAACAGCCCCCGGCCGTTCTCGGAGAACGTGTCCACCTCCTCCGCCCCTGCGGACTCGAATCCCACCCGCTCCGGCCGCGAGGACTCGACTTCCAGCACTTCGGCCGCGTCCAAGGGGAGGCGGAGACACACCCCGGCGCGCAGCCGATCCAGAGTCCTGGACACCCCGTCAAGCTCCGGATCGCCGTCCACGACCTCACACCAGACCGGGACGAGCCCGAGACTGAGGACGCGCAGCTCGTACGGCTGCCGCGCGTGCCTCTCGCAGTTGGCCGCCAGCTCGGCGACGACGATCTCGGCATCCTCAATGGAGCCGTCCTCCACCCCGGCGGACTGGAGCATCTCCCTGACCACGGCCCGCGCCGTCCGCGCCGCCGCCCCTGGTGGAAGGATCCTGACCACCACCCGCAGATCGTCCTGATCCGTGTAGCCGGTTTCGGCCCGGCCCGCCTCGGCTGGTCGCATGCGCACGCTCCATTCACGTCTCGGTGACTCGCGCACAGCAGGAAACGTCACAGGGCCATGACGGCAAAGGCCGATTCCAGCCTCTTTCCCCCATGCCGCAGCCGTTGCCGATCTGGTGTCGTTTTCCGGACATTCACCGAGACCGAATGGTGCCACCAAGAAGATCTCATGACAATGAGTAGCGGTTCGATTACCGATGGCGAAACACGGGGGTGCGACGATGACCAAGCAACGTCGTTACGCGAGCCGTCCGGGCCTGGTCCGGGCGCGCAGGCGGCTCGGCCTGAGCCAGGAAGAGGCGGCAGCGGCGATAGGTGTGACGCCAAGGACGTGGGGACGCTGGGAGCGCGGCGACCAGGGAATGCGCCCGGTGTACCGCTCCCGGCTGGCCGCGCTGTTCAACGTGGACCCGGCCGAGGTGGAGCGATGGGTGGAAGGCGAAGCCCTCACCCCCGCCACCAAACTGTCCCCGATGACGGACTTCGGCCGGGGATCGCCTGCCGCTACGGTGAGGACGGCCGAGCATCTGTGGAGGTGCGACATGGATCTTTCCCGGCGGCACATCCTCGCGGCTCTGCCGTTCGCCCCAGCGGCCTTCGGTGAGTGGCTGTCGGCGTGGACGTACGACACGCGCGTCGTGTCGGCCGCCCATGCCGGGCCCGGGCAGGCAGTCGGCCTCGCCGATGTCACCCGCATCGAGGAAGCCCGGCAGGCGTTAACGCAGATGGACCACCGGTACGGCTCGGGGCTGGTGCGCCCCGCCGTCGTCGACTACCTGAACACCAAGGTCGCGCCTCTGCTGGGCGGACGTTACGACGATCACACCGGCGCCCGACTCATGACGGCGGCCGCAGGGATGACCGCCTTCGCGGGCTGGACGGCCTTCGACCTGGGCCGCCAAGGGCAGGCGCAGTACTACTACGGCCAAGCTCTGCACCTGGCCAGAGCCGCGAACGACTCCCTGACGGCGGCCTGGGTGTTTTCCACCATGGCGTTCCAGGCCATCCATCTGGAGCAGCCCCGGTGGGCGATCAGGTTGTCCCGCGCCTCGGTCGACGCCGCCCGGAGAGCCCAGGCGTCGCCCCGCGTCATGGCCCGCCTCTACAGCAGAGAAGCATGGGCGACGGCGTTGCAGGTGAAGCTCGCCGAGACCCCTGACGGTCAGAGCATCAAGCGCGTCCATCACCTGTTGAGCGAGGTCGAGCAGCAGTACGCCCGAGGGACCACCCATCGCGACCCGTCGTGGGTCGAGTGGTTCGAGGCGACAGAGCCGGTAGCCGAGGCGGGCATAGCGTGGAACCTGATCGGCGAGCACCAGCGGGGAGCCGCCTGCGCGGAGGCCGTACTCAAGGAGTACACCGAGCGCCGCAACCGATCCGCCCAGCTCAGCCGCGTCAGCGCGGCGGAGGCGTACTTGGGGATGGGCGAACTGGAGCAGGCCCTGGACTCGGCCGGGAAATCGCTCTCCATGGCGAAGACCTTGACCTCAAGCCGCTCCCTCGAACGCCTCTACCGCTTCGACAAACACCTCACCCCGTACGCGAATACCATCCACGTCCGCGAATTCCGCGCCCACCTGACCCAAACCCTCACCGCCTGAACATCGCCCAGGAGCCAATCAGGAAGGAGGTGCCGGCGGAACAGCCCCAAGAAGCCGCCGAAGGATTAGAAGAAGTGGATTGGGAACGCTCCGCCACGCTGCTCGCCGATGAGGTGCATCGTCCCACGCCACCATGTCGTGGGCCGGTCCTGACCACTCCGCGTCATCTGCTGGCGCCCCGGTAGTGGTGAACATTTGACGGCGTTCGTGGAAGATCACGTTGATGGCGAGGGCGGCGAGGGTCGCTTGGTCGATGCCGGTGAGTCCGGCGCGGTTGAAGTGGAAGATCAGGTGGTGGGCGAGGACGGCTCGCAGCCCGCGTTCGAGTTGTCCAGTGTCATTGAGGCGGGCGAGCGTTCGTCCAGTCTGTTCGAATGCGGTGATCCACTCCTGGTGGCAGGACAAGGGGCCATCCTGCGCGAGGTCGCACAGCCCGTGGGCGTCGGCGGTCAGAAGGGTCCGGGTCGCGTCGTGAAGGTCTCGGGCTTTGCCCGTGTCGGCGGGGATTGCCGGCTGGTGGGTAGCGCGGAGGTCGATGACTCTGGACCAGACGTCGCCTTGTTCGAACCAGTCCAGTCCTGCTCCGCGCAGGAGCGCGCTGCACAGCAGCACGGATGTTTCCCGTTGCCCGAGCGGCCGGTCGGTGGCGAGCCGTCGCAGCAGGTGCTGGCTGTCTGCGTGAAAGAACTCGCACGCTGCGGACAGACCGGAGGGGCCGCCGAACGCGAGGGGTTCGAATTCGCAGACCACCGAGGTCCATGTCACCGACCTGTCAGCGTCGGTGAGCATCCGGATGATGGTGTCAGCGGCTTCCGGGCTGGTGGGCAGCCAGCGGAACCGCCATTGCTGTTTGCGGAGGAAGAACCAGGCGGTGAGGAGGCCGTGGTCTTCGGCGTCGATCAGGGCGGGGCCGATCCGGGTGATGAACGTGTGTTCGGCGTTGCGTCGGTCGGTGAACGCGGCGTTGGTCTGCCGCCAGCGGGAGGGCTGCACGGAAAGGGATCTTCCTTGGTCAGCGGAGCAGGAGGCATGCGTCCCAAGCCGTCGCCGATGGCGTGTCGCTCGCGAGGTCGTGGAGGGCGAGGGCGTATCCGGCTCGCCCGGTGAGAAATCCTGGTGCGTCGGCCGCGGGCTGCCGGTTGAGGAGTAGTTCGGTGATGTGGTGGAGCGGCAGGTCCTGGGGGTGGAGAGCGTCAAAGGCGAAGGCGGTCACGGTCATGTACAGGCCCGCGGAGCCGTGGCAGAGGCCGGAGTCGATGATTCGCTGGAGTTGGCAGGGGTCGTTCAGGCAGCCGGTCATCGCGGCTTCGGCGGTGTCGCTGGCCGCCTTGGCGAGCCAGGCGTGGGCGTGATCCCATGTGGAGACGCCCGTGCGGGCGCGTTCGACGTGGAGCAGCGCGATCCCGGCGGCGCCCCCGCTGAGGGACTGCGCCGATCCCCGAGTCGGGAGCGGCGGGAGGAGCTGCTGGGCGATGCTGTCGGCGCGGACCCTGGCTCGATTCGCCCTGCCCATCACACGCTCCTGGTGGCTCGGGCGAGCCGGGTTTGGGCGGCAGCCCTGGCCAGCCGCAGACAGGTCTTCTCCGACGCCCCGTCAAGCCCGATCATGCGGACATGGTGCAGGTGCACCAGGTCGATCATGTGAGCGTCCACGTCGGACGGGTCGCAGAACAGGCGGTAGGCGGCCAGTGTTTCCTGGCGGCGTTCCAGCAGGCCGGGAGACAGTTCGACTGGATACTGTGTCTCCTTGACGGTTTGTCGGTCCAGGGGTGGACCTCCACCGTGGGTGAGGTGCTCCACGAGCCAGGCGGGTCCCTGGTCGCCGAGGAACCCTTCCGCGAGGCTGAGGATGCCGACGGCGGTCGCGGCTTGGGGGTGCATGGTGGTGTTGAGTTGCGCGACCGCCACCGCGGAGTCCGCGGCGAACACGGCTTCGGCCGCAGCGAGAGCCTCGCCGGTGCCGAACCGGCCGACCTCGGGCCGGTATGTGTCCAAGACGACGTCCCGGACCAGGCCCGCCTTTTGAGCGGTGTGCGCCCACTGGCCGACCGCCCTCGCGGCGGGCCCGTACCGGTCGGTGTGGTGCAAAGGTATCCTCACGCGCAGGTGCGGGACGGGGTCGTTGTACCGGATGAACCACCAGTCGCCGGGACCGTGCCACCAGCCGTCGAGCAGGTCGTGCAGCTGGTTGAGGAGGTCATTCTGCCGTCCTGGATGCCCGTACAGTTTCGCGTGCAGCCAGGACGAGAACCCTGGCAGGTGGCCCGGGCCATGGTGGAGGCGCTCGGGCCGGAAGGTACGCGCCAAGGGCGTGGGTGGGGCAGTGGAGGCGAGCGGCACGACAATCTCATGGGGGCGGCCCGCGATCCAGCCGTCGTCAGCCAGGTCCTCGGCCACCGTCGCAGCCCCGGTCCGGTCCAGGTGACGGCGCAGAAGTTGGAGGTGAGAGCGGTCGGTCAGGTCCAGGCTGATCAGAACGTCATCGTCACCGAACCGCACCCGATCCGGGACGCGCCGGGCACGCCGATAGCCGTCGAACGCCTCCGCCCACGCCTCGTGGGCGGAGGCGGTGGCGGGCAGGGCTTTGGCGGTAAGGGTCCAACGGGCCGAGGCCAAGACGCTGCGGCCGTGGCGGACACGCGGCAGGAACGCGAACGTCTCAGCGACCGAGCCCCAGTAGAACGGGGTGCACGGGGCGGAGGTCCCGGTGCTGACTTCGAGAAGGAACCGGGCGAGCGGATGCACGCCGCGCCTCAGGTCGACCGCGTTCAACATCAGCGGCTCGACCGCCCGTCCCCGCGACAGCGACATCAGGGTAAGCCGGTGGATGTCGGCGGTGACCGCCAGATCGTCCACGTCCACCGCAGTGTCTCTCGGGTGGCGGTGCTCACCCACGGACAGAATGGGCAGGATCTCGGGCACTCTGGTCAGCCCGTCGCCGCGCGCCCACAGAATGGGCGTGGCCAACTGGACGGCCAGCGCACCGACCGTCGCGGTGGGGAGCGCCCGGTATGCCTCGCCGATGCGTTCCTGGTGCCGCTCGTCCAGGAGGTGCAGGAACCGGCCGACGGAGGTCCCGGCGTGGCGGGACGCGCACTTGACGGTGAGGATGAAGTCGCCGCGGTCCACCGCGGCCGGGGTGGGAGCGGCGATCGTCACTCGCAGTTCGGTGTGGGGGAAGTATCCGGCGGCGGGAGTTGTCTCCAGGTCGGCCAGCAGCTCCTCATCGAGGAGGAGTTCGGTGCGGCCGTCCAGGGCGGCCTGCTGGGCGAGGGCGGCCAGCGTGAGGTCTCTGCTGGTCGTGGGCCGGTGGTCAGTGAAAATCGAGCCGCGATACCCAGCTGGGTAGCCCAAACCGCGGTCCGGGTCCACCAGGTCCCGGACGGCGACCACGGCGCCGGGACCGTACCGGTCGGTGAACGCGGCGTGGTAGGCGGCCCATACGGGTCGTGGAGGGGCGATCCGCGCCAGCAGCGCCGCGGTCTTCTCCACCTCGGCGATCACCGTGGGCGGCAGGCCGACCTTGCAGTCAAGCAGCACCCCGGTCTCGGTGTGGCCGGGGGGCAGGGCGGGAACGGCGGCGTCCAGGCCCTCCCGTTGCGCGGCGATATAGGCGATATAGGAGCGCGGGTCGGTGACGGTCACCGAGGGCCGGACGCTAGTCAGGAGGATCCGGCGCCGCACCAGCTCCGTCAGCATCTCCTCGATGACCGTGACCGGGGTCTGCGGAGCTTCGGCGGCGAGTTTGGCCATCAAGTCGGCCAGGACGATCGGGGTCCGGGCTTCCTGCATCACCATGCGGACCGCCGCGGTGTTCCGCACCGACACCTCCGACACGGTGGTGTCGGAGGTGGGCTGGCAGGGAAGCACCCAGTCCCCGCCGCGAGCGAACCCCACGTTGTTGGCCATGACCGAGAGCTGCCGGAGCAGATCCGGTTGCGCTTCCAGGGCGCTGATCGCCTCCGCGAGCCAGGACGAGGCCGCACGCCGCACGACCGTGTGCCGGTGCCCGAACCACACCGACGCACTGTCGGCTTGTTCGACGAGTGCGACCCCGGCGAACAGGCCGAACGGGGTGGCACGGCTCGTCCACCGCAGCAGATAACGCATCAGCGACGCAGCGGCGCTGCGCGCCCGGACCAGCTGGAACGCCCCAGGGTTCGCCGACAGGGCGGTGAGTGCTTCGGCCAGGGCAGGGCTCGAGACGTTGACGGCCTCCGCGACCGAAGGAAGGGGCCACACCTCGCGGACCCAGTCCGCCAGCACGGACACGTCATCGGAGTCGAGGTCGGGCCAGGGCGGCAGGACCAGGCCGTCCGGAACGGTCGACGCCCGGATGATCACGCCGTCTAGGGCCCGGAAACCCGGCTGATGCATGGACGATCCTCCGCTCGTAGGGGGCGTGTGCCCGGCCGGAACGCAACCGCTCCGGCCGGGGCAACATCCGACGGGGTTCAGCAGTTGGCGATGCCGGCGCTGCCCGGAGTGTCCGTGCAGTTGTCGCTGGTGCATTCCTCGGTATCCACCAGCGCCGTCGCGGGTCCGGCCGCCACAACCCGGACGTTGAGCGTGAAGTCGGCCTGTTCCATCACTGACTCCATTCCATTCGAAAAAAGGGGGTGGTGCTACCTGGCCGACGGCCAGGAGATCACGAGTCGGGAATGCCGTTTGTCCAGCACGTACCCGTCGGGAAGGTCAGCGTCCGGGGTGCCCGCAGGGCGGACCGACAGGCGTGGGGCCGGACGCCCGGCCCGGTCCCACGCGGCGATCTGATCGGCCAGCAACTGCGCAGTCTCCTGCGCCCTCGGGCCGTGCGCGAATGCGCCGAACTCGTACACCTCGTCGTTGACCTTGCGGGGTTTGGGGCGGTAGGTGAGGTTCGGGCCGTCCACAAACGCGGGTGTGCCGAACTGCCAGGGCAGGGCCACAACACCATCGTCGATCGCTTGCTGAGAGCAGGTGATCAGGCAGAAGCCGGGCATCGTCGTGGCAAGCCACAGGTCCTGATCGGAGAACACCACGCCCGCGCCGACTGTGATCCCGGTCCACGTCTCCACTCGCGCCAGGTCCAGGACGCCAGCCAGCTCTGCGGTGTCGATGCCGTCCCGCTCATCCAGCCATAGACCCACCCGGGGATCGTCCAGGAGCGGAATCCCGGTCCCGCGGTGCTCTCCGGCTCCCCGCATCGGCACGAAACCACACATCTTATGGTCCCGGCTCACCAGGTGGCCGTCCCGCTGCTCCAGCAGCCAGGACCGGGTCATGCCCTTGAAGCGGACCGGGACGACGAGCCTGCCGCCTTCGGCGAGCTGCTCCGCCCAGGCCGGGGGGATGTCCCACGATCCGACCGTCACGATGATCGCATCGAATGTCCGGCCGCCGTCGAGGACGAATTCGGCGTCCGCGCAGACCACCTCAACATCGTCATAGCCCGCCCTGGCCAGGCACCGCACCGCCCTGGCGGTGATCTCAGGATCGATGTCGACGCTGGTCACCGACCCCGACGGGCCGACAATCTCGCGAATCAAGGCCGCGTTGTAGCCGCCGCTGCCTATCTCCATGACCCGGTCGCCAGGCTTCAGCTCGGCCTGGCCGATCATCACCGACTGGAGCCAGGGCGCCGACACCGAACTTGTGGAGATACCCCGCTCATCGCGTTTGGTAATGATCGCTGTATCTTCGTAGGCCGTCTTCAGGTCCGCGTCGTCCTCGGTGAACAGGTGACGCGGCACCGTCAGCAACGCCCGCGCGATGTCGGCATCCAATACCATGCCGATCTTCTCGTGCCGCTCCGCGATCCCTTCGACCATCGCGGCGCGCAGTTCGTCGGTGCTCATCGTGTCCAACATGGGTGCCTTCTTTCTGATGGAGTCCTCGCCCTCAGCGGGTTCAGCTGATGGGGCGCCCGACGGGCGCTGCCGATCAGCCCGCTGGGAGAAGGAGTAACCACGGCGGGTCGTAGGCCGCCTCAAGTTGCTCCAGATGTTCCCGTCCAAGGGCCGGATCGGTGAGCGGATGAAGCCTTCCACGACCTGGTGGTGATCGCAGGCGAAGCTCCTATCCGACGTCACGATCTTCCCGAAGACCTCCCTCGGGGCAATCTGCCGAACGGCTCGGAGTTTCTACGCTCCGAGCTCGATCGCCAACTGAAGAATCGTCTGCCCTATCCCGCGCTGCGGGCAGTTAGTCTCGGTCCGCATCCCTCAAGGTGAGGGGTGCGTAGCTGGACCCTCGCACCCCGGCTCTGGCGACGACCAGAAAGTTGGCAGAGGTTGGCACCCCTGCCAACGCATGGTCTACTGCGGCTTGTACTCGGCGTGCGGGATGCCTCGGTCCCAGGCCATCTCGAACGCTCCTCCGAACTCCCGGGCGACCCGCGGATCGGAGCTGTAGGTGTAGACGCGGGGGTTGGAGTCGTCGCCCCGCTGGAAGTTCCACCGGATGATGCGGTGGTCGAAGACCCAGCAGTCGGCGCCGGGGAGCAGCAGGTCAGCGGCCTTCATCCTGGGGAGCCACCGGATGTCCTCCCCCGCCTCGACCGCAGTGTGGGTGCCGGAATGCTCCCACCTGATGTAGTCGGACACCGGCTCGCTGATCACCCGGAGCCGCCGCCAGCGGACTCCCCGCGCGACGGCCGAACGGACGAGATCGGGCCATGCGCCCCAGTCGAAGGTGTCGACACCGGTCTCCTTCCAGTGCAGGAAGGCCGGCTCGGCCTCGTAGGCGTCCCGCAGCTCCAGCCGGATGATCGAGTGCTGGGTGTTCTCCACCAGGTACTCGAATGTCGGCTGCCCGTGCCCGTGCCGCCCCTCGCCGTAGGTCTCGTCCAGCGCCTCGCGGAGCGCGGGGAACAGCCGGTCGGGAACCCAGATATCGGTCTCGTCCTCGCCCTTGGCGACGTCATCGGCGAACCGCTCGATCAGCGCCGGGTCGGTGACGGTCTTCCCCCGGATGTGCAGGCCGCCCGGCGCAGCCCACACGGCGGGACACTCCTGGGTGTGCGATTCGGGGTCTTGTCCGATGAAATGCACCACGTGCTACCCCCTCAGGGTTCGGCTCTTGCCTGAACCCTCACCCGTCGCCCCGGCCGGGGTCAAGCCTCTCCAAAGCCCGCCTGACCAGCGCTCTCGCCTCCGCACCACGAACTGCGATAGACCTTAGATCATCCCACGCGGTCTGATACATCTCCAGGTCATCGAGGTGATTCAAGGTGAGTAGCCCCGACAGCAACTCCACCATCACCTCCCGATGACCCGGGAAGGTGTTGATGTCGAACGACTCCCGAGGCCGGACCCCCTCACGGTCCACGTCCATCGGGACGATCCACAACGTCACCGCCGGAAGGCGCGACACCTCCATCAGATGGAGCAACTGCTCATGGTGAACATCGTCACCGTACGGCCGGTACCGGAGTACGGCCTCCTCAAGCATGAACTCGAACCGCTTACCTGGCACCCGCAACCACCGCTGCCGCGCGAGCCGCTCCGTCACGGCCTCCGTCACATCGTCCGGTTCAACGTGCCGCTCGCGCCGGACGCCCCGCAGGACCCCGGTCATGTACCCGGGCGTCTGAAGCAAACCGGGAACGACCTTCGTCTGGTAGGTCCGCACCGAGCTGACCTGGGCGAACATCTCCCCGATCGTCATCCGCTGCGTGGCGTTCAGCCCGATCTTCCGGCCAAGCTCCCGGTTCGAGACCCACATGCGAGCTACCGACTCTTGGTCAGCAAGCAGTTCGTCCCGCCGAAGATCAGATACCCCGCACAAGCGGCACCACAGCCGGATATGGTCCGCCGTGATCGCCCGCTGCCCCTTCTCCACCTTCGTGACACTCGTGGCGTCCGCCCAGCCCGCCCGCCGCGCAAAGTCCCGCCCCGAAAGTCCGGAGGCCTCCCGTATCTTCCGCAATTGCCCGCCAAGACGCAGCCGTGCGGCTTGCACGGACGACGAAGGCATGGGGGAATCGGGCATCACCCACATCTTCCCAGCCTGAGGCCCCGGGCCATCGCCGGATTGGCGAGGGTTGGCACCGCTTGCGTCCGTTGACTGAGCTCACTTCCTAGTTGGGGCTCTCCTCGACATGCAGCCATGCAGCTGCGATCCGGTTAGGGGTCGAGTCGGAGGGTCGTGACGCACCTCGCCGGCGCGCTGGCCCCGTGCGGCGTCCCGGACGAGACGATCGGCACGATCGCCGCCGCCCGGGCCCCGCTCAAGGAGGAGATCGTCGAGAGCAGTCCCCCACCTGACGGCCCGCAGCTAGACGCCGAAGCGGGCGTAGAGGGGGGCGTGGTCGGAGTCGGCGGCGTCGCGGCGGGCCTTCGGGTCCTCGGTGACCGACGGCAGGCCGTGGCCGACCACGGACCGCATCTCGTCGACCCGCTCGATCAGCGCCCGGCTCACCAGAATGTGGTCGATCAGCTCGCCCTTGCCGTTGTGGACCCGTGAGTACCGCTCGTTCTCCGGCATGATCCGCGTGGCGAGGTTCCACAGACGATAGGCGTCACCCTTGTCCGGGCGGAGCGCGCCCGGCGTGTCGAGTTCGGAGCCGGGCGGCCCGAGCACGATCTGGGTGGTGGCGGCCTGCGGCTCGTCGTTGAAGTCGCCGACCACGACCACCGCACGCTTCTGCCCGTGCCCGGCGACCAGCGAGTCGGCGAGGCCGCGCAGCGTCGTCGCCTCCGCCGCCCGCCGGTACAGCGCGTACGCCCCGTACCTGGCGCGCTCTCCCTCGTCACGGGCGGCGAACCTGCCCCCGGGGAAGCTGAGCAGCTTGGACTTCAGGTGGCAGACGGCGACGTCGAGCGTGGTGCCGGGGGTGGGCTCGACCTGGACGGCGAGCATGCCGCGGCTGGTCTGGTCGGTGCCGGGGCCGGCGTCGTCGTGCTGGACGGCCGCCAGCGGCGCGGTGAACGCGCTCACCTCGCGGGCGGCCGTGAGCGGCAATCTGCTGATCACGCCGACGCGGATGCCCCGGGCGTCGGGGTGGCGCGAGAGCGCGACGTGCCATTCGCCGCCGATCGCGTCGGTCAGGTCGGTCAGCGCCGCGGGGTGGCCGACCTCCTGGACGCCGAGCACGTCGGGCGCGAAGCCGTTGATCGTGGCGGCGAGGGCCTTGATCTTGGCCTTGTAGGCCGTCTCGTCGCGCGGTCCGAACTCACCGCCCGGACGGTACAGGTTCTCCAGGTTCCACGTGCCGACGACGACCATCACCGCTCCCGCCCCTCTGGTGCGGGACAGGGATCCGGTTACGTCCCGCCGCTCCACTATGACCCTCCGTGCGGGGGCGCGCCATGCCTTCGCGGCCAGACGCGGGGTGTGTCGCCGGAGATGAACACCCCGTTCATCCGGCGGTCACCATGGACCCGATCACGCCGTCCCGTGCGGCCTCACGAGCACCTCGGGGGCCGGGGGCCGGAGGTCACGCCAACGCGGCGTCAAGGGTCCTTAGCGAGAATTCGACCCACGGAACCCGGCAAAACGGTTTATTGACCTCAGGGGAGGCAAAGGCGGAACTGTTGGAACACGTCAACCCTGGCGAGGAGACGCAATGCTCACGCTGACAGACACCGCCGCCAAGGTGATCCGGGACCTCAACGCCCAGTCCGAGTCGACCGACAAGGGCATCCGCATCTCGTCCCAGGGCGACGACGCGGGCTCTCTGATGCTCTCCGTCGCGGAAGGGCCCGAGAGCTCCGACAAGGTGGTCGAGAGCGAAGGCGCCAAGGTCTACCTCGACCCCGTGGCCGCGACCGTGCTCGAGGACAAGTCCCTGGACGCCAACATCGACGACCAGGGCGGAATCTCGTTCCACGTGGAGGACCAGCCACACTGACCAACACCGCTCCCCCCGCCTGCGCCCACCTGGGCCACGGCCCGGGCGCTTTCATGTGGCGAATGTCCGGCGGGGACCGACGCGTACTCGTCAGGCGCCGGTGTGGGCCCAGGTGCGCAGGCTCAGCCTCCGGCCCTTCTCCTCGAGGACCGTGGGCGGGGCGTTCGTGAGCCCGAAACCGGCCGCGCGGGCGACGCGCACGCTGGCCTCGTTCTCGTTCTCGATCTCCAGGTACACGTGGGTGAGCCCGGCCGAGGAGTGGGCGTACTCCACCATCACCTGGACGGCGCGCACCGCCAGCCGCCGCCCCCGGTGGGCGGCGCCGACGGCGTAGCCGATGCTGCCCGTACCGGCGCCCCAGCCCACCCGGCTCAGCAGGATCTCGCCCTTGGCCTCGCCCCCGTCCGTGGTGATCGCCAGGTTGAGCCGCTCCCCCGCCGTCCGCGACCGCCGGGCCGCCTCGATGTACCGCCGCGCCGCGCCGAGATCGAACGGGCTCGCCAGCGGCGTCCAGTACGCCACGTCCGGATCGTCGAACAACTCAGACATGACCGGAATGTCGTCCACGGTCCACTCCCGCAGAACGAGCCCATGCCCGCTCAGCCGGACCTCGGACGGAAAGGCGGGACGCGTACCGTACTCGATCGTCATGGGGACCTCTCGATGGCGGGGACCACGCCCATAGGGTGCCAGATCCACCGCTCCCCCGAGCGCCGCATGAGACGGTTTTCCACGCACACGGCCACATCCCCGGCCAACGTCTCGCCGCTCATCCCATGAGCACGCTCTCCCGGAGCACATCGACGTCACTCGACCCCGCGACGCGCGGCTGTTCCCCTGGGGAGAGCGGCCGCCGACGCCTCACCCGTCCGGGTTCCGCGGCTCCTCCGGGGCGCCGAGGGCCTCGGGGACAGGCGCGTCCTCCTGCCCCCGAGAACCCGGTCCGGCGCGCCGCGGCCGAGGAGGCGCGGGCGTCGTTCGTCCTGCGGAACTGCCCACACCTTAAGATGACGGCCCCACAACTGCAATGTTTCGATGGAAACACGCAAGATAACGACTACATCACGACATCCCGGGATGGGAGGCCCAGCCGGGCGGGTTCGTCAAGAGGCGCTGTGAGCCATCCGACCATAAGTCGCAAACCGTTTGCATGTTTATGCCGTATATTTGCGGGCGTGACAAGCGACAATGCGACCGCACGGTCGACCACACGTCGACTCGCCGAGGTCGCGAAGAAGGTCGGAGTCAGCGAGGCCACCGCAAGCCGGGTGCTCAACGGCAAACCGGGAGTCTCCGACGCTACCCGCGCGGCCGTGCTCACCGCGCTCGACGTGCTCGGGTACGAGCGGCAGCCCATCCCACCGGCGTGACGTCAAGGCCATGTAGCCGCGGCTACGAGGCCACTGTCACTCTTTTGCATCATGGACGCCAAAGTCTTGCTGTCATATGTCCACCTCTATATGTTGCTCCCAACCGGTTCGCGAAGCCCGTACCAGATCTTGAGCCTCGTAGTCGGGGGCAGTCCAGGAGGGAAACATCTATGAAACCCCGCAACTTTGCGATCCTGCTAGCGGCAGGTCTCGCCCTTGGCGCCGCCGGGTGTTCCGGCAGCGACTCCGGCAGCACTCCTGAGGCCTCGTCGTCCCAGGGCTCCGCGGCTCCGAGCGCCGACGCTCCCGTGACCATCTCCGTCGGGTGCAAGCCCCCCAAGAACAACCCCAAGGAGGCCGCCCAGTGGGACTCGGACGTCGCCGCCTTCCAGAAGCTCCACCCCGACATCACCGTCGAGGGCAAGGACGCCTTCCCCTGCATCGTGCCGGAGACCTTCCAGGCGAAGCTCGCCGGCGGTGAGATGGAAGACGTCTTCTACGTCTACTACACCGACGTCCAGAAGATCATCGCGGCGGGGCAGGCGGCCGACATCACGCCGTACCTGGACGGCGCTCCCGCTCTGAAGACCGTCCGCCCCGACGTCATGAGCGTCTTCAAGAGCGGCGAGAAGGTCTACGGCGTCCCGCGCGTCAACTACTCGACGGGTCTGGTGTACAACCGCAAGCTGTTCACGCAGGCCGGCCTTGACCCCGATTCCCCGCCGAAGACCTGGGCCGAGGTCCAGGCCGCGGCCAAGAAGATCGCGGCGCTCGGCCCCGGCTACGTCGGGTACGGCGAGTACAGCGCCGGCAACACCGGCGGCTGGCACTTCACCTCCTCCCTCTACGGGCGCGGCGGAGACGTGGTCGGCGCCGACGGCAAGACGGCCGCCTTCAACAGCCCCGAGGGCAAGGCCGTCCTCGAGAACCTCAAGACGATGCGCTGGACCGACGACAGCATGGGCACCAAGCAGCTGCTGCGCTGGGAAGACCTGATGCGGATGATGGGCAGCGGCAAGCTGGGCATGATGATCGGCGCCCCGGACGTCGTCAAGGAGGTCAACAACACCTTCAAGGGCAAGTTCGACGACTACGGCGTGGCGGGGCTGCCCGAGGCCACCAAGTCCCTCAGCGGCGGCGACGGCTACATGTTCAACCCGAAGGCCACCCCCGAGCAGATCAAGGCCGGTCTCCAGTGGCTTGAGTACAAGTTCCTGACGCCGGGCCAGGGCCAGTTCAACTACGAGCGGGCCAAGGCCGACGGCCTGGCGGTCGGGCTGCCGGACATCGACCTGTTCGGCGACACCGAGCCGGGCACGAAGATCCAGGAGCTGCGCAAGCAGTTCGCGACGATTCCCGTGGAGCACTTCCAGCCGTACGTCGACGCGAACGCGACGGTGGAGTTCAAGCTGGAGCCGCCCAAGGCGCAGGAGATCTACGCCGTGCTCGACACCGCGATGTCCGCGGTGCTGACCCGGCAGGACGCCGACATCGACCAGCTTCTCTCCGACGCCGAGAAGAAGGTCAACAACATCCTGGCCAAGTCAAGCTGATCTGAGCCCGGGGTGCCGGCCCGCAGGCCGGCGCCCCCGCCGGTCACCGTCGAAATCAGGAGCTCAACCGATGACCACAATGACCGTGAAGGGATCACGGCGCAGCACCACGGGGGCGGTGCGACGCGGTGTGCGCCGCAACCTGACGGCGTACGGATTCCTCTGCGCGGCGCTGATCTGCTTCGCGTTCTTCTCCTGGTACCCGATGGTGCGGGAGTTCCTCCTCAGCTTCCAGAAGACGAACTTCGTCGGGCCGCCCGAGTGGGTGGGCCTGGAGAACTTCCGCACGGTGATCGACGACTCGGCGTTCGCCCCGGCGTGGATCAACACCGCCGCGTTCACGGGCCTCGCGCTCATCGTCGGGTACGCCGTGCCCTTCGTGGCCGCCATCGTGCTCAACGAGCTGCGCCACGCCAAGGCGTACCTGCGGTTCGTGGTCTACCTGCCGGTCATGCTGCCCCCGGCGGTCGCGGTGCTGCTGTTCAAGTGGTTCTACGACCCGGGCCCCGGCCTGTTCAACCAGATCCTGGACTTCGTGCACCTCCCCGGCCTGAGCTGGCTGGACTCCACCAGCACCGCGCTGGTCTCGCTGGTGCTCGTCTCCACCTGGATGAACCTCGGCACCGGCACCCTGATCTACCTGGCCGCCCTGCAGAGCATCCCGGGCGAGCTGTACGAGGCCGCCGAGCTCGACGGCGCGGGCCTGTTCAAGCGGGTCTGGCACGTCACCATCCCCCAGACCAAGCTGATCCTCCTGGTCATGCTGCTGTTGCAGATCGTCGCCACCATGCAGGTGTTCATCGAGCCGTTCCTGCTCACCGGCGGCGGCCCGGAGAACGCGACGGTGACCGTCGCCTACCTGATGTACCAGTACGCCTTCAGCTTCGGGAACTTCGGCGGCGGCGGCGCGCTGGGACTCATGCTCATGATCGTGCTGATGGTGTTCTCGGCCGTCTACCTGCGCGTCTCGCGGGACGACGAGAACTAGAAGGGAGCACCGATGTCGAACAGCACCGTCCGGTCGGCGGGCAGTGAGGTGCGCCCGAGCCGCCCCGCCGGGCCGGGGGCCCCGCAGACGCCCGGCCCCCGTGCAGCAGAACGACGACGCAAGCGGGCCAGGGAGCCCCAGCGCCGGTTCCGCGGCGTCGTGTCGCCGCAGACGCTGAGCACCCCGCACGGCAAGGTGATCTATTGGATCGTTCTGATCACCGTCGTGGCGCTCTTCACCGCGGTCTTCGTGTTCCCCCTGTACTGGATGGTCACCGGGGCGCTCAAGTCGGCCGACGAGTTCGCCCAGATGCCGCCCACGTTCTTCCCCAAGTCCGTCGACTTCGGGGTGTACAAGGAGGCGTGGGACCAGCTCGACCTCGGACTGTTCCTGCGCAACACGCTGATCTACGCGGCGGGCGCCTGGTTCTTCACGCTGGCCATCGACGTGACGGCGGCGTACGCGCTGTCGAAGCTGCGACCGGTGCTCGGCAAGCTCGTGCTCGCCCTGATGCTCTCGACGCTCATGATCCCGCCGATGGTGATCCTGCTGCCGGCGTACCTGACCGTCAAGGACCTCCCGATCTTCGGGTTCAACCTCCTCAACACCCCGTGGGCGATCTGGCTGCCCGCCGCCGCCAACGGGTTCTTCATCTTCCTGCTCAAGCGATTCTTCGACTCGATCCCCCGGGAACTGCTGGAGGCGGCCGAGATCGACGGCGCCGGTCCGGTGCGGATCCTGTGGTCGATCGTGCTCCCGGTATCCCGGCCGATCATCGGCGTGGTCTCCATCCTGGCAGTCGTGAACGTCTGGAAGGACTTCGTCTGGCCACTGCTCGTGCTGCCCGACACCGACAAGATGTCGATCAGCGTGGGCATCTCCTCTCTGTCGGCGCAGATGCCGCAGAACGTGCTCATGGCGGCGCTCGTCATCGCGAGCATCCCGGCCATCGTGGTCTTCTTCATCTTCCAGCGCAGCATCATGGCGGGCCTGACCGCCGGAAGCCTCAAGGGATGACCCGGGGCCGGCCCTACAACGCCCACGCGCAGCCGTACACACGGCCGGGCCGCCCGACGCGGCGGCGTGAGCCGTACACCGAATCTGTAAGGAGAGATTCCAGCATGTCCGAAACGTGGTGGCGGGGAGCCGCGATCTACCAGGTCTACCTGCGCAGCTTCGCCGACGGCAACGGCGACGGCATCGGCGACCTGGCCGGCCTGCGGTCCCGTCTTCCGTACCTCTCCGATCTCGGTGTCGACGCCGTCTGGCTCAACCCCTGGTACCCCTCCCCCATGGCGGACGGCGGCTACGACGTGGCGGACTACCGCGACATCGAGCCGGCCTTCGGCACGCTCGCCGAGGCGGAGAAGTTCATCCAGGAAGCGCACGCAATGGGCATCAGGACGATCATCGACATCGTCCCGAACCACGGCTCCGACCAGCAGGAATGGTTCGTCCAGGCGCTGGCCGCCGGCCCGGGCTCGCCCGAACGCGCGCGGTTCTGGTTCACCGAGGGCCGGGGCGAGGGGCTGCCGCCCAACGACTGGAAGTCCATCTTCGGCGGGCCCGCGTGGACGCAGGTGCCCGACGGCCAGTGGTACCTCCACCTGTTCGCCCCCGAGCAGCCGGACTTCAACTGGACCAACCCGGAGGTCATCGAGGAGTTCCACGACGTCCTGCGGTTCTGGTTCGACCGGGGCGTGGACGGCATCCGCATCGACTCCGCCGCCGTGCTGATCAAGGACTTCACCAGCGAGGAGGAGTCCTACACCGACCACGACGGCGTCCACGACATCTACCGCGGCTGGCGGCGCATCGCCGACGAGTACGAGGGCGAGCGCATCCTGATCGGCGAGGTGTGGCTGCCCGACCAGGAGCGGTTCGCGCTCTACCTGCGCCCCGACGAGATGCACACGGCGTTCAACTTCGACTTCATGTCCCGCCCCTGGGACGCGCGGGAGCTGCGCGAGTCGATCGACATGACGCTGACCTCGCACCTGCCGATCGGCGCGCCGCCGACCTGGGTGCTGTCCAACCACGACGTCCCGCGCCCGGTCACCAAGTACGGCCGCGAGAACACCGCCTTCAGCCACGCCGACCGCCGGGACGGCGTCCCGTCCGACCTGGTACTCGGCGAGCGCCGGGCCCGGGCGGCGGCGCTGCTGGCCATGGCCCTGCCGGGCAGCCTGTACGTGTACCAGGGCGAGGAGCTCGGGCTGCCGGAGGTCGACGACATCCCCGGCGAGCTGCGCCAGGACCCGATCTGGACCCGGTCGAAGAACACCGTGCCCGGCCGGGACGGCTGCCGCGTGCCGCTCCCCTGGTCGGGACAGGAGGCGCCGTTCGGCAACGGCACCGGAACGCCGTGGCTGCCACAGCCCGCCTCCTGGGGCACCCTGACCGCCGAGGCGCAGGACGCCGACCCCGCGTCCATGCTGTGCCTGTACCGCGCCGGCCTGCGCGTCCGCCGCGGCAAGCTCGGCGACGGGGCGCTGCGCTGGCTGGACGCAGGCGAGAACGTGATCGCCTTCACCCGCGAATCGGGGCTGGCCTGCGTGGTCAACTTCGGCGCCGAGCCGGTCGCGCTGCCCGAGAACCAGGGCGTCGTCCTGGCGAGCGGGCCGCTGGAGGGCGAACTGCTCCCCACCGACACCGCCGTCTGGCTGCGCACCGCCTGAGCCGGCAAGACCCTGTCCGCACGACATCCGACCGACGTCCGGCCCGCGTCCGACCGACGCGCGCCACACGTCCGCACGATGTCCGCACGACCCGCACCCCGTCCGCCACGCAGGGCCGGCCGTCTTCTCGGGGACACGGACGCCCTCTGTCTTCACCGTCCCTCCACCACGGGCCGGTCCCGCCCGGACCGGCCCTTCTCCGTCCGCCACTCCTGAGAAGGCGAGTTCACCCCCATGCAAGGAGCTGTCTTCAGGCTGCCCGCCGTGGTGGCCTGTGCCGCGCTGGCGCTCGCGGGGCTCACTACGGCCGCGAACGCCCAGTCCCCGTCCCAGTCGGCGCGCGAGTCCTTCGCCGCCTCCCCCGCCGTGACCCCCACAGTGACCCGCGCCGCCCTCGACCCCGCGCTCGTCGCGGGCCGTGGGGCCTCCGTCGCCTTCGCCGAGCAGGAGGCGGAGAACGCGACGACCAACGGCATGGTCATCGGCCCGGACCGCACGGCGTACACGCTGCCGTCGGAGGCCTCCGGCCGTAAGGCGGTCAAGCTGACGCCCGGCCAGTACGTCGAGTTCACGCTGCCGAGCGCGGCCAACGCGATCACCGTGCGCTACAGCATCCCGGACGCGCCGAACGGCGGCGGCATCACCGCGCCGCTGAACGTGACGGTGAACGGCGGGGCCAAGCAGACCCTCACCCTCACCTCGCAGTACGCGTGGCTGTACAACCAGTACCCGTTCGCCAACGACCCGAACGCCGACCTGCTGCACCCGGACTGGTGGATCACCGAGTGCCAGTGCGTCCCGAACGCCACGACGCCCCCGCCGGCGATCACCAAGCCGTTCCGCCCGAGCCACTTCTACGACGAGCAGCGCCTGCCGCTCGGCAAGACCTACCGCGCCGGTGACAAGGTGCGGCTCACGGTCCCGGCCGGAAGCAACGCCGCGTGGACGGTCGTGGACCTGCTCGACTCCGAGCTCGTCGGCGCGCCGCACGTGAGGGTCGTCGCGGCCAACGTGCTGGCGTTCGGCGCCGACCCGCTCGGCCGGCGCGACTCCGCCGACGCGTTCGACAAGGCGATCGCCTTCGCCAGGCGCAACAACCTCAAGGTGTACGTCCCGCCGGGCACCTTCCAGGTGAACCGCCACATCATCGTCGACGACGTGACGATCGAGGGCGCAGGCAACTGGTACACGATCATCAAGGGCCGCGAGGTGGCCCTGCCCACGCCGGCCCCCGACGGCTCGGTGCACACCGGCGTCGGCTTCTACGGCAAGGACGCCTCGGCGGGCGGCAGCAGGAACGTCCACCTGTCCGGCTTCACGATCCAGGGCGATGTCCGCGAGCGCATCGACACCGACCAGGTCAACGGCATCGGCGGCGCGCTGAGCGACTCGACCATCGACGGCCTCTACATCCGCCACACCAAGGTCGGCATGTGGTTCGACGGCCCGATGACCATCCTGAAGATCAAGAACAGCGTCATCGTCGACCAGATCGCCGACGCCATCAACTTCCACACCGGCGTCACCAGGTCGTCGGTGTCGAACACCTTCGTCCGCAACACCGGCGACGACGGCCTGGCCATGTGGTCGGAGAAGACCGCCAACGTCGGCAACACCTTCGACCACAACACCGTGCAGACCCCGGTCCTCGCCAACGGCATCGCGATCTACGGCGGCACGGACAACACCGTCTCGGGCAACCTGGTCGCCGACCCGACCCGCGAGGGCAGCGGCATCCACGCCGGGTCCCGCTTCGGCGCCGAGGCGTTCGCCGGGCACCTGTGGATCACGAACAACACCACGGTCCGCGCCGGTACCTACGAGCTGAACTGGAACATCGGCCTCGGCGCGATCTGGCTGTTCGCGCTGGAGAAGAGCATCGACGCCGACATCCAGGTCGTCGGGGACCACTTCCTCGACAACACCTACAACGCGATCATGATGGTCAGCGACTGGCCGGTGAAGGACCAGTACTCGATCACGAACGTCCACTTCAAGGACATCCGGGTCGACGGCACGGGAACCTCGGTGGTCAGCGCCCGCGTGAAGGGCTCGGCGACCTTCGAGAACGTGGACGCCCGCAACGTCGGCGCGGTCGGCGTCAACAACTGCGGGTCGTTCAACTTCCCGCCGACCGGCTCGGAGTTCTCCCTGGTGGACCTCGGCGGCAACGACGGCGGCGGCACCACCGGCCCGTGGCTCGCGCCCTGGGAACTGCCGAACACCATCACCTGCGACGACCGTCCCCCGGTCGTGGCGCCCCCGGCCCCCTCCCCCTGGTGACCCTCCAGGTCCCCTGACCCTCCGCCCCCGGGTCCCGCGCCGGCCTCCTGTCACCGGCCGCCCGCAGCCCCCTCCCCAGGTACGGCCCGCACTCCCCACCAGGACGCGGGCCGTACCGCGTTCCCAGCGGATTTCTCAGCGTCGTCGGCGCCTGAACGCCCTCGGGCAGCGGCGTAACGAACGAAGTCCCTCACAGTGATCGTCGAGGAGCGGTGTTCGGTGAGTACTGAGCCCCCGGCTGTCTGTAGCCGTGCCCCGCGATAATCCCAGGTGCCGTAGCCGAGCCCGTGCCCGGTGGCGCAGCATCTACCACGACCGCATGCGTGCCTCTGGCCTCCATGTGTGCGAAAATCGTACACATGGCTGAGGTCGACGAGAAGACGCTTGGTGCCAGAGTCCGGGAGGCGCGTGAGCGGGCTGGTTTGAAGCAGGGCGAACTTGCTCAGCTCATGGGCCTTGAGCGAACAGCAGTGAACAAGATCGAATGTGGCATCCGCAAGGTCAGCGCTCTTGAGCTGTCGGATATCGCGGCGTTTCTTGGCGTAAGTATGTACTCGTTCCTCTCGGAGCCGATTCCGGCGCTGGTCTCTCATCGCTCTGGTCAGGGCCTGGACACGGCCGACTCGAAGATTGACAGACTTCTGGCGAATATCGCTGCTGACGTTGAATTCGTTAATGAACTGGCCCCTGACGAACTCGCGCTGCCTGGAGATGACATTGTGCCGTCTCCTCCCCCCAGAACATCATCGGACGCCGACGCTCTCACGGTCGCCGCGCGGACCATGCTCAGCCTCACCGACACTGATCCCGTACGCGACCTGGTCGGGAAGGCTGCCGCGATCGGCCTCTTGATCTTCTCCGTTGATCTGGGAGTGGATACAGCCGATGCCGGGACGATCTTGCTCCGCCGCGGCGGGGTGAGTCTGGTGAACAGCCACAACAAGGTGGGACGCCGCCGCCTTGCAGCGGCTCACGAGTTGGGTCACTACCTGATCGCTGACGAGTACACCATCGACTGGAGAGTCGCTGACCGACAGGGCAGTGACATTGAGACACGCCTGGACGGGTTTGCGCGGTCGCTGCTGCTGCCCGAGCGTGGCGTGCGGGCTGCGTGGGCTGAGTATGAGTCGCGCGAACTTCGCGTAGCCGCCGTGCTGCTTGCCAGCAAGTTTCGGGTCGATATGGCGACACTCGCCAGAAGGCTGGAAGAGTTGGATCTCGTTGATGGAGAAGCCGCTGCACTGATCCGCCGCGTCACCACCACTCGTGCCGATATCGTGGAATTCGGGCTAATTGTTTCAGCCGACCTTGAAGGAACTAGCCTGCCCGTTTCGTATCAGAAGGCGGTCCTGCGCACCTTTCGTGACGAACGGATCAGCCAGGAACGCGCGCTTGAACTACTCCATGACACCTTTACTGAATACGACCTACCCCCGCGCCGGAAACGCAGGGAAGACGAGATCTGGAAGTTTGTGTCGTGACACCATCGTCGAACGCATTAGTTTTCGATACTGGTCCGCTGCGGCACTTCGCTGTGAATGGGTGGTTGGGCGTTTTGAAGTTCCTCGCCGGCGACCGCCTCGTCATCGTCCCGGAGAGCGTCGAACACGAACTCAAGAACCAGGTCCATGATCACCCCCGCCTTGCACCAGGTCCTTGACGCAGGCTGGATCAGTGTTGACCGCAGCAACGACATAGGCTTCATGATTGCCTTTGCGGCCTATGAGCAGCGACTTGTCGCCGATGGACGGAACCGCGGCGAATGCGGCGTGCTCGCTCTCGGAAAGACCCGCGGGTTTGAGATAGTGCTTGATGACAGCGTTCCCCGCACCATCGCCGAAGAGGAAGGCATCCGGGTCACAGCCACTCTCCCGCTGCTCTGCAGTGCGATCAGAGAAGGACAACTGACTGTGCCTATGGTGGAGGCGCTTGCCGATGATCTAATTTCGGGCGAGTACTTCCTCCCCTTCGGTTCCGGTGGTTTCAGGCGATGGGCACAGGAGGAAGGGCTTATCGAATACGAATGAGGCGGCCATCTTGGAGTCGCAGGCGACGACTCGGGGATGGGTCACGGGCGCGCCCGGGCAGCGCGACAAGGAGGGACCGATCACCTGGGTCAGCCGCTACGAACGGCCGCTCCAGGGCGGGCAAATGCGCCGAAGCCATGCTCTAGCGTGATCACCATGAAGGCGGCTCGGTATCTGTGCTGGCTGGCCTGGGCGCAGAAGGGCCGGGTCGCGCTGGGCGCGACGCTGGGAACCCTCTGGATGGTGGGCCTGACGCTCCCGCCGTACCTGCTGTCCAGGGCGATCGACGACAACCTGGCGCCCGGCTGGGTGCTGGCGCTGCTCGGCGCGGGCCTGGTCAACGCCTGGCTGGCGATGTTGCGGCACCGCACGATGACCAAGATCCGGATGGACGCCAACTTCCGCACCGTGCGCGCCCTGGTCGAGCAGATCAACAAGCTGGGCGCCGACCTGCCCAAGCGCGCTTCGACGGGCGACGTGGTGACGATCGGCATCGGCGACGTCATCACCATCGCCGCCTCGCTGACGGTGACCGGCCCCGGCGTGGGCGCGGTGATCAGCTACGGCGTGGTGGCGGCGCTGCTGCTGCAGGTCTCCGTGGTGCTGGCCGTGGTGGTGCTGCTGGGCGTGCCGCTGCTGGCGATCCTGCTCGGCCCGCTGCTCGGGCGGCTGATGAAGGTGCAGAACGGCTATCGCGAGGCCCAGGGCAGGCTGACCACCCGCCTGGTCGACCTGATCGAGGGGCTTCGGGTGCTCAACGCCTTCGGCGGCAAGGGCACCTACGCCGCGCGGTACCGCGCCGACTCGGCGAGCCTGCGCGAGCAGGGCTACCGGGTGGCGTCGCTGACGAGCTGGATCGGCGCGCTGGGCGCCGGATTGCCCGCCCTGTTCCTGGCCGCCGTCACCTGGCTGGGCGCCCGGCTGGCAGCCGAGGGGGCCATCACGGTGGGCGAGCTGGTCGGGGTATACGGGTACATAGCCGTGCTGGTGGTGCCGGTCTCCTTCTCCATCGAGGGCAGCTTCCAGATCAGCCACGGCCTCGTCGTCCGACGTTGATGCGTACGTCGGCGTTTAATCGAGTCGGCCAGTGAACCGTACGGATCGGCGAGCAACACCAACTGCTCGAACAGGAACGTGGTTGCTTGCGGAGTCAGTCTGTGGAACTGAGAGCCGAGAACGCGACCCTTGCCGGGTATCACGCGGATGAGATCCGCGTCGGTGAGGCGCTGAAGCGACTGCGCAACCTGACCAGGTCGTATAGCGATCCCGTCGAACTGCTCGTCGGGGACTGGTCGGCCATTCGTCCAGGGCGCCTCTGGGGGAAGCTCTCCCTCAGCTCGGGGAATGGCCACGCTGAAGATCAGAATCACGGCGAGTACGGCGCGATCGATCTCCGGCAAAACGCCGAGGCCTTCCTCGGCGAGCCGGGCAGCGATGGCGTCGCTATAGCCCGAGATCAGGCCATTCGGACAAGTGATCAAGACCCGGCCAGAGGCAGCAAGGACGTCTTCGACCACGCAACGCAGCGCAGGTTCCGCCAGAGCGGGGAAAAGGTGTGTCGGAATCGGACTCTGTGCATTGTCCAGCGCGGCCACTGCGGCGTGTACTTGAGCCTGGCGACGCTCGGAGAGCAGAGCCAATGACGCCGGCATTAGAAACCCTCCGGACCAGGCAGGCGATGGTACTCCGCGCGAAGAGCAGCTACGTCGTCCTCAGACCACAGTGCGATAGCCGGTCCCAGCTTGACTAGCCCGCCTTCTGCGGATCGCCAGACAAGGCCGCACACCGTCAGCCGACGCAGCGCGGCTCGATGAATCCCCCTCATCCGCTGACTGGACCCTGTGAAGGGCATCGCCTGCAGCGAGTCGAGTATTTCCGACTCAGCGGCAGGCGCACCAGGATAAAGAGGTTTGTTGGGGTCCGGCCAGCACCAGCGGACACACGCGGCGAGAACGTACAACTGGGTCGATGTCGGCCGCCGAAAGTAGGGCTCGTGCGTCTCTTGCCCAAGCAGTTCCCGCGCACCCAGCCAGGAGACGATCAGGGCTCGAGCGTCACACTCGTCGCGGACTTCCGTCAGCACCTGGCCTACCTGGTTGGCGGCAGCATGGAGATCGCCCAGTTCGCGAGCGCTTCTGGGATACGGCAGCGTTCTCGTCACGCGCATCTTGGCAAGCAGATACGCAGAGTCATCGTCCAGCGACATCGGTGGTCGTCACCTCCACGGGCGAAGGCTCATGGCCACGGTGTACCCAGACAGGTGTGACGAAGGAGACCGTCGCCACAGGGTCGGTCAGGATCGCCGTGGAGAGGGTCGCGGTTAGCGGAATGTCGGGTGCTGCTGACGCCAGGAGAACTTGAACGACAAGTTGGATGGCGCCTGGCCGACCCGCCGCTCTGATGATGTCGGTCAGATCAACCTCGTTGCGTCCTTGAAGAGCCCTCTCGATGTTGGCGATTCGCCGTGCGCGAGCCAGCTCCGCTCGCTGCCGAGCTTCGGAGACCGGGTCGCGGTCAGATGGGCTAGCTGCGGAGGGCGGTGGTCGACGTCGGGGTGGCCTGGGACGGTATTCATCGACTGCGTCGATCAGGCGCTCGGCGTTGGTGGTGAGGCTCGGCGGGTCGAATACCGTTCGGGAGAAGACTTCGGCCAACCGTTCCGCACTCGATCGTTGAGCTGCCGTCCGGTACTGCTCCGGAGAGAGCATCGAGAAGTCTCGGCGCGTGCTGGCGAGGCGGACCAACCGGTCCCACAGCTCTCCAACCGCCTCGCAGTAACGGGAGGCGGCCCTGATAAGACGCTGCCCCGCTCCCATCTGCTGGTGAAATCGGTCCGCTACGACCGTGACAAGCGTCTTGGCTTCCGTCAACAGAGCTGCGGCCGATCGTTGGCTTCTGCGTTCCTCCAGGAGTTCCTCAATAGTTCGATCGCGTACTAAGCGAAGGAGATTGGTGGTGGTAACCGCCAGAGCCTGCCGCGCCTCCGTGATCCGCTCGCTGACCTCGGCCTCGGTCAGCAGCCCATCCTCAATCTCGCGAGTCGTGCGACTGAGCAACAGGGTGATCTCCTCGATCCCGCCCTCGCGATCGAGGCGACCAAACACGAGCAGTGCGACCGCGCTCATGTCATTGATGCGGTAGCGCTCCTGATGCTGGCGGTCGGGGCTGTCGTTGGCGAGAAGCATGCGCGTTCCGATGAACACGTTGATCCGGCTGGCCACATTGGCAGAGGAGAAGCGGGGCACACAGGCCGCGATCAACTCGTTGCGTGTCAAGCCGGAGCCGTTGTCGAGGTCGCCGAAAGCCGCGTACACCGCGCGAGCGATCTCGAGCGCCTGAGGGTCTTTCGTGACCGCACCCGCGTCGACTGCAAGCGGCGCGACGAATGGGTCGAAGCGCTCCTTGAGCGTGATGCTTTCACGGCCTGAGCCGAAATCGATGCCGATCTGCTCAGTTGCGGCTGTGTGGTGGTCGTGTGGTGCCATCGCGGTAGCAACAGTACTTCTGATAGTTACGTGTTTGCCGAGAATTCAGGAAAACCGGTAGCTCGCCGACCGGCAGGCCGATCCGCAGCAGCCTGCGGTGATCCTTTCTCGATGGTTCTCCTGCGGCGCCGCCCTGCATGGCTTCGTGGAGGACCTCGAACGCGTGATGCGCAGTGCAGTAACCTCCGCTATTCAGCGCTGAAGGCCGGATAGGATCGTTGATATGAAGAAGGTGCGCCTGATCTACAAGGATGCGATTGCCTAGATCAAATCCATAACAGAATCGGGTGCACCATTCGGGTGAAGCGTACGCGATGGGACCACCGGCTGTCTGTCGCCGGGAACGCCAAAGGACTCGTGTCCACGCCGGGTGTCAACGGCGCTCCACTTTGGGCTCTGGCACTGATTCCGAAATTAGTGCCAGAGCCTCTTCGTGGTCTGGTCTGACAGATGGGCTCTTAATGACCTACCGTGTGCCCGGCCGGTGCAGGAATCCGATGCCGAAGTCCGATGGCCCGACCGGCAGCACGCGAACGAGCAACCAACCGCGATCAACTTCTCCCCCTAAGACCCATCTCGACCGACAAACCCCAGGTCAGATGGAGTGTTGGCTGGTGGGGCGCCAGGGACTCGAACCCTGAACCTACTGATCAAAAGACCTCAGTCTTCATCGGCGAACAGTCCCGGATCCTTCGAACTCCACTCGGCCCTGATCTCGCGCCACGGACGGCCCGCGCCCTTCCGCATCTGCTCAAGGCCCTCGGCCAGTTCGTCACTCTCCAGCAGTCCGTCGTCCTCCAGACGCCGCCATACCGCCTGAAGGAGATTCCGGGAGCGCCCGGCCTCCCGGAGGTCGCGGACGAGGGTCGCCACGGCGTACAAGCGCTCCGCGTCGAGCATCAGCCGGGGCTTCGCCTGGACCGAGGTGAGCACCCCCTCTTTGACCCAGGCTCGCACGGTCTTCATGTCGAGCTCGAGAATCTTCGACGCGGTGGCGACCCGGACGGGCTCGGCTCGAGCCAGTAGGTCGGCGACCACTTCCCTGACCGCGTCGCGCGTATCGGTCTCGTGTGTGTTCGAAGCCACTTTGTCCAGCTTGCCGGCCTGGTCGAACAGGGCCAGAGCAGCGCGTTCCTCGGCTTCCTTGGTGCGCAAGGCGTCCGCGGCCATGGCGACGGCATGGCGCGGCTGCACGGAGGCGGCGGCCCGGGTCTTCTTCTCCTTGCCCGCGTGAGCCATCGCCTTGCGGACCTTGACGGCGGTCATCGAGATCCCCTCCTCACTCGACCACTCCCTAGTTATACCGCGAAAAAAGGGAGTCGAGTCGTGCCGTCCTCGAATAGGCAGCTCGGCAGATGCCGGGTTCGTGCCGTCAGGCGAAGAGGTCCGTCTCGTGGGCGGTCTCGTCCGTGGGGCCCTCGGGGCCGGCGAGGCGGGTGTAGTACTCGGCCGGGAAGAGGGGCTGGCCGATGTCGTTGGACAGGGCGAAGTAGTCGCCCTTGACGGTTATCTGCGTGCGGTGGGCGCGGAGGGCGGCGCGCTTGGCCTCCAGGTGGGGGCCCGCGCCGATGCGCGTGGTCACCTGGGCGTCGGGGACGCCGAAGCCGAACTCCTCCACGGACCTCAGGCGCTCGAACGGGCCCGCGTCCACGCCCCGCTCCAGGATCGACAGGGGCATGGCGGTGGCGTAGAAGCGGGACGGGGTCCACGGCTCGCCCTCGCCGAAGGACGGGTCGGCGGCCTTCTCGAAGGCGCGCCACGCGACGCGGTGGGCCTGGATGTGATCGGGGTGGCCGTAGTAGCCGTTGTCGTCATAGGTCACGACGACCTGCGGGCACACCTCGCGGATGACGCCGACCAGTTCGGCCGCCGCGAGGTCGAGGTCGGCCTGCCAGAAGCAGTCCGGGTCCTCGTTGGTGGGCGCGCCCATCATGCCCGAGTCGCGCCAGCGCCCGGCCCCGCCGAGGAAGCGGTGGTCGGCGACGCCCAGCGCCGCGCACGCGCGGGCCAGCTCGACGGCGCGGTACTCCCCCAGCCGGTCCTCGCGGTCGGCGGCCAGGTGGCGCAGCTCGGGCGGGATGACCTCGCCCTCTTCGCCGAGCGTGCAGGTCACCAGGCAGACGTGGGCGCCCTCGGCCGCGTACCTCGCCATCGTCGCGCCGGTGCCGATCGACTCGTCGTCGGGATGGGCATGGACGAACAGGATGCGACGATCGGGCGACATGACACCTGCCTTTCCTTCTGTGACCAGGGACGCCCGCCGGGGTGGGGCCCGCCGTGTCACCTTACGCGCCCTGTGTCACGTTCTAAGTACGGCCGCGCGCGCCGTGCCCCTGGTCCACCAGCGCGGCCGGCGGGTTATGGGCGGGGGCGGTGGACCCCCGCACGACCAGCTCCGGCTCGAAAAGAAGCTCCTCGGCGGTGACCGAGGCGCCCTCGATCTGGCCGACCAGCAGGGTGACGGCGGTCCTGCCCATGGCCTCGATGGGCTGGCGGACGGTGGTCAGCGGCGGGTTGGTGCAGTTCATGAAGGCGGAGTCGTCGAAGCCGACCACGGAGACGTCCTCGGGTACCGACATGCCGAAGCGGCGCACCGCGCGCACGGCCCCGAGCGCGAGGGGGTCGCTGGCGCAGATGATGCCGGTGACGCCGCGCTTGAGCAGCCTGGTGGTGACGGCCTGGCCGCCCTCGGGGGAGAAAAGCGTGTGCTCGACGCACTCAGGGCCCGCCGGGAGGCCGGCGGCCTTGGCGGAGGCCATGAAGGCGGCCATCTTGCGGCGTGAGGGGATGTGGTCGTCCGGGCCGAGCACCAGGCCGATGCGCTCGTGGCCTAGCGAGGCGAGGTGGCCGAACGCCTGTTCGACCGCCACGGCGTCGTCGGTGGAGACCTGGGGGAAGCCGAGGCTGTCGGTGGCGGCGTTGACCAGCACGACGGGCAGGCGCAGCTCCAGCAGGCGGTAGTAGTGCTCGTGGGGGGCGTCGGCCTCGGCGTAGTGCCCGCCGGCGAAGACGACGCCGGACACCTGCTGCTCCAGCAGCATCTCGACGTAGTCGGCCTCTGAGAGCCCGCCTGCGGTGCGGGTGCACAGCACGGGGGTGAAGCCCTGCTGGGCGAGGGCGCCGCCGACGACCTCCGCGAGCGCGGGGAAGATCGGGTTGCCCAGCTCGGGCAGCACGAGGCCGACGAGCCGGGCCCGCTCGCCGCGCAGTTGCGTCGGGCGTTCGTAACCGAGGACGTCCAGGGCGGTCAGGACGGCCGCGCGGGTCGCCTCCGCCACCCCCGGCTTGCCGTTGAGCACGCGGCTCACGGTCGCCTCGCTGACGCCGACCTTCTTCGCCACTTCCGCAAGTCGCCGAGTCACGGCGCAATCATAGGTCGCAACGGCTGCAAACCGCTTACATCATTTTGCGACCGTTACCATCTTTCCTCCGTTCCGACTCCCAACTTTCCGTCAGTTCCCAGCTTTCCCAGGTTTCCCGCCGATTCCGCGCGTTCGCCCGCCGGTGTCGTCCCAGGGCGCCGCGCCACCGGTCACGACCGCGACGATCCGCGTCCCCGGCGCGAAGGCGCCGCGCGCGGCGAGGGCGAAGACGCCGTAGAGCATCTTGGCGACGTAGATCCGCTCCAGGACGTGGCCGTGCCGGGCGGCGAAGTCACGGGCGAAATCGTCCAGCTCGGCGGGGATCCGGGCGTAGCCGCCGAAGTGGAAGCCGTGTTCCAGGGTGTAGTTCGGCGAGGACGTGCCGTACGCCTCGCGGCGCAGCCGCTCCACCTCGCCCGCCAGGAACTCCCCGCCCTTCAGCACCGAGAACCCCAGGGCACGGCGGCCGGGGGGCAGGCCCGCGGCGATGCCCGCGAGCGTCCCGCCGGTGCCGCACGCGCAGCAGATCACGTCGTAGCCGTCGCCGCCGAGCTGGGCGGTGACCTCCGCGGGCAGCTCGGCGCACCCTCGTACCGCCCAGGCGTTGCTGCCGCCCTCGGGGATCAGATGGAAATCGCCGTGCTCCTCACGCAAGCGGGCGATGACCTCGGGGTCGTTCTTCGCGCGGTAGGTCGTGCGGTCCAGGTAGGCCAGCCGCATCCCTCGCGCCACGGCGTACGCGAGGGAGGGGTTGAGCGGCAGGTGCTCCTCGCCGCGGATCACGCCGATCGTCGCGAAGCCGAAGTGACGGCCGGCGGCGGCCATGGCGCGGACGTGGTTGGAGTAGGCGCCGCCGAAGGTCAGCAGGGTGTGCGCCCCCTGCCGCGCCGCCTCGGCCAGGTTGTCCTTGAGCTTGCGCCACTTGTTCCCCGGCAGGTCGGAATGGAGGAGATCGTCCCGTTTGAGGAACAGGCGGACGCCGCCGAGCCTCGGGTCGTCGACCTCTTCCATCGGGCTCGGCAGCCGCAGGCCCGGAAGCCCTTCGGCTGTGGATGACGCGCGATTGTCCACAGGTCCAGCCTCGCACGCGCGGGCGGGTGGCCGGGGCGGACTAGGCTTGCGGGGACCCCGAGCGAAGGAGAGCGTCGTCATGCGTGCTGCGGAAGCGTTCCGTACGGCGTTCGGCCGTGATCCCGAGGGCCTCTGGCACGCGCCGGGGCGGGTGAACCTGATCGGCGAGCACACCGACTACAACGGCGGCTTCGTGCTGCCCTTCGCGGTGCCGTGGGGGGTGACGGCCGCCGTCGCCCGCCGCGATGACGACACCGTCCGGCTGATCTCCCTGCAGGACGCCGCCGGGCGCGCTCACGTCCACGAGGCCGCCGCCTGGGACCGCGCCGAGGGCTGGACGCGCTACGTCGTCGGCGTCTTCTGGGCGCTGCGCCAGGCCGGGCACGACGTCCGGGGCGCCGACCTGGTGATCGACGGCGACGTGCCCCGGGGCGCGGGGCTGTCCTCCAGCGCCGCCCTGGAGGTCTCGGTCGCCCTGGCGCTCAACGATCTCTTCGAGCTGGGGCTGAGCGGGCTCGACCTGGCCCTGCTCGCCCAGAAGGCCGAGAACGACTTCGTCGGGATGCCCTGCGGCATCATGGACCAGGCCGCCTCCGCGCTGAGCAAGGAGGGGCACGCCCTGTTCATGGACTGCCGCAGCCTCGGCACCCGTGCCGTCCCCCTCGACCTCGCCGCCGACGGGTTCCAGGTGCTGATCATCGACACCGGCGTCCACCACGAGCTCGCCGACGGCCAGTACGCCCGCCGCCGCCAGGACTGCGAGAACGCCGCCAAGCGCCTCGGCGTCGAGTCGCTGCGCGACGTCACCGACCTCGCGGCGGCCCTGGCGCTGCTGCGGGGCGACAAGCGCAGCCGCACCCAGCACGTGGTCACCGAGAACCACCGGGTGGAGGCGGTGATCGGCCTGCTGCGCGCCGGGGCCCTGCGCGAGATCGGCGCGCTGCTGAACGCCTCCCACCTGTCCCTGCGCGACCAGTACGAGGTGTCGTGCGCCGAGCTCGACGTCGCGGTCGAGGCCGCCGTCCGGGGCGGCGCGCGCGGGGCGCGCATGACGGGCGGCGGTTTCGGCGGCTCGGCGATCGCGCTGGTCGCCGCCGACCGCCTGGACCACGTCCAAGAGGAGGTCGCCCGCTCGTACGCCGGCCGCGGCTGGGCCGCCCCCCGCTTCCTCCCCGCCACCCCCGCCCCGGGCGCCCGCCGCCTCGCCTGACGGTCACCCGCGGGCCACGGGCCTAGGCGACCCGCGCCACCCGGGGGTCCGCCGCGGCGGTGAGCAGGGTGCGGGCGAGGGTGTCGGCGTGGCGGATCGCCGGGTCGTCGGCGGACAGGGGGTGGCCGCCGGTGGTCCAGGGCCCGAGCGCGAAGCGGTGCGGATGCGCCGTCCCGTTCTGGTCGACGATGCGGTGGCCGGGCAGGCTCACCTTCAGCCGCCCGGACTCCTCGGCGCACTCCCCCCGGGCGTACAGACGCCTGAGCAGCGGGTCGCGGGTGCGGTCCAGGCTCGGTCCGGGGCGCCTGGCCTCGATGAACGCCCGGGCGGTGACGGCGCCGGGCACGGTGGCCGAGGTCGCGCGCCACACGCCGTCCCGGGTGGGCTCGACCCGCGTCTCGGCGCCGAGGAACGTCACCACCCGCGCCCGGGCCAGCGCGCGGAGCTCGGCGATGCGCGCGGCGGGCAGCGTCCCGGCGGCGTGGCGCGCGAGGCGGTGGAACCAGGGGTCGTCCGGCACCCGTCCGGTGAGGTGGTCCAGCACGCCGCGCAGCGCGTGGATCATGGCGAGGTCGGCGCTGTGGGACGGGTCGGCGCGGCGGGTCAGGTCGGCGGACAGGTAGCCGTGCATCCACCGCTGCAGCCCGGCGAGGTCGCCGAACCTGATGCCGGCGAGCGGCCGGTCCAGGCGGGCGAAGTTGAGGCGGTCCTCGAAGCGGGGCACGGCCGTGCGGATCAGCGCGCGCATGGCCCTGCCGTCCCATTCCTCCGCCTCGAAGGCGTCGGCGAAGGCGTCCCAGCTCACGCGCGTGCGGTCCGGGTGGACGGTCAGCAGGTGGTGGTAGTAGGCGTACGCGAGGTCCTTGGCCACCAGGGGCCACACCTGCGCGCGGAAGTCGCGCGCCCCCTCGCCCGCGCGCCTGACGAACCTCGGGGGCGGCGGGCGCTCGCCGGTGAGCCGGTATCCGACCTGGCAGTGCGGGGGCACGCCGCGCACCGAGCCGACGTGGACCAGCGGCTCGCGCCCGCTCGGGTGGTAGATCAGCTCGCCGTCCGATCCGTGCCGGAACCGCCCGCCCCGGGCGACGGTGAGCCGCGTGAGCACGTCGGCCAGCACCGAGCCGAGGCCGATCGCCAGCACCGGCTCGCCGCCGGCCACCTGCTCCAGGGGACGGTCGGCCACGTGCCCGGCGGGCCGGTAGTAGAGCCCCTGCTCGTGGGCGAACCGGCGCAGCTCCTGCTCGCGGGCCGAGGGCAGGACGCCGGGCCAGCCCTGGGCGAGGACGACCGCGTCGGTGTCGACTCGCGTGCCGTCGTCGAGGAGGACGCGGCGGCCGGCGAGGTCGATGGCGCCGGCCCGGTGCAGGTGGATCCGCAGGCCCGGGGACTGCGGATCCGGGCTCACCGCCCCGGGTGGAGGCGCGTCGGGGTCCACGAGGTGGACCTCCAGCGGGCGCCGGGAGCTCGCCCTGGCGGCGTTGGCGCGGATCCGCTCCACCAGCCGGATACCCGTCGCACCGGCACCGACGACGCAGATGGATCCGGTCACGCTCGCCTCCCGCTATTAACCTATTTACAAGGTAGGAAATACATGGAACAGCGTCAAGACCATGGTAAGCCGAACGGCGTCCACTCGTGTGAAGTGGACGCCGGGGAGACGATGTGGTTCAGGAGTGCCTCAACCGGAGGCGCCGAAGGTGGCCTGACGCGCCTCGGCACCGGGAGGCGCGGGCTCCGGCCCTGCGACAAGGCGGACAGGGAACCGTGAGCTCAGCCCGCTCGCCTCGAGCACCCGGCGTACGGACGAGGACGGGGAGACGAGGCGCACGCCTCCCCCGAGACGCAGTGAGCGGCGGCGGGCGGCCATCAGGGCGGCCACCCCGCTCGCGTCCATGAAGGTCACCTCGGACAGATCGACGTCGAGGCGCGGGCGTGGCGGCTCGAGCGCGGCGAGCAGGCGCTCGCGCAGCTCGGGTGAACAGGAGATGTCGACGTCACCGCGGACGCGGAGGACGGTCGAGTCGGCCTGGACGATGAGGTGCAGGTCCATCGAGGACCTCCAATCGATGGACGAAGAGGGCGGTTCACATTTGGGCGAACCGCCCCGACGTCCTAGGGCGAGGACGGCGGGCGCCGTCCTCGCGTGAGCTTGAAACCTGTCCGCACGGGTTCCGTCTGGTGGCCCGTGCGCACGGATTGAGCTCGGTCTTAGAGCGGGCGGACCTGCTCTGCCTGCGGGCCCTTCGGGCCACGCGTCGTCTGGAAGTCGACGCGCTGGTTCTCCTCGAGGCTGCGGTAGCCGCTGGAGTCGATGGCGGAGTAGTGGACGAAGACGTCCGCACTGCCGTCATCGGGAGCGATGAAACCGAAGCCCTTTTCGGCGTTGAACCACTTGACGGTTCCCTGAGCCATGAACTGAATCTCCTCATGAGACGATCTACGAGGACCACGGCGTGGTTCCTCGGGTTGTCTAGCGACCGACCGCCCCTCGAAAGCACGTGGCTTCGCATGGTGGAACGCCCGCTGTAAGAACTCCGCAGGCGCTGCTACACGTTAACGAACCTCTACTACAACCGCTCCCTATTCAACACCATGTCCCGGGGGCATGGCCAACGCAGGGGGGTCGGCGCCGTTGAAGATCGTACTCCCTCGCGGCGGCGCGTGGGGGCCACCGGAGGGCGTTACCGCCGGTCCAGCGGTGGGAACGCCGGCGGGCGGCGCTCCAGATAGCTGGCAACGCCCTCAGCGAAATCGGTGCGTTCGAAGGACTCCATCATGAGCCGGACGCCCTCGGCGGCGGACTCGTCGAGCGTTTTATCCCAATCGCCCCAAATCTGGCGTTTGATGATGGCCATCGAGGCCGGCGAGCTGTGGACCGCGAGCTCCCGGGCGTAGGCGGCGGCCTCCTCCAGCAGCCGCTCCCCGGGCACCACGCGGGCGGCCAGGCGCAGCTCGCCCGCCCCGGCGCCGGTGAACGTCCTGCCCGAGAGCAGCAGGTCCATGGCGGCGGCCTGCCCGGCCAGCCTGGGGAGGATCCAGGCCAGGCCGTACTCGGCGATCAGGCCGCGCCGGGCGAACGCGGTGGTCCACTTGGCCTCGGCCGCCGTGAACACCAGGTCGCACACCAGCGCCTGCACCATGCCGAGCCCCGCACAGGCGCCGTTGACCGCCGCGATGATCGGCTTGCGGATCGTCGTGGGGAAGGTGCCGGGCCGCTTGTCCGGCTCCTCGTCGTAGGAGCCGTCCTGAACGGCGCTGAGCGTCTCGAAGTCCGCGCCCGCGCAGAAGCCCTTCCCGGCGCCGGTGACGACGATCACACGGACCGCAGGGTCGCGCTCGGCCTCCTCCAGCAGGTCGAAGTACCGGCGGCCCATCGCGCCGGTCCAGGCGTTGAGCCGCTCGGGCCGGTTGAACGTCAGCGTCAGCACGCCCTCGTCCAGCGACGACAGCACGAGATCGGACATGGAACCTCCCCGGGAGAGACCGCTACCGAATATAGTTCTACACGCCCATGCGGACTCGCACCAAGGCTGTGCCCATGGCCTCGCTCCGCTGGGCGGTTCAGTGCCCGTCGTCGGTTTTGCGGGGGTGGTGGACGAATGCCGGGGAAAGATGGACGTCGTCGTAGTACCGGTGGAAGACCGGCGTGAGCGAGCCCGAGAGCGGCGGGACGATCCAGGACCAGTCGGCCGGGCAGACGCGCCCGGAACGTTCCTCGCGCTCCAGATGGGCCATGAACCGGCGGGCCTCGGTGTGGTGGTCGGTGATCGTCACGCCCGCCCGGGTGAACGAGTGCAGCACGGCCACGTTCAGCTCGACCAGCGCGTGGTCCTTCCACAGGGTGCGGTCGCTGGAGGTGTCCAGGCCGAGCCGCTCGGCCACCACGCCCAGGCGGTTGTAGCGGTCCTCGTCGGCGAGGTTGCGCGCCCCGATCTCCGTCCCCATGTACCAGCCGTTGAACGGCGCGCAGGGGTAGCAGACGCCGCCGATCTCCAGGCACATGCCGGAGATCGCGGGCACGGCGTGCCAGCGCAGCCCGAGGTCGGCGAACCACGGGTAGGCGGGGTGTTCGAGCGGGACCTCCAGCACCGCGTCGCCCGGAATCGCCGCCAGCAGCGGCGAGCGGTCCCCCGCCTCGATCACGAGCGGGAGCACGTCGAAGTCGGTCCCGGGGCCGCCGGGCCAGCCGAGGCGCCGGGCGGTGGCGGTGAGGGCGGCGTTGCGCGCGTCTCCGGCGACGGCCTCCCCCTGCGGGCCGACGTACCCGGCGTACCGGATGAGCTGCTCGTTCAGAATCCTCGGCCCGGGACGTCCCGGACGGTCCTGGTCGAAGACGGTGATCGTCGGACGGACGCGCCCGTCGCCGGTCGCCTCGCGCAGGTGGCGGACGCACTCGCCCGCGACCCCCTCGGCGGTGTGCACGGACCGGCGGTCCCGCACCCGCAGCGAGCGCCAGTACAGGCGGCCGATGCACCGGTTGCTGTTGCGCCAGGCCACCCGCGCGCCGAAGACCAGTTCCTCCGGGGTGTGGGTGTAGGTGCCGTATCGGGCGATCTGCGAGGTGACCTCCCGTAATCGCGGCTGAAGCGGCCCCGCGGAGGGGTTCTCCGCGTGGAAGAGCCGGAGGAACGCCTCCGCCTGGGCCGGGTCCACCGGCCCGGTGCCGGCCCCCTCCCGGTGCGCCGGCGGCGCCGGAGGCCCGGCGTCCGGGGCCATGCCGCCGCACACCGCCTCACCTACGGGCCCCTCGGGGGCGCGGGACGGGGTACGGCGTCGAGATTTCCACCACACGAGCATGCGAGAACCACCAGGGTGCTTACACGGGCGCCGCGCACCTTCCGGGGGTGCGAGCGTCCTGCGCGCAGCGGCCCTTCCCCGCTGCCCTGGGCATGATCCGCGGCCGCCGTACGGTCGTGGCCTCCCGCACGGACGCACCCGGTCACGGTGTGCGGCGGGTCGTGCGCGATATGCCACGAAGCACGGCAGACCCACATCTTCTGCCATCGCAGATGATTTGTCCGGAGGTTCCGGAGATTCCCAGGTGGACGGACGGCGTCCGGGGAGAGAGGGGGCCAGGAACGGCGACAGCCCCAGGACGATGGTCACTGGGGCTGCTGGAGCGTGGCTCCCGCGATAGGACTCGAACCTATAACCTGCCGGTTAACAGCCGGCTGCTCTGCCGATTGAGCTACACGGGATCGCGCACGTCGCCCGGAGGATTTTCAGGCCCTTCCTTGCGGCGCGGAACTAGATTAGCGCATTCCGGAGGGTGCGTGTCGCACTCGATCACCCCTCTCATGGGTGGGAGGGGGGCTCCTCGCCCGAACGCGGGGCGAGTTCAGACCATAACCGCACGCTGCCGGGGTAGGGGACCGGGAAGCGGAGATGCCAGCCGCACCGGAGGTGTGAGTAGATGCGATATCGATTGACGTTCACCGTGGGCCTGGCCGTCGGGTACGTCCTCGGCAGCCGGGCGGGCCGCGAGCGCTACGAGCAGATCAAACGCGTGGCGCAGCGGGTCGCCGACAGCCCCGCCGTCCAGCAGGCCGCCGGCCTGGCGGGCGCGCAGGCTTCCAAGGCCGCCGAGGTCACCAGACACAAGCTCGGCGACGTCCTCGGCGACAGGGTGCCGTTCCTGCACAAGAACGGTTGGGCCGCCCAGGACGACACCGGGACCGGCTGGCCCGACAGCGAGGTCGAACGCGTCACCTGACCGGGAGCCGACCGGATGCGACCGGTTCGAGCGGTGTGACCGTTGTAACCGGTCCGGAGCGAACGAGGCCCGCGCGCGACGCGGGTTTCGTTCGCTCCGGTCGCGCGGGCCGCCTCCGACGCCGCACGGTCCGATCGCGAAGGCCGCCTCAGACGCCGCGCGGTCGGGACGCGAAGGCCGCCTCAGATGCCGAGGTTGCGGCGCAGGTCCTCCAGCACCTGCTCGGCGGCGGCGCGCAGCCCCGGGTCGGAGGCGTCGAGCCCGGGGTCGAACACCAGCTCCCACAGCGCGTCGTCCCGCCCGGGCACCCGGCGGGCGACCAGCCGCACGCCCCCGCGCTCCCCGAGCCGCACGTGCCGGTTGACCAAGATGGACGAGGTGACCCGCTCGCGCACCGCCTCGGGCAGCCGGCCGGGCTCGGGCAGGGAGACCCGCCACTCGCCGCCGTCGGTGGCCACGACCTGCAGCCCCTCCTCGTCCCACTGGGCCCGGTCGATGCGGTACCAGGGCAGCGGGCTCTCGCCCGGCAGGCGCAGGGCGCGGTCGGTGGCCACGACGTAGCCGCCGTCCGGCGTCCGGGCGTGGACCAGCGCCCGCTCCCCCGGCTCCAGCGTGACGCCGGCCTCCGGGGGCAGGGCGCGGGAGCCCCAGGGAAGTCTCATGCGTGAAAGCTACCGGTCGGGCGCGCCCGGGGTGCGGGCGACCGAGCCGCAGGGGTTGCCCTCCTGAGGACCCGCGCCCGGTCCACGGCCTATGGCCTGTGAAGCCCTGGACCGGACGCGGGCCGTGTCCGTGTCGCCCATGTGTGCCCGTGTGCGCCCATCATCCCCCGCCGCCGCCGAATGTGAGGCCCTTCATTGGGCGGCATGATTCATTCGGCCCGCCAAAGGAGAATCCGCCGGCTCTTTTCACACCATTGAATCACGACCTGAAATATGTCGGAATCATATACGAGATTGAGCTAAGAATTTGCCGCGTAGAATTCCCGGGGAACGCGGGGGCGCACGGCGGGGACGGCGATCGGGATGGCCTCCCGGTCGCCGTCCCGGCACCGCGTTCAGTCGAGATAGTCGCGCAGCATTTGCGCGCGGGTCGGGTGGCGTAGTTTGGCGAGCGTCTTGGACTCGATCTGCCGGATGCGCTCGCGCGTCACGCCGAACTCCCGCCCGACCTCCTCCAGCGTCCTCGGATGCCCGTCGGCCAGGCCGAAGCGCAGCTGGATGATCCGCTGCTCGCGGTCGGAGAGGGTGGCGAGGATGTCGTCGAGCTGGTCCTGCAGCATGATGAACGCGGCGGCCTCGATGGGCACGACGGCGTCGGCGTCCTCGATGAAGTCACCGAGGTCGGAGTCCTCCTCGCCGATCGGCGACTGCAGGGACACCGGCTCCTGGGCGATGCGCTGGATCTCGACCACCCGGTCCACGGGCAGGTCCATCTCCAGGGCGATCTCCTCGGGGGCGGGCTCCCGGCCGAGGTCCTGGTGGAGCTGGCGCTGCACGCGGACGAGCTTGTTGATGGTCTCGACCATGTGGACCGGGATGCGGATCGTCCGCGCCTGGTCGGCGATGGCGCGGGTGATCGCCTGGCGGATCCACCAGGTGGCGTAGGTCGAGAACTTGTAGCCTTTGGTGTAGTCGAACTTCTCGACCGCGCGGATCAGGCCCAGGTTGCCCTCCTGGATCAGGTCCAGGAACAGCATGCCGCGCCCGACGTAGCGCTTGGCGATCGACACCACCAGCCGCAGGTTGGCCTCGATGAGCCGCTGCTTGGCCCGGACGCCCTCCCAGACCAGCTCCTCGAACTCGGGGGTGGCGAGCCGGCACCCGACCTCGCAGAGCTTGTCCTCGGCGAACAGCCCGGCCTCGATGGCCTTGGCGAGCTCGACCTCCTCCTCGGCGGTCAGCAGATGCACCCTGCCGATCTCGCGGAGGTAGATCCGGACGAGGTCGCTGGTCGGCGCGCGCTTGCCGACGTCCTCCTCGTCAGGGCGGACGGTGTCGTCGTCGCCCTGGGGCTCGAGCACCTCCACACCCTTTTCGGCGAGCATCCGCACGACGCGCTCCAGCGCGTCGGGTGGCAACTCGGAGCGGTCGAGCGCGGCGGCGACGTCGTCGACGGTGACGCTCCCGCGCTCTCTTCCTCTGGCGACTAGATCCGCCACCTGGTCTACCGATGGCGGTCCACTTGGCAGCACCGATGTACCCACGGCACATAGTCTGCTGTATAGGCACCGTAAAACGGCAGGCCCTATTTTTGTCACCGATGGTAAGCTGAATTCATTACCGAATCGATATCAACCAAATGTTTGGCCATGGCGATGAGCGGAAAGTAAAGATTCTTATGCGCCGACGGCTCGTTCTCTTAACACGCGGCGTTGTTGTTCGAGCGCCACGAGTTCCCCGAACAGACGGTTGTACTCCTGCTGCTGCTCGACCGGGTTGAGCCGCTCCATCTTCGCCTTGACCTGAACGAGCGCGCGCGTCACCGCGACCTCCGACAGCCGCGCCAGGACGGCCATGCCGTAGCGTTCCTCGTCCTCCAGGTCGGCCCGCAGCGGCTCGACGGCGAACCTCGTCACCAGCGCGCGCAGCGCGTCGTCGTTCGTGGTGCCGAGCAGGACGTCGACCCAGTCGCGCCCGCCCGGGCCGCCGGTCGCCGTGCCCCCCGCCTCCATGATCAGCCCGTACAGCGCGGCGTGCCCGGGGACGGTGAACGCCCCCGCGCCGAGCGCGTCGAACTCCGGCCCCATGAGGGCGGGACGCTGGACGGCGAGCTTCAGCGCCTCGGACTCCAGCCGGACGGCGGGGTCGGCCGGGTCGGGCGGGCGCGGCGCGGCCCGCCGCCCGCCGCGCTCGGGGGCGGCCGGGCGCCCGCCCCCGGCGACCTCCTGGATGCGGCGCAGCACCAGCCGCTCGTCCATGAACCCGAGCCAGCGGTCGAGGTCGACGGCGTACCGCCCGCGCAGGGCGAGGTCCTTGATGCCGGCCACCAGGGGCGCGGCGGCGTCCAGCGCGGCCAGGCGGCCCTCGTTGGAGTCCAGCTCGTACCGGGAGATCACGCTGCGGATCGCGAACGCGAACAGCGGCTCGCGCCCGGCGATCAGGTCGCGCACCGCGCCGTCCCCGTGCTTGACGCGAAGGTCGCACGGGTCGAGGCCGTCGGGCTGGACGGCCACGAAGGTCTGGGTGACGAACTTCTGCTCGTCGGCGAAAGCGCGCAGGGCGGCCTTCTGCCCCGCCGAGTCGCCGTCGAAGGTGAACACGACCTCGCCGCGGAACTCGGCCTGGTCGAGCAGGAGCCGCCGCAGGACCTTGATGTGCTCCTCGCCGAAGGACGTGCCGCACGTGGCGACCGCCGTGGGCACGCCGGCCAGATGGCAGGCCATCACGTCGGTGTACCCCTCGACGACGACGGCCTGCGAGCGCTTGGAGATCTCGCGCTTGGCCAGGTCGATGCCGTAGAGCACGGTGCTCTTCTTGTAGATGGGGCTTTCGGGGGTGTTGAGGTACTTCGGCCCGTCGTCGCTTTCGAGCAGCTTGCGCGCGCCGAAGCCGATCGTCTCGCCGGTGATGTCGCGGATCGGCCAGACGAGCCGGCCGCGGAAGCGGTCGACCGGGCCGCGGCGGCCCTCGCGGGCCAGGCCGCCCTTGATGACCTCGGCCGCGGTGAAACCCCGGGCAAGCAGGTGGCGGGCCAGGCGGTCCCACTCGGCGGGGGCGTACCCGACTCCGAAGTGCTCGGCGTCGACCCGCTCGAAGCCCCGCTCGGACAGGAAACGGCGGCCGGGGGCGGCCTCGGGGTCCGACAGGAGCGAGACGTAGAACTCGGCGGCGACCCGGTGGGCATCGATCAGGCGGCTGCGCTCGCCGTGCTCGCGCCCCGGGACGTACCCGCCCTGCTCGTAGCGCAGTTGGATGCCCGCGCGCTGCGCGAGCCGCTCGATCGCCTCGGCGAAGGACAGATGCTCCAGCTTGCGGACGAACGTGATGACGTCCCCGCCTTCGGCGCACCCGAAGCAGTACCAGTAGCCGCGCGAGGGCGTCACGTTGAAGGACGGCGACTTCTCTTCGTGGAAGGGGCACAACCCTTTGAGATTGCCGCCGCCCGCGTTGCGGAGCTGGATGTGCTCCCCCACGACGTCGGCGATCGATGAGCGCTCACGCACGAGCGCGATGTCCTCGTCACTGATCCGCCCTGCCACGCCGCGAGTCTACGACTCACCGCCGACAAGCTGGGCGCGAGCTGCCCGAGATGGGTGATTTTCCGTGAATAGGTCGTGGCGACCTTGGAGGTCGGTTAGAAAGGAAACGCTCGATTTCGGTAACGTCACACGGGTGGAGATCATGCGAACGGGGCGACTCGCCGCCATTGCCGCGACGGTGCTCGTCACCGCGGCCTGCGCCGCCCCGTCCGGGGTGGCCGGCATCAGCACGCTGGCCACCACCTCCCCGCAGGCGCCGCCGAGCGGCACAGGCGCACCAGGCGACACGGGCGCACCGAGCGACACGGAGGCATCGAGCGACACGGGCGCGCCGAGCCCGTCCCCGAGCGCCGGCCGGGGAGAGATCGACGCGGCCACGCTGAAGTCGTCCGGGGAGCCCACCGGCGCCGCGACCCCGCGCCCGAAGGTGACCCCTCCCCGGGGCGACGAGCCGATCCCCGTGCCCCCGCCCAAGGTGTCGCGCTTCACCTACGCCTTCCCGGTGAAGGGGTGCCGGGTCAGCTACGCCCGCCAGCAGCTCGTCCTGCCCAAGAGCACGATCTGGGCGGGGAAGGGCTGCGCGTTCGTCGCGCCCGTCGGGGGCGTGGTGCACGAGGTCAACGCCAACAACCGCTGGACGGCCTCCACCGACCACGGCGCCGACCGCGAGGGCCGGTTCGTCTCGATCATCGGTGACGACGGCGTGCGCTACCTCGGAGGCCACCTCGACGCGGTGGCGCAGGGCATCCGGCCCGGGGTCCGGGTGAGCGCGGGCCAGGTGCTCGGCCAGGTCGGCGACTCGGGCAACGCCAAGGGCCAGGGCACCAACCTGTACTTCGCGCTCTCGTGGTCGACGTCCTCCAAGTACTGGTGGGTGCGCCGGGGCATGGTCGACCCCTGGACGTACCTGGACGCCTGGCTGAGCGGGAACCCCACGGTGTCCCCCGCCGCGCGGGTGGCGGCCGAGCGCGCCGCGGTCGGGGCGGCGCCTCCCTGCCGCACGCTCTGCGCGTCCAAGCCGCAGAAGAAGCCGACCCGCAAGCCCGTGCCGACGCAGACCGCCGACCCCTCCGAGGTGCGCCGGGGCTAGGGTCCCGCGCCGTCTACAGGCGCGTGCCGAGGCCGCGGTGCAGGCTCACCGCCGAGACGTCGGTGAGCGAGGCGATCTGGTCGACGACCACGCGCAGCCGGCCGGCGTCGTCGGCGGCCTCGGCGAAGGCGGGACGCAGGGCCGGTTCCAGCGTCCCCGGCGCGCCCAGCATGATCATCGAGGCGAGCTCGGCGATCAGCTCGCGCTGCCGGGCCATGTTGGCGTTGTGGTCGTCCCTGGCCATCACGTAGTGCGCCGTCAGCCCCTTGAGCAGCGCGCACTCCAGGCGGGTGCCGCGCGGCACGACCAGCTCGGCCCCGTGCCGGGTGAGCGCCTCCCGTCCGTACGCCTCGCGCGTGGCGGCCTGCGCGGACAGGCAGAACCGCCCGATCAGTCCGCTCGTGAACGACTTCAGCGCCACCAGGTCGCCCATGGTGCCCTCGAAGCGCCGCGGCCACAGCGGCTCCTCGATCAGCCGGGCGAAGGTCTCCTCCAGCTCGGTCAGGCCGCTGTCGCCCGCGTACCACTTGAGCGTGCGCTCGCACACCTCCCGCCGCTCCTCCGCGTCGCCGAACTGCGCGGGCAGGATGTGGCCGGAGTGCAGGGCGTCCTCCAGGTCGTGCACGGAATAGGCGACGTCGTCCGACCAGTCCATGACCTGCGCCTCGAAGCTGACGCTCTCGGCCGGGGAGTCCTGGCGGACCCAGTCGAAGACCGGCAGGTCGTCGGCGTAGACGCCGTACTTGGCGCCGTGGGCGGAGGTCCAGGGGTACTTCAGCGCGGAGTCGAGCGCCGCGCGGGTGAGGTTCAGCCCGGCGCTGCGCCCGTCGGCGGTCAGCACCTTGGCCTCCAGCCGGACGAGCAGGCGCAGGCTCTGGGCGTTGCCCTCGAACCCGCCGCACCGGGCGGCCAGTTCGTTGAGCGCGGTCTCGCCGTTGTGGCCGAAGGGCGGGTGGCCGAGGTCGTGGGCCAGGCAGGCCGTTTCCACCAGGTCGGGGTCGCAGCCGAGCGCCTTGCCCATCTCCCGGCCGATCTGGGCGCATTCGAGCGAGTGGGTCAGGCGGGTGCGGGGGATGTGGCGGCCGTGGTCGGGGAACTCCCCGGGCCCGACGACCTGCGTCTTCGCCGCGAGCCGCCGCAGCGCCGCGCTGTGCAGCACTCGGGCGCGGTCGCGTTCGAACGCGCTGCGCTCGGGGTTGCCGGCGGGTTCCGGCACCCATCTGGCCTGGTCGAACTGGTCATAGCCTCTCATCGGTAGCGGGATGCTACCCCCGGGACGGGTCCGCCATTACTAACATGCGGGAAACTCACGGCGTCCCTGACATTTCCGAAGTATGCGCAGATCAAAGTGCCCGTACGATCCCCCTGCCGGTCGGCCCGCACACCCCGGTCCGGGCCACCGCCCGGACCGGTTCGCGTCTCATCGGGTATCGGAGCCCCCGCCCGCCAGCGCCGCGCGCCCCGCCTCCAGCCGGGCCACCGGCACCCGGAACGGCGAGCAGGACACGTAGTCCAGCCCGATCTCGTGGCAGAAGTGCACCGACTCCGGGTCGCCGCCGTGCTCGCCGCAGATGCCCAGCTTGATGTCCGGACGGGTCGCGCGGCCCTCCTCGGCCGCGATCCGCATCAACCGGCCGACGCCGCTCCTGTCGATCGTCTCGAACGGGGACACGCCGAAGATGCCGAGATCCAGATAGCGCGAGAAGAACGCGGCCTCGACGTCGTCGCGGGAGAACCCCCACGTCATCTGGGTCAGGTCGTTGGTGCCGAACGAGAAGAAGCGCGCCGCCTCGGCGATCTGCCCGGCCGTCAGGGCCGCGCGCGGCACCTCGATCATCGTGCCGATCAGCGCGTCGACGCCGGTCTCCGCGAGGATGCGCTCGGCCTCGTCCCGCACGCCCTCCAGCTCCTGGACGGCGCTCACCAGCGGGATCATGATCTCGGCGCGGGGGTCTCCCCCGGCCGCGCGCCGCTCGGCCACGGCCTCCGCGATCGCCCGCACCTGCATCGTGAACAGGCCGGGGATCACCAGGCCGAGGCGCACGCCGCGCAGGCCCAGCATGGGGTTCTGCTCGTGCAGCCGCTTGACCGCCGCCAGCAGCCGCTGGTCGCGCGGCGTGGCGTCGTCCCCGGCGACGGCGATCTTCACCGACAGGGTCGTGAGGTCGGGCAGGAACTCGTGCAGCGGCGGATCGATCAGCCGGATCGTCACCGGCAGCCCGTCCATCGCCTCGAAGATGCCCGCGAAGTCCGACTTCTGCAGCGGCTCCAGCGCGTCGAGCGCCGCCCGCTGCTCCTCCGGCGACTCGGCCAGGATCAGATCTTCGACGAGCTTGCGCCGGTCGCCGAGGAACATGTGCTCGGTGCGGCACAGACCGATGCCCTGGGCGCCGAACCTGCGGGCGCGGGCGGCGTCCTCGGGGGTGTCGGCGTTGGCGCGTACGGCCATGCGGCGGCGCTCGTCGGCGTGGCGCATGAGCCGGTCGACCGCCTGGACGAGCTCGTCGTGCTCCTGGCCCGTGCCCTCGAAGTACTCCACGACCGGGGACGCTACGACGGGGACCTCGCCGAGGAACACCTCGCCGGTGCCGCCGTCGATCGAGATGACGTCGCCCTCCTCGACCGTCACGCCGCCGGGTGCGGTGAACCGCAGCCCCTTGGCGTCGACCTCCAGTTCCTCGGCGCCGCACACGCACGTCTTGCCCATGCCGCGGGCGACCACGGCGGCGTGCGAGGTCTTGCCGCCCCTGCTGGTCAGCACGCCCCTGGCGGCGATCATGCCGGCCAGGTCGTCCGGGGTGGTCTCGCGGCGGACCAGGATCACGTCCTCGCCCTCGGCGGCAAGCTCCTTGGCGCGCTCGGAGGAGAACACCGCCCTGCCGACCGCCGCGCCGGGCGAGGCGTTCATGCCCTTGGCGATCAGCCGACGGTCGGCACCCCCGTCGAAACGGGGGAACATGAGCTGGGCGAGCTGGGCGCCGGAGACGCGGCCGACGGCCTCGTCCAGGTCGATGAGGCCCTGGTCGACGAGCTGGGTCGCGATGCGGAACGCCGCCGCCGCCGTGCGCTTGCCCACGCGGGTCTGCAGCATCCACAGCTTGCCGCGCTCGATCGTGAACTCGATGTCGCACAGGTCGCGGTAGTGGTCCTCCAGCGTCTTCATGATCTCCAGGAGCCGCCGGTAGGACGCGGGGTCGATCTCCTCCAGCCGCTGAAGCGGGACCGTGTTGCGGATGCCCGCGACGACGTCCTCCCCCTGGGCGTTCTGCAGGTAGTCGCCGTACACGCCCTGCTGGCCCGAGCCGGGGTCGCGGGTGAAGGCGACGCCCGTGCCGGACTCCATGCCGAGGTTGCCGAAGACCATCGCCACGATGTTGACCGCCGTGCCCAGATCTTCGGGAATGCGCTCCTGGCGGCGGTAGATGATCGCACGCTGGGCGTTCCAGGAGTCGAACACCGCCTGGACGGCCCGGCGCATCTGCTCGCGCGGGTCGGACGGGAAGTCGCCGCCGGTGTGCTCGCGGACGATGCCCTTGTAGGTGTCCACCAGGCCGCGGAAGTCCGCCGCGTCCAGGTCGAGGTCGCTGCTCACGCCCTTGCGCCGCTTGACGTCGTCGATCGCGGTCTCGAACAGGTCGCCCTCGAGGCCGAGCACCGTCTTGCCGAACATCTGGATGAGCCGGCGGTAGGAGTCCCACGCGAACCGCTCGTCCCCCGCCTGGGCGGCAAGGCCCTGGACGGACTCGTCGTTGAGGCCGATGTTGAGGACCGTCTCCATCATGCCGGGCATGGAGTACTTCGCCCCGGAACGTACGCTGACGAGCAGAGGGTCGTCAGCGGCGCCGAGGCGCTTGCCCATCCCCTTCTCCAGCGCCTCCAGGTGGGTCTCGACCTCCTCGGCGAGCCCGGCGGGGAGACCGCCCTCGCGCAGGTAGCCGCGGCACGCCTCGGTGGTGATCGTGAACCCCGGAGGCACGGGAAGACCCAGGTTCGTCATCTCCGCGAGATTGGCACCCTTACCACCGAGAAGATCTCTGAGATCTTTGTTGCCCTCGGTGAAGTCGTACACGTATTTGGGCACTCGAGCTCCTTCAACGACTTCAACGGCGACGGTTCCGCCTCGTCGTGGGGACTCTACCTATGATTCCTCGGGGGAAACGTCACCCTCGTTTCCGGGGGGCATCTTCCCTGCTAGACCCCAATATAGCGGTCTAATCCATTCCCCCGAGGAGGCCCACGGGAGGGAAACTCATGCAGCCAGGGGAATGGTGTATACCAATTCACGGAAGGATGGCGGTAGATTCACCGCCGATTCAGGGCACACCCACATTGGTGTAGACCATTTCCGGAGACGCGCGGCTGCATTAGCGTCTTATCCCATGCAACGGCGGGGCCTGTGGGCGCGGCGGACCAGACCGACGATCTTGGGATGGGAGCCCGGCCACGAGGCTCCTTGTGACGCCGGCGTGGCCGCGCCACACGTCCACCACCTACGCGAGTCCCACGCCCGATCGACCCGACGGCCGACTGCTGACCGGCGGGGTCACGCCTCGGGCGAACATGCGGGATCGCGGGGCGATCGGCGGCCGTGGGGGTGTCAGGATGGGGCGCATGATGGAGTTGAACGGCCGGCCGGCCGGCGTCGAGGAGCTCGGGGCGCTGGCGCTGTACAACTACGGGCACTTCACCACCATGCGGGTGGAGGACGGGCGCGTCCGGGGGTTGTCGCTCCATCTGGAGCGGCTGCTCGGCGACTGCCGGGTCCTGCACGGCGCCGATCTCGATCTCGATCGCGTCCGCCATCTGGTCCGGCGCGTGGCGACGCCGGGCACGCCGTTGATCGTGCGCGTGACCGTCTTCGACCCCGGGCTGGACCTCGCGCGTCCGGCCGTGAAAGCCCACCCGGAGATCCTGGTCAGCACCCGTCCGGTTCCCGGTGACCTGCCCCCGCTCGTCCTCGGGACGACCGAGTACCAGCGCGATCTTCCCGAGGTCAAGCACTCCGGGCTGTTCGGGCCGGTCCTCCACCGGCGGTTCGCCCTGGCCGGCGGCTACGACGACGCGCTGTTCACCGACGCGCGCGGACGGGTGACCGAGGGGCCGACCTGGAACATCGGCTTCGTCCGCGACGGCCGCGTGCTGTGGCCGGAGAACGACCGCCTCCCCGGTGTGACCATGCGGCTGCTCCAGCGGGTCGCGGACCGCGCGGGCGTCCCGTCCGCCATGGCCGCCGTCGACCTCGGCGACCTGCCCGGTATGACGGCGGCTTTCGTCACCAACTCCGCGATCGGCGTGCGCCCCGTACGCTCGATCGACGGGGCCGAGCTGCGGCCGGACGAGCCGATCATGACCACCCTGCGCCGCGAATACGCCGCCCTCCCCGGTGAGCCGCTCTGACCGCAGGACGACGACCGTCCACGGGTCGCAGGCGCCGGCCCGTGAACGCCACGTTCCCAGGCCGTCCCGCCCGTCGTGGGGGTTACGGCTTTGGGGCGCCGTGGGCGGGGGGTATGCCGGTGGCGGTGGACACCAGGTCTTCGTAGACGTCCGGCGCGGTGGTGTAGGCGCCGAGGCGGACGGTCTTGTTGTCGCCGTGGTAGTCGCTGGAGCCGGTGACGCGCAGGCCCAGGTCGCGGGCCAGCGCGCGCGTGTGCGCGGCGTCCTCGGGCGAGTGGTCCGGGTGGTCGGCCTCGATGCCCCACAGGCCCGCGCCCGCGAGGCCCGCGATCAACGCGTCCGGCAGGACGTGACCACGGCTGCCCGCCATCGGGTGGGCAAGCACGGAGACACCGCCCGCCTCGCCGATCAGCCGGATCGCGGTCAGCACGTCGATGTCGGTCTTGGGCAGCCGGTAGCGCCCTCCCAGCCATTCCGGGCCGAACGCCTCGTCCACCGAGCCGACGAGGCCGCGCGCGACGAGCGCACGGGCGATGTGCGGGCGGCCCACCGTCCCTCCGGCCACCAGCCCGCGCACCTCGTCCATGGCGAGGGTGACGCCGTCGGCGTTGAGCAGTTCGACGATCGCCTCGGCGCGCGTGTCGCGCGACCGGCGTACGCGGGCCAGTTCGGCGGTCAGCTCCTCGTGGCCGGGGTCGAACAGGTAGGCCAGCAGGTGCAGGCCGATCGACGGCTCGCTGCGGTACCAGCGGCCCGACAGCTCGGCGCCGAACACCAGCGTGAGCCCGGGCGGGACGGCGGACGCCGCCCGGTTCCACCCGGCGGTGGTGTCGTGGTCGGTGAGCGCGATCACGTTCAGCCCGGCCTCGGCGGCCTCCCGCATGAGGACGTCCGGGGCGTCGGTGCCGTCGCTCGCGGTGGAGTGCGTGTGCAGATCGATCCGCATGATCCGAGCGTCTCTGATTGGCTTAACGATCCTGTGCGTTACACAGATTAAGGCACAACGAGCTGCCCGGTATTCGCCAATCGTCTTCGTGCCCTGGTGCCGGCAACCGGAGCCGTCGGCCCGTTGAGCACGCCCCTCCGGACACTGACCGGTCAGGCGTGCACAGCCTGACCGGGGAGGGTGCCCGACGTCGCCTGGGCGCCGGGCGTGTTGGTAACAGTATGCCACGACGTAACTACGATTCACCAATCGAATCGGAACCTTCCGGAGCCGGGCCGTTCATGGGAACCCGGGCACGGAAGGAGTCCGGGGTTTGAGGAGGCGCGGGCCGAGGCTCCGGAACGGGCCCGGCCCGCGCCTGCCCCACCGGGGCGAGGTCTCGGTCCTCACCCCGGGGTCCGGGGTTCGTACCGTCAGTGGACGCGGGTGGACTCCACCAGGCGGTTGATCTCCGGCAGGACGGCCTCCGCCACGCTGATCTTGCGGTCGATCAGGCCGCTGGCGTGGAAGAGGTCGGCCGCGCGCTGCTGCTCGGCCACGAAGTCCTCGCTGACCGGGTTCAGGCCGAACGGGCGGTGGCGCAGCGCGTGCTCCCAGGCGTCGAGGTCTCCCCCGTCGTCGGCGGCGAAGAACTCGGCCGCGGCCCGCGGGTTCTCCTTGATCCAGGCGTCGGACTCCTGCAGGGCGGCGACGATGGCGGCGAGCTCCTCCGGGTGCTCGGCCGCGAAGTCGCGCCGAGTGAACCACAGAGAGCGGTGGCTGAACAGCCCGTCCGTCGCCACGAGCTCCCGGACGCGCGTCTCCCGCTCGACGCGGGTCAGCGACGGGTAGGAGCCGACCCAGGCGTCCACCTCGCGGTCCAGGAAGACCTGCGCGGCGTCGCCGTGGACATCGACCGGCTCGATGTCCTTCCACGTCAGCCCGGCGCGGTCGAGCGCGAACAGCAGCAGCGTGGTCTGCCAGGAGCCATGCCCGAGCGCGACGCGCCTGCCCGCGAGGTCCTTCAGGGAGTGGATCGGCGAGTCCTCGTGGACGACGAGGCGCCCGTTCTCGTGCCGCGACCCGGAGATCGCGACGTAGACGATGTCGCGCCCCTTGCCCTGGGCGGTGACGGGCGGCGTGGAGCCGGTGCCGATGAAGTCGTACCCTCCGTCGAACAGGTGGTCGCCGTGCAGGGAGGGCAGCCCCTTGCGAGGGTCGGGGCGCTCACCGGCCGGCAGGTCACGCAGGTCGACCCACCGCACGCCGGGCAGCGAACGTTCGAGGACGCCACGGGCGCGCAGCACCCACAGCGAGTTGTTGTTGGGGAAGTAACCGACGCGGACGGTCATCAGATGGACCCTTTCTGCACGGACCTAGAAGGAGACAGAGGTTTCGCGCCCCGAACCGCCGCGCCGAAGGCGCCGCCACGGGCACGTTCGGGGCGCGGCGGTGTTCTGGAGGAGGAGGGAGGAAGGGTGAGGAACGAGCCCTTCC
>NZ_JBFBCI010000038.1:0-88446 GCF_040683095.1 Sphaerisporangium sp. NPDC051017
GGCCGGGGCCCTCATTGGGCGATCTCGGGGTTCAACACACGCCGCGGCGCGTGTTCCCCCCGGGGCGGGGGGCCGGGCCCCCCCCCGCGCCCGAGCCCAATTCGGTGGGAGCGCTCCCATTACTCGGCGTGATTTCACCCCCGAGTTGACGAGATCCGACGGGATGACCCCGGCCCACGCAGGCTCCAAACCCCCTGGCACGGCGCCCAAAACCGCCGCCCCAACCGGAATAGGATGAGTCCATCGTCCGACGACCGGCGTGTCACGGCAGACCACGGTTCCACCGACCTGCGGTTTCCCGCCGGCAGGCCCCAGATGCCCAAAATTGGGGCACACCCCCATGTCGAACCAGAATCGGTTGACCGCCCCCTCGAAAGCGTTTAGCTTTTGACGCTATGGGAGCGCTCCCAAACGGCCTGCTCACAGCATGGGCAAATTTTGATCACTGCCCGGCAACGAGGATGATGGGACGTACCCGCCTCGGTTTCGCCCGATTCAGGGCGCTCGCCCGTCGACGAGAGGATTCCCCGTGCCTCAGTACGTTCTTCAGGGTGGTGGCTACCACGCCGAGATAAGCCCCATGGGCGCCGCCCTGCGGGTGCTCACGCACGGCGGCCGCGATCTCGTGGCGAGCTGGCCGGAAGGCGGGCCCGTCCCCTTCTTCAGCGGCACCCTGCTCGCGCCGTGGCCCAACCGCCTCGGTCACGGCCGCTACACCTTCCAGGGCGAGCGCCTCGAACTGCCCGTCAACGAGCCGGAGCGCGGCCACGCGCTGCACGGCCTCGTCGCCTTCGCCGACTGGGAGCCCGCCGGGCCGCCACCCGCCGGGGACGGGCTCTCGTCCATGCGGCTCGCGCACACGATCGAGCCCTCCCCCGGCTACCCCTTCCGCCTGGCGCTGCAGGTGACCTACACCGTCGGCCACGAGGGCCTGACGACGACGCTCACCGCCGAGAACGTCGGCGACCGCCCGGCCCCGTACGGCTGCGGCCCGCATCCCTGGCTGATCGCCGACGAGGGCCCCGAGACGGGCTGGGAGTTCGACCTGCCCGCCGGGCACGTGCTGTTCACCGACGAGACCATGCTGCCCACCACGCTGGAGCGGGTCGAGGACACGACGCTCGACTTCCGCGTCCCCCGCCCGATCGGCGCCACAGTCGCCGACCACGCCTTCACCGGCCTGGAGGCGGACCACGACGGCGTCACCCGGGTGCGGCTGCGCGGCGCGGGCGGCGGCGTGCAGATCGCCTGGGAGGCGGCGGCCATGCCATGGGTGCAGGTCTGCACCGGCACCGGATTCGGCCACCGGGGCATCGCCGTCGAGCCGATGACCTGCCCGCCCGACGCCTTCAACTCGGGCAGCGACCTGGTCGTGCTCGATCCCGGGACCAAGCACGAAGCCGGCTGGACGATCTCCGCCCTCTGATCGTCTCCCGGCTTCTCTCCCCCAGACACCCCTGCCCGGCTTCCACCGGCCGGGCGGCGGCCCGGCCGCCGGCTTCCGCATGGCCCGCAACGGGCGGCGGACCGGACCCCACGGCCGTCCCCCATCGTCCCGACGACTCTAAGTGAAGTGACCGAATGGAGAGCAGGACCAAGCGCAGGCTGTCACCCGACGAACTGGACGCCCTCGCCGCCAGGGCGCTGGGGACGGGGGTGCGGTCGTCCGAGGAGCTCCTGGACGGGTTCGCCAACGCCGTGTGGCGCCTGACCCTCCGGGACGACCGCCAGGTCGTGCTGAAGGTCGGCCCGCCGCCCGGCCTGGAGATGCTGCGCTACGAACGCGACCTGCTGCGCACCGAGGCGCTGGTGTACCACCTGGCCACACCCACGGGGCTTCCGCTGCCCCGCCTGCTGCACTCGGGGTTCGACGATCCCGATCTTGGCGGCGACTATCTGATCATGGCGGCGCTGGACGGGGTGCCGTGGAACCAGGCGCCCACGCTGGGCGAGGCCGACGAGCGGGCCCTGCGGCACGAGCTCGGGCGTCACCTCGCCACGCTGCACACGATCCCCGGCGACGGCGTCTACGGCTATCCGTACGCCGGGCTGACCGGGACCACCTGGCGCGACGCGTTCCTGACCATGCAGGGCGCCCTGCTGGACGACGCCGTGCGGTACGCGACCCCGCTGCCCCGCACGCTGGTGGAGATCGCGGGCGCGGTCTACGCGAACGCCCACGCGCTGGACGAGGTCACGGCGCCCGCGCTGGTGCACTTCGACGTGTGGCCCGGCAACGTCTTCCTGACGCCGTCCGCGGGCGGGCCGCCGCGGATCCAGGCGCTGATCGATCACGAGCGGGCGTTCTGGGGCGATCCGCTGGCCGACTTCGTCACCCCGACGATCTTCGGCGAGCTGTCCGACGACGATCCGCTGCTCGCGGGCTACCGGGAGGCGGGCGGGAAGGTGGAGCTCACCCCGGCGGCGCGGACGCGCGAGGCGCTGTACCGGCTGTACCTGTACCTGATCCTGCTGGTCGAGCACGGGCCCCGGCAGTACCCCGAGGAGTCCTACGCCCGCATCCGCGACCTGGCCACCGCCGGGCTGGTCAAGGTCCTGGACTTCCTCGGGAAGCGCTGATACCCGCACTCCGGACGGCGGGGGCGCGTGTGCCGCCGCAGCGGTGGCACCGCGGCCGTGACAGGCGGCGGCGCACCGGTTCCAGGCCGGCCGGTTCCCGCACGTACTCGTCTCCACCACGACCCCAGCGGGGGCTCCCCTGCCGTCAGGGCGTTTCCGTCGTGCCCGCGCACGACCGGCCCGCCTTCACGATGATGGAGAGTATGACATAATTTCAACGGGTGATGAAAATGTCGACGACATGTGCGATCGCCGGAGGCGGCCCCGCCGGGGCCGTGCTGGCGCTACTGCTCGCCCGCGCGGGCGTCGAGGTCACGCTGCTGGAAAAGCACGCCGACTTCCTGCGCGACTTCCGCGGGGACACGATCCACCCCTCCACCATGGAGGTCCTGGACGAACTCGGCCTGTCGGAGCGGTTCCACACCATGATCCCCCGCACGATGACCGGCCTGGAGATGTGGCTGGACGACGGCGTGGTGGAGCTGGTCTCCCTCAAGGGGCTCGACTCGCGGTACCCGTACATCGCGTTCGTGCCGCAGTGGGACTTCCTCAACATGATCACCGAGGCGGCCCGCCGCTACCCCACGTTCCGGCTGCTCATGGAGGCCGAGGTCGTGGGGCTGATCCGCGAGGGCGGCGCCGTGCGCGGGGTGCGCTACCGCGACCGCGACGGCGAACACGAACTGCGCGCCACGCTGACCGTCGGGGCCGACGGGCGGCACTCCGACGTGCGCAGGGCCGCCGGGCTCGTCCCGGTCGAGCAGGGCGCCCCCATGGACGTGGTGTGGTTCCGGCTGCCCCGCGAGGAAGGCGACCCGGTCACGACGTTCGGCCGTATCACCACGGGCCGCATGATGGTGGCGATCAACCGCTCGGAGTACTGGCAGCTCGCCTACCTCATCCCCAAGGGCGGGTTCGACCACCTGCGGGCCGGGGGAATCGAGGCGCTGCGCTCCTCGGTCGGCGAACTGCTCCCCTTCCTCGCCGGCCGCACGGGTCGGCTCGCCTCGTTCGACCAGGTCAGCGAGCTTCGGGTCGCGATCAACCGTCTGCGCCGGTGGCACCGTCCCGGGCTGCTCCTCATCGGCGACGCCGCCCACGCCATGTCACCGATCTTCGGCGTCGGCATCAACCTCGCCATCCAGGACGCCGTGGCCGCCGCCAACCTGCTCGCCGGGCCCCTGCGCGCCGGGCGCCCCGTGCCCGAGGCGCTGCTCCACAGACTCCAGCGCCGCCGCACGCCGCCGACGGCGATCACGCAGTTCGCCCAGCAGATCTTCCAGGACCGGCTGGTGCGTCCGGCGCTGAAGGGCGTGCCGAGGCCGGTGCGGCTCCCCCGCGACCTCCCGAGCGTGCCGATCCTGGGGCCTCTCATGCGCCGGTTCATCGGCCTCGGCGTCCTGCCCGAGCACGTGCGAACCCCTGAAGCGCCCCCTAAAGTCCCGGCCCGCCCGGCGTCCACCAGGCCGGGGGCCTGAGAACTTTCTCACCCTGTGGACACCTCCTCGGTTCAACCCGGCAAGGTGCAATAGCCTTCTAACGTGAACGCCGATCCGATCAACCTCGATAGCTGGCGGGACCTCCCCGCCGCTCAGCAGCCCGACTGGCCCGACCGCTCCGCGCTGGAGGCCGTCGTCGCCGAGCTGCAAGGCATGCCGCCGCTGGTGTTCGCCGGAGAGTGCGACGAGCTCAAGGACCGCCTCGCCGCCGTCGCGCGCGGTGAGGCGTTCGTCCTGCAGGGCGGCGACTGCGCCGAGACCTTCGCCGGCGCCACCGCCGACAACGTCCGCAACAAGCTGAAGACGCTGCTGCAGATGGCGATCGTGCTCACCTACGCGGGCCGGGTCCCCGTCGTCAAGATCGGCCGCGTGGCCGGGCAGTTCGCCAAGCCGCGCTCCAAGCCGACCGAGACGCGCGGCGGGCTGGCCCTCCCGGCCTACCGCGGCGACATGGTGAACGGCTTCGACTTCACCCCCGAGGCCCGCACGCCCGATCCCGGCCGGCTGCTGCGCGCGTACCACTCCTCGGCGGTGACGCTCAACCTCGCCCGCGCCTTCACCAAGGGCGGGTACGCCGACCTGCGCCAGGTGCACGCCTGGAACCAGGACTTCGTCGCCGAGTCCCCCGCCGGCCGCCGCTACGAGCAGCTCGCGCGCGAGATCGACCAAGCCCTGGCGTTCATGCACGCCTGCCGCGCCGATCCCGAAGAGTTCCACACGGTGGAGTTCTACTCCTCCCATGAGGCGCTGATCCTCGACTACGACCGCGCCCTGACCCGCGTCGACTCGCGCACGGGCCTGCCGTACGACGTGTCGGCGCACATGGTCTGGATCGGCGAGCGCACGCGTCAGCTCGACGGCGCCCACGTCGAGTTCTTCAGCCGCATCCGCAACCCGATCGGCGTCAAGCTCGGCCCGTCCACCACCCCCGAGGACGCCCTGGCGCTCATCGAGCGGCTCAACCCGGCCGACGAGCCCGGCCGTCTCACCTTCATCGCGCGCATGGGCGCCTCCCGGGTGCGCGACGCGCTGCCGCCGCTGGTCGAGAAGGTCCAGGCCAGCGGCGCCAAGGTCGTGTGGATCTGCGACCCGATGCACGGCAACACCTTCGAGGCACCGAGCGGCCACAAGACCCGCCACCTCGACGACGTGCTCGACGAGGTGGCGGGCTTCTTCGAGGTGCACCGCGCGCTCGGCACCCACCCGGGCGGCATCCACATCGAGTTCACCGGCGACGACGTCACCGAGTGCGTCGGCGGCGGGCACGCGATCGTCGAGGAGGACCTCGCGCTGCGGTACGAGACGGCCTGCGACCCGCGCCTCAACCGCGGCCAGTCGCTCGACCTCGCCTTCCGGGTGGCCGAGCTCTACCGCTCCAGCTGACCCCGCCAGGACGCGCAAGAGCCGGCTCCCGCTCGCCACGGGGCCGGCTCTCTTCTTCTCACCGGGGTGACCCGGCTCTCACACCCGGCTCAGCCACCGGGGCGGCCTGGGCTCCCGGAGGTCACGGACGTCGGCCGTCCTCGGGGCCCTCGGCGCGCCCGGAGTCGATGTCGCCGGCGATCTCCTTGCGGATGGCGTCCATGTCCAGGGCGCGGACCTGGCTGATCAGGTCCTCCAGGGCGGGCGCGGGCAGGGCGCCCGGCTGGGCGAAGACCACGATGCCGTCGCGGATCGCCATCACCGTCGGGATCGAGCTGATGTCGAACCCCTCCGCGAGGCCGCGCTCGACGTCGGTGTCAATCTTGCCGAAGGTGATGTCCTCGTGTTTCTGGGATGCCTTCTCGAAGATCGGCCCGAAGGTCCGGCAGGGCCCGCACCAGGCGGCCCAGAAGTCAAGGAGGACGATCCCCTCGTCGGCGATCTCGTTGAAGTTGGTCTCGGTCACCGCGATGGTCGCCACAGATGCTTCCTCGTCTCGTCTCTCGTCGTGTTGATCGGCATAACCACCTACCCCCTCCGCTCATTCCTCACGCCCCGCCGCTACGGGTATGCCCGGCGGTCTTAGGGGTGCGGACGGGGCCACGATCGCCGGCGCTGGGCCGGGCTTCCGGGCGGCCGGGAACAGCAGATCGGTTTTACGCTCAATGGGATACGCCCGGGGGGTGGGCCTGCGGCTGGAGACGCGGTTGGCGGGCGTCGTGGTGCGTGGTGAGCATGCGGGTGATGTCCTTCGCGGCGGCGTGTAACAGGCCGGCAAGCCGACCGGGTGCGAAGGAATTGGTGCGGCCGCACACCCCGATGGTGCCGATCAGCGTTCCACCGGGGTCGCGTAATCCCGTCGCCACGCAACTGAATCCAGCCCGCAGTTCTTCATGTTCGATCGCTGTTCCGGTATCGCGAACGGCCTGCAGTTCTCTTTCGATCCCTCTCCACGACGTGAGGGTCTGTCTGGTGAAGCGAGGGAGCGGTCGTGAGCGCAGGCGTTCGGCGACGTCGAGCCGGTCCGCGAGCAGGATCCGGCCGGCTGCGGTCGCAAGGACCGCGGGGCTGTCCAGGTGAACCGGCCACCCGTGCCGCCGGACGTCATCGGCCCGATTCGCGCCGAACGCGATGTCGACGAGAGTGAAGACGGTCGGCGTGAGCACGTTGATCCAGACGACCTCCCTGGTACTGGCGAACAGATCCTGTACATACGGGGTGGCGACCTCGCGCAGGCCGTGCTACTCGGCCGCGCGAACGCCGAGTTCGAGCAGGTGGACGCCCAGCCGGTACCGGCCGTCCGCGCACCGGGCCAGCAACCGCCGGGACATCAGGTCGGCCGCGATGCGCCGCACCGTGGGCTTGGGAATGCCGACGGCACGGGTGAGCTCGGCCAAGGTCATCGGGTCACCGGCCGCGACCGCGTCGAGTATCGCCGCGGCCCGTCCGGTAACGGTTCGGTCGTCCATGCGCGCTCCCGTGTCACTCAGTGACCCGCTTTTATTGCGGCCCCCGGCACCGGACCGGGATGTTCGTGATGGCATCAGAATGCCCGCGTGTGAACATCACCGCCATCATCGGAAGGTGCGAAAGAGAAATGACCGGAGTAAAACGGCTCGCCCGTCTGGGGGCGGCAATCGGCCTGGGGATCGTGAGCGTTCTCATCCCGTCGGGTACCGCCGCCGCCAGTTACGGCCCGTACGAGATCATCAGCAATCTGAGCCATCTGTGCGTGGACACCGTCAACGGCAGCATGGACGACAACGCCCCCATCCAGCAGTGGTGGTGCTGGAACGGCCCGCCGCAGAGATGGACGATGGTTTTCGTGAAGACCGCGTACAGACCGCAGACCGGCGACACGGCGTTCTTCAGGCTGGAAAACCAGAAGAGCGGAAAATGCCTCGACGTGCCCAGTGGAAATCCCACGGCGGGAGTGAAGGTGCAACAGTGGCGGTGCTGGGACGGCGACATGCAGTTGTGGTCGGTGGTCACCCAGAACCAGACGGGCACCGTGCAGATACGCAACCTCGCGACCGACCTGTGTCTCGACGACACCGACTGGAGCAACACCCCGGGCAACCGCCTCCAGCAGTGGCCCTGCAACGACATGGCACCCCAGCAGTGGTACCTTCTCTAGCGGTAGCCGCCTGAGGCACTGCACGCCACGTGATCACGGCCCGCGTGCCGCGTGCCGAGGCCGGACGAGGTACGGGAGTCGGCCGGGGGGCCGGACCTCGGCCCCCCATTGACGATGTGCGGCCACCTCGTACGCGGGCCGCCGGCGTCCGGTGAGGCTGCGCCCGCCGGCCGCTATCGGCGGAAGGTGATCCAGTGAAAAGCGGGAGAGCTGACGCGTTCATCCAGGTCGAAGATGAACCATGTTCGCCCTTTCCGGAGAGGCGCCGTATAGCTTGACCGATCCCCCATCACCTATATCCAAAGCACATTATCGAGTTTCTTGCTTCGACATCGGTATCGGCGAGGCCGCCCACCCGCCGACCCCTCCCGTCGATCCCAAGATCGATCCGTTGACAGTCGCATACTCCCCCGCGTCACAGACGCCTGCAATACGGGCAAGCCGCCATTTGGGGACACGCGTCGAGGAGGCGTGCCGACGCGAAACACCTCCTCGGCAGGAGAACTCATCTGTGGCGCCACATCCAGGCGCGGCGATTACCCGCACATTGTCAGCGTTAGGGGGTGATGCTGCTACCAATGGTGATGGACCATGGATGTCGGGGAATGGCGCATGAGGGAGCCACGCTGGGCGGCGTGGCTCGCCGTGCTGGTCGGCGTGGTCACCGTCGCTTCCCGACCCCCCTCGGCACCGTCGTAGTGGTGTGCGAGGCAGTAGTCGCAGACGCAGCCCGAGTGGGCCGACCTGCAGGGTGCCTCCGGATCAGCGGCGCCGCTCACGCCATACTCGCTCGTACCGCTCATGTCATACTCTGCTGGCGACTCAATGTCATAGCGCGGATACCGATGCTACTCGGCAACGTCGACGCGGCACAACCGCGCCGGATGAACGGCGCGGATCAGGCCAGGAGGTTGCGCGCGTGGTCTCGGATGTAGTCGACGAGCACCGTGGTCGGAGTACCGGGACCGAACACCTCGTGCACCCCGTAGGTCTTCAGGGTGTCGGCGTCCTCCGGCGGAATCGTCCCGCCCACGACGAAGAGGACGTCGGCCCGATCGTTGTCCCGTAGCAGTTCGCCGAGTTCCTTCGCGTATTCCAGGTGCGCCCCGGACAGACTCGACAACCCGAGCACGTCCGCGTCTTCCTGGACGACCGCGCGCAGGATCGATTCCGGGGTCTGGTAGATCCCCGTGTAGACGACCTCCATCCCGGCATCGCGAAGCGCGCGAGCCACGATCTTGGCTCCGCGATCGTGTCCGTCGAGTCCGGGCTTGGCGACCACGACCTTGGTCGGCTTGGCCTTTTCCGGCAATGCCTGCATATCCAATTCTCCCTTAGAAGACCGTTGACGGTTGATGCTGTCCCCACACGCCCCGCGGCCACGACTCGACCGCGTCGTCTCAGTCGAATTCAGTGCTCATCGGGCTCGTAGCTCCCAATTCTTCGCAGCACTGTCCAGAATTCGGCCGACAGCGTCGCGCATGTTGCCGCCGTCGGTCACCGCCACCGCCTCCGCGCACGCGGCGACCCATCCCTCGGCGACCAGGGCGGCGTCAGAGGCCCACTTCCGGCTGCGCAGGGTGCCGATGACGTCGCTCTCGACGAGGTCGAGCCACCGCTTCTCGAGCGCGGCGCACACCTCGCTCACTCCCTTGCCGTCGGTGGCGACGGTTTGCAGCACCTCCATGCCGCGTCTGGCCGCCAGGCGCAGGTGCCGCGCGCTCTCCGCGGCGCCGGGGCGATCGGCCATGTTGACGACGAACATGTCGGCGACCTCCATCAGGCCCGCCTTGATCGTCTGAACGGCGTCGCCGAGCCCGGGCACGGTCACGAGCAGGACGGTGTCGGCGATCTCGACGATCGCGATCTCGGTCTGGCCGGCCCCGACCGTCTCGATCAACACGACGTCGAACAGCTCGGACAGTTCGAGCAGCCGGGCGATGTTCCTGGTCGCGGCGGCCACCGCGCCGTGTGACCCCCGGCTGGCCAGGCTGCGGACGAAGACCTCGGGCCGACCGGCCAGGTGGGTCTCCATTCGAAGCCGGTCGCCCAGCACCGCACCACCGGTGGTGGCGCTGGAGGGGTCGATCGCCAGCACGGCGACGCGCGATCCCGCATTCGCGTAGGCGTCGATCAAGCGTCCGGTCAGGGTGCTCTTCCCCGCGCCGGGCGGCCCGGTGATGCCGACGATGTGCGTACGCGAGCTGGACTGCGGGAGCTCCACGTCCCAGGCCGGCGCATTCTCGATGAGGGTCACCGCGCGGGCGAAGGGACCCCAGTACCCCGCCCGGGCCTTGGTGACGGCGTGGCGCAGCCGGTCAGGCGTGAACAAGTTCCAGCTCCCCGTTTCCGATCATCCGTTTGACGGCCACCTTGTCCACCTTCCCGATTCCCGCGATCGGCAGGTGCGGTACCAGCGCCGCGCCCGACGGCCGTTTGAAGCTCACGAGATTCCCGCGGCAGAACTGCAGGAGCTCGTCGGCCCGCAATCCACAGCCAGGCTTGGCGACCGCGACCACCACGGGCGTCTCGCCCCACCGGTCGCTCGGCACCCCCACGACGACCACCTCCTGCACGCCCTGGTGGGCCGCCGCGACCGCCTCGATCTCGGCCGGTACGATGTTCATGCCGCCGCTGATGATGACGTCCTTGAGACGGCCGGTGAGGAAGACGAGTCCGTCGTCGCTGATACGGCCGAGATCGCCGGTTCGAAGGGCACCGTCGTCGGTGAGGCTCGCCGTGGTCGTCTCCCGATCGTTGAAGTACTCCTTCATCCGGGCGGGCGTCACCGCGACGAGTTCCCCGGCGTCGCTCACCGGAGTCGCGCCGTCGCGGGCCTGCAGCCCGGTCGTGGGAAACGGCCGGCCGACCGTCGTCGGCTCGGCCTTCAGCAGCCAATGCGGTGCGGCCGCCAGCGGAAGCGCCTCGGTCATCCCGTAGAACTGGTGCATCTGCAGGTCCGGCAATTCCGCCCACCAGCGGCGCAGAAGATCGGTGGGCATCACTTCCGATGCGAACAGCACCCACTTGAGCTTCGACAGCTTCTCGAGCGGAGCGAATTCGATCAGTCGCCTCAGGATGGTCGGGACGGCATCGAAGGTGGTCGCCCTGGTGCACGCGTCGGCGACTCGCTCGACGTCGAATCCGGGCAGGATCTCGAGCGCTCCGCCCGTGCACAGCGTCGGCAGGACCTGCTCGGGGATGCAGGCATACAGCGGCAGGAACACCACCCCGCGCTCCCCGGGACCGAACGGGAAGGCCGAGGCGACCTGCATGCTCCCGTGCAGCATGGACTCATGTGTGTGGACCACGCCCTTCGGCTGTCCCGTCGAGCCACTGGTCAGCATGATCGAACAGCCGGCACTCGGCCCGATGCTGGGCAGCCGGCCCTGCGCGGCCCTCGGCGCCGCCCGTAGATCACGCACGTCGTACGAGCCGTCGAGCGCCTCTCGGATCTCGGGCTTGACGCGGCCGACGAAGATCGTCTTGGCTCCGACGAACTCCATTTGCGGGCCGATCGCCGTCGGGCCGAGCATGGCGTTCATCGGGACGGCGACGCCACCGGCCCGCAGAATCGCCATGTAGGTGGAGACGTAGGCGGATTCGTTCTCGCCGACGATCGCCACGCGGTCACCGGGCTGAAGGCCGCCGGCGAGCAGATCCCGCGCCAGGTCGGCCGAACGTGACCACAGTTCCCGGTACGTCCACGTCTCGCCGTCGAATACGAGCGCCGGCTCGTTGGGGCGTGCCCGGACGACCGCTCCGATCCACGAGACGACCGTGTTGGTTCTGCTTCCCATCGCTAGGACGCCTGAGCCGGCCGGCTTCGCCCGACGACGATCGTCGCGGTCGCGGTCGCGGCCAGCACCGGGCCGTCCTGCTCGAGCCGGCAACCGTTCTCGTCCACGCTCAGCACCCGGTAGACGCGAGCCTCCACCTTTCGGCTGCTGTTCCCCCGGGAGGTGACCCGAGCGACCCCTTCGACGTAGTCGCCCACCCGAAGCGGCGCGAGGAACTCGACCGAGTCGTAGGCGGCGCACAGCCCTTCGTCGCCGCCCTCCAGCAACGCGAGCTCCGTCTCGAGATCGGCGAAGATCTCCATCACCTTCGAGCCAGGCACCAACCCGCCGGCGTAACGAGCATCACTCGGCGCTAGGCGGAGGCGAATCCGGGCTTCATCCTGGCTGGGCGCAGACACGTCGTTCTCCCGTCGATGGCTGATCGGCGTCAGCAACTTTGCCCTAGTAGGATAGGTCAAAGATTTTACGGGTACAAGAGGCTGTGAGGTTGACGAGGGAAGGCATGTAGAGCGGACGCACGGGTGGGGCAGAAGCCGGCCCGGCACCGATAGCATGTCGCGTGTGGTACTACATCTGCGCGGAATCTTCCTGCCCGACGAGACGCAGCGCGACGCCTGGATCGTCGAGGGCCGCCTGAGCTTCACGCCGCCGGCTCGCAGCTCCGACGTCGACACGATCGTCTCGTCGGGCTGGGTCATCCCCGGATTCGTCGACGCGCATTGCCATATCGGCATCGCCTCGACGGGGCACGTCCGCGACCCGCGGGCCCAGGCGCGACAGGCGCTGCTCGACCGCGATGCGGGAGCCCTGCTGCTTCGCGAGGCCGGTTCGCCGGTGGACACGAGCTCGGTGCGGCAACGCGACGATCTGCCCCGCCTCATCCGGGCCGGCCGGCACATCGCCCGTACTCGCCGCTACATCCGTGATCAGGGTGTCGAGGTCGACCCCGACGCGTTGGCCGACGAGGTCGAGCGGCAGGCCGCGACCGGCGACGGGTGGGTGAAGATCGTCGGGGACTGGATCGACCGGGCCAGTGGCGATCTCGCGCCGACCTTTCCCGAGGACGCACTCGAACGCGCGGTCGCGCGAGCCCATGCCCTGAATGTGCGCGTGGCCGTGCACGCCTTCGGGGAGGATGCGGTGGCCGCGGCCATCGCGGTCGGCGTCGACTCGATCGAGCACGGTACGGGACTCACCGGGCAGATGCTCGGAGATGCCGTGTCGAAGGGCATCGCCCTGGTGCCCACCCTGATCAACGTCGACAACTTCCACAAGTTCGCCGCGGCCGGCGAGCACAAGTTCCCGATCTACGCGCGGCACATGCGGGCTCTCTACGCGTCCTCGCGCGAGCGGGTTCGCGACGCCTATGAGGCCGGCGTGCCGATCTACACCGGCACCGACGCCGGGACCGACGTCCCGCACGGCACCATTCGCGGCGAGATACAGGCGCTGGTGGGCGCCGGGCTGCCGCTGCCGGAGGTCATCGCGCAGGCCTCATGGCGCGCCCGGCAGTGGCTCGGCTGGCCCGGCTTGGACGAGGGCGCTCCCGCCGACCTGGTCGTCTTCGACGAGGATCCCCGCGTCGCGCTCGACACGATCTACTCCCCTCGGCGAACGGTGCTGCGCGGCGTGGTGGTCGGCTGAACCAGGCGACGTTCAGCCACCGCCCGGGAGGGACTCGAGCAGCTTGCGCGTGTACTCGTGCTGCGGATTGTCGAGTACCGCGCCGGTGGGCCCGGATTCGACCACGCGGCCGCGATACATGACGTACACGAACTCCGACACGTGCCGCACGATCGACAGGTCGTGGGAGATGAACAGGTAGCTGATCTCCTGTTCGGCGCGAAGCGTCGTGAGCAGGTTCAGGATCTGCGCCTGCACCGACATGTCGAGCGCGGACGTCGGCTCGTCGCAGATGAGCACCTTCGGGCGGACCGCGAGGGCCCGCGCGATCGCGACCCGCTGACGTTCACCACCCGACAGTGCCCGGGGCAGGCGCCGGGCGTAGGTCGCCGGCAGGCCGACCATTTCCAGCAGCTCGCCGACCCGCTGTTTCGGGTTGGCCGCATTCTTGTCGTGCGTGGTGATCGCCTCGCGCAGCGTCCAGCCCACGGAGCGCATCGGGTTCAAGCTCGAGTAGGGATCCTGGAAGACGGTCTGCACGTTCGAGCGCAGTTCCCGGCGTTCCTCGTTGCGCACCTTCGCCCACTGGCGCGTCGTCGTATCCCCGATGACGATCTCGCCTTCGGTCGGCGTCTCCAGCCCGACCAGCACCCGGGCCAGCGTCGTCTTGCCCGACCCGGATTCCCCGACGATGCCGACGCTCTCGTTCGCTCCGACCTGAATAGAGACGTCGTCGAGTGCCCTGACAGCGCGGGATCCGACCTGGAACGACTTGCCGACGTTGCGGACCTCCAAGATCGGCGAAGGCCGGTCGGTGCTCGGCGCGGCCGCGACCTGCTCGGCGAAGGTTTGCAGGCTGCGCATCTCCTCCCTGATCTCGGGCAGCCGGATGCAGGCGGAAAGCCGATCGGGTGTCACCTCGGCCAGCGGTGGCGCGCCCTCGCGGCACGCCGGCCCGGCCCATCGGCACCGAGGCTCGAACGTGCACACCCCCTGGACCTCATCAGCGGTCGGCACGGCTCCCGGCATGGCGACGAGCTTGTGCACCCGCCGGCCGACGGGCGGCTCCGAGAGCAAGAGGCCCTGCGTGTACGGATGTAGCGGCTCGGCCTGCATGCGCTGCGAGTCGCCCACCTCGACCAACGAGCCGGCGTACAGCACGTAGATCCGGCTGCACGTCTCGAACGCGACCCGAAGATCGTGCGTTATCAGGATCAGGCCCATGCCGCGGGCCCGTTGGATTTGCTTGATCAGTTCGAGGACCTCGCGCTGCGTCGCGACATCCAACGCCGTGGACGGCTCGTCGGCGATGAGCACCTGCGGGTCGCGGCACAGCGCGGCGGCGATGGCGACCCGTTGCCGCATGCCCCCGGACAGTTGGAACGGGTAGCGGTCGATCACCGACTCGTCGGTGATGCCCACCTCGGCAAGACGACGGATCGCCTCCTCGCGGGCACTCCGGCCGCCGTGGATGTACTCGGGCAGCAGCGATTCCTCGAGGATACGGCCGCACGGCATGACAGGGTTCAGCATCGTGAACGGGTCCTGGAGGATCATCCCGATCTCCAGGCCGCGGATCGTCTGCCACTTGCGCTCGTTCGCCGTCAGCAGGTTCTCGCCCTTGTACGAGAGTTGCCCCGTTGCCGTCACCCCGGCCGGCAGCAATCCGATCAAGGACTTGGCCGTCATCGACTTGCCACTTCCCGACTCGCCGACGATGCCGATCGACTCGCCGCGCCGCACCGACAGCGACACCGACGACACGATCGTGCTCTCGCCGCCGCGCGACCGCTTGGCCACGATGCGCAGGTTCCGCAGATCGGCTATCGGAGTGTCCACGCCCTGCGGCACGACCTCGGCCACGCCCGTCATCGGCTCGCTCCTCGGCTCGACAGCCGGTCGTAGCCCCAGTCGCCGATGATGTTCACCGCGGCCGCGACCAGCACGATCGCCGCGCCCGGCGCCAGCGACGCGACCGGATTCAAGAACAACGAGTTCTGCCCGTCGGACAGCATCTGACCCCAATCCGGCGAGCCGGGGGTTGCCCCGACGCCTAGAAACGACAGGCTCGCCAACCCGACCAGCGCGCCGGAATAGGCCAAGCAGGTATTCGCGACCACCACCGCCGAGATGTTCGGCCAGATGTGCAGGAAAATGATTCGACGGTTCGAGACGCCGAGCGTCCGCGCCGCCTCTACGTAGGGGCGCGGCACCTGCTCAAGGGTCGCGCCCCGCACGACCCGCGCGTCGAAAGGCATCAAGAGCAGCGTCAAGAGGCCGACCGCGACCCAGTAGCCACCTCCGATCGTGCCGGCCACGACGATGATGATCAGCAGTCCCGGCACGGCCATCAGCAGATCCGCGAGGCGCATGATGAAGGCGTCGATGATGCCACCGCGATAACCGGCCAGGAGTCCGAGAATGTTGCCGATGAGCATCGCGCCGCCCGCGACGATCAGCGGACCGAGGAACACCGCTTGGCTGCCGACGATCATCCTCGAGAACACGTCGCGTCCGAGCTCGTCGGTCCCGAGCCAGTGCGCGCCGCTCGGCTGCGCCAGCACGAGGCTCAGGTCCTGGGCGGATGGATCCTGCGGCGCGATCAGCTCCCCGAACACCGCCGTGACCGCGACCATCGCCATGATCAGGAAGGAGATCGTGACCGATCCGCGCACGCGGCGTAGCCCGTGCACCAGCCCGCGGCGAACGGTCCGGGCCGGGGCTTGCCTCTCCGCGAGGTCGAGTTCGATTGATGTCATGCTTCGTGTCTCCCGAGGCGGATACGTGGGTCGATGACGAGGTAGGTGATATCCGCCAGCAGGTTCATCACGATGATGACGGCGGCAACGACCAGTGCGACACCCTGGATCATCGGCACGTCCTTCGACTCGACGGACTGGATCAGCAGGGATCCGACACCGTTGAGTGAGAACGTCTGCTCGACGATGACCGCGCCGATGATGAGGCTCGCGAGCAGGGTGCCGCTGATCGTGACGACCGGCATCAGCGCATTCCGCAGTGCGTACTTGAGCATGACGCGGCGCGCCGCCAGACCGCGCGCCCACGCGAAGGTGACGTAGTCCTGGTCGAGAACGCCGATCATCGCGGCGCGGGTGTGCCGCACCAGGAAGGCCACCACGGACAACGCCAAGGCGATCGCCGGCAGGGTCAGGTGCCACAGCCCGTCGACGAAGCCTTCGCCTGGTCCGGAGGCTGGGAAGATCGGTACGACGACCGCGAACAGGTAGAGGGCGTAGACGCCGGACACGAAAGCCGGCGTACTCAGCGCGATGATCGACCCGGCCACGGTCACACGATCGAGGGCGCCACCTCGGCGCATCGCGGCGACCACGCCCGGAATGACCCCGAACGCGAACGCGAGGATGTACGCGTACACACCGAGGTACAGCGATGTGGGGAGCCGAGACGCGATCTGGTCGCTGACCGGCAGCGTCGCCTGGATCGAGTCGCCGAAGTCCAGGTGCGCGGCGCCCTTCACCCAGTACCAGTACTGGGTGAAGAACGGCTCGTTCAGGTGGTACTTCGCGGTCAGGGCCGCCACGGCCTCGGGTGTCCGCATGTTCGGGCCGAGCAGCACGTCCACCGGGCTGCCCGGCGTCAGGTAGGTCAGCGAGAAGATCACGAACGAGAGCAGAATGAGCAGTAGCACCATCGCGGCCAACCGCCGCGCGATGTACATCAGCAGGCTTGATCTGGTCATGTGCGTGCCGCCGGTCCCGTCATCGCGTCCTCCTGGTGACTGGTGATCGCGGCATCGGTCCGCAACCGAAGCCGTGATCCACTACGTTGGCTGGGTCGTCTTCACCGGCTCGATGGCTAACGCGGCTTGATGTTCAGCGGCCAGCACGTGTGCGCCCAGAAGTCCCCGAAGTTCACCCACTCGAAGTTGTTGGATGCGTAGCTGGTTCCCTCGCGGAACAAGGGGATGTAGGGCAGATCCGTGGCGAGCTTGTCCAGGATCTGGATGTAGATCTGCAGGCGCTTCGCCGGGTCCGTGGTTGCCAGACCGTCCGCGATGAGCGTGTCGACCTCCGCCGGGTGGTAGTTCGCCAGGTTGAGCCGGCGGTCCCCGATGAAATTGTTGCCCCAGGACGGGTCCGGCGCGCAGCCGCCCGTCGAGATGAACAGCGGGGGGCGCTTGTCGGCCGGCCCGAGCAGAACCGCGTAGTACGCCGTTTGCGTCATCGGCTTGATCTCGAGGTTGATGCCGATCGTCTTCAACTGAGCGGCGATCGCCTGGTTGATCTTCAGAGTTGCCTGATCGTTGCCGGACGCTATCGTGGCGGAGAAGCCGTTCGGCCGGCTGGACTGCGCGATCTCCTGCTTCGCCTTGTCCATGTCGTGCGGGTACGTCGGAAGCGTCTTCAAAGCAGCGTCCGCCGCGCCGGCGTCGCCGAGGTTCTGCAGCAGCGACGGGGCGATCACGGTGTCCAGCGTGTCGATGTTGGCACCGCCGGTCACCTTGAGCAGCTCCTGCTTGTCGAGCGCGTACGCGACCGCGCGCCTGACGTGAACGTCACTCCATGGCGCGGTCTGGGTCGGCATGCTGAACAGCGACGAACCACACGTCGTTCTCGTCACCACCTGCACGCCCGATGCCGACTTGAACGAGTCCGGCTCCCCGACGACGGGCGCAAGATCGACTTCGCCGGCCCGCATCGCGAGCGCGAGGCTGGTTTCGCTTTGATAGAACTTGACGGTGATGTGCTTGATCGGCGGCTCACCACCCCAGTACGTCGGGTTGGCCGCGTACTCGGCCCCCTTCGTCGGGTCGAGGCTGTTGACCTTCCATGGCCCGGTGCCCATCACCAGCGTGCCGGGCTTGCCGAAGGTGTCCTGGTGCGCCTCGGTGAACGCCTTCTGGTAGATTTGCGCATAGGCCAGTCCCGGCGTGTTCTTCCAGGCCGCATCGGGATGCTTCAAGGTGACGACGACCGTGTGCGGATCGCGAGCCTGGATCTTGCTCACGCTTCCGTAGAATCCGGCTTTCCCCAACGCCACTCCGGCGTTACGCGTCAGCGAGAAAACCACGTCGTCGGCCGTGAGTTCGTTGCCGTCCCAGAACTTGACGCCTTGGCGCAGGGTGTAGACGTACTCGGTCGGGCTGTTCTGTGTCCACGAGGTCGCCAGCCACGGCTGCAGCTTGCCGTCGGGCGTGACCCGCAGGAGCGTTTCCAGGCTGAGCTGGCCCATGATGAAGTAGCCGGAACCGCCTGCGCCGCCGGTCGTGTCGAGCGAGGTGAACGGCCCCGAGTACCCGATCGTCAGCTTCTGGACGGGCGAGGTCGCGGCCGCCTTTCCCGGAGCGATGGAGACGACGGCCTCGCCGCTGGACTTGGATTCATCGTTTCGCGGACTCCGGTTACTCGGGTTACTCGCGCAGCCGGCCGCTACCATACAAACGGTTGCCACGCCTGCGATGATCGCAAGCGTCCACCGCGCGTGAGGCCGGCGGACCCGCAGGCCGACGATGCCAGACATCAGAACCTCCGGTTCGGGTGAATATCTCATGCAGGACCTACGAGATCTCTCTGGACACGAGTGCTTGCTCGGCAAAGCCATGGCCACATCGCCGGCCAATCGGCCGACCAGGTCCTACGGGACCGATCCGCGTCGTCCGCATCGAGGCGCGCGACCGAGGAAGGGCCGGGCGCCGCGTCATAGATGGGCCTTAACCTGAACTCTCATCGGCGCACCTGCCGAGCGAGGATGCCATCGGGACGTACCTCCGATGTGTCGAGGCTGCCTCTGGACCGATGGCCTAGGGCACGCTGTACGCACCTGACGCACGAGCTAGGCTCATCATGTGGCGGTAGTTTGTCGCAGGCCATAATGACTGTCAAGGCCTAAGTGCCTAGGTCAGTAGTTGATTGTCGGGCCTGGTTCGCCGCCTCGGCCGAACCGCCGCCGTGGCCGCACATCCACCACGACGGCAGCAACCACGGGGGAAAGATCTGAGCTAGGCCATCTTGCCCTTGGGTTACTCGGTAACTAGAGTCGTGGCCCATCGCACTATGACAATTGCTGCGAGCAGACGACATCTCTATAGGCGGAATCCATGTCGGTACTGCATGACGAGGCGACGGTCGTCGACCTGCACAACGACCTGATACTGCTGGTCGACCACTTCGACCATCGCGGTCGACCGGACTATTTCGCGGACTTCTGGCTGCCCGAGCTGCGCACCGGCGGGGTGGACGTCCAGGTGCTCCCGATCTGCATCGAGGAGCAGTTCCAATCCGAGGGCGCGCTGCGCCGGACGCTGCTCCTCGTCGAGCGCATCCACACGCTGGCGCGACAGCACCCCCAGGTCGCCGTCTGCCTCACCGGCGCAGAGGTCGCACAGGCGACGGCCGCCGGGCGGATCGCGCTGATCATCGCCCTCGAGGGTGCGCACGGGATCGGCCAGGACCCGGAACTGATCGGCACGATGCGGCGGGTGGGCGTGCGGATGGCGTCGTTGGCCCACCTGGGGCGGACCCACCTCGCCGACGGAAGCGGCCTCGACGACTCGTCCCGCGGCGGACTCACGCCCCAGGGGATAGAGGTCCTGACCGAGATGGAGCGCGCGGGAATCGTCTTCGACGTGAGCCACCTGGGCGTTGCCGGCGTCGACGACGTTCTCTCCCGGGCCACCCGGCCGCTGCTCGCGACCCACTCGGCCTGCCGGGCGGTCACCGACATCCATCGCAACCTGGCCGACCAGCAGATCAAGGCGATCGCCGACCTCGGCGGGGTGATCGGAGTGGCGGCGGCCATTCCCCCGTTCATCGACCCGGACCAACCTACGGCGGCCCGCGTGGTCGACCACATCGAGCACCTCGCGTCGATCGCGACGATCGACGCCGTCGCGCTCGGTCCCGACTTCGTCGACGACTACTACAACGAGGTCTTCGGCGGCTGGATGGTCATCCCCGGGGTCGATCAGCCGTCGCTCGACAGCGACATCCGCCGGCCCTCGGACCTGCCGAAGATCACTCACGAGCTGGTCGCACGCGGTTTCTCGGACGCCGACATCAGGAAGGTGCTCGGCGAGAACGCGCTGCGGGTGCTCGACCAGGTCATGGGGATCCCCGGCCGTTGAGGCCGTTCATCGAAATGGGAGGCCACTGCTATGCCCACCGAACCGACCGCGCCCGCTTCCGGTAACGGCGACGGCTGGACGTACACGCTCGTGCCGCTGCCCGACGGGCGCACCTGCGAGGTGCTCGTACACGGCAGGCAGGACCGCGTGCTCGTCCACCAGCCCGGTACACCCAGCGGGGCGGCACCCGACCCACTGCTGGCCGAGGTGAGCGACTCCCTGGGGCTGCGGGTCGTCGTCCCGCTGCGGCCGGGCTACGGACGGAGCACGCCGAACCCGGGCCGGCGCATGGCCGACGTGCCCGGCGACATCGAGGCGGTGCTCGCCCATCTGGGCGTAAGCGAGTTCGTCAGCGCCGGCTACTCCGGAGGCGGGCCGCACTCGCTGGCGACGGCCGCGCTCGCCTCGGCGTGCCGGGCGGCGGCGGTCGTCGTCAGCCCCGCGCCCCGGGACGCGGCCGGTCTCGACTACTACGCCGGTATGGCCGCGTCGAACTTCGAGGAGTGGGCGCTCGCCGATCAGGGTGAGGCGGCCGTCCGGCCGTGGCTGGAGAAGCAGGCCGCCGAGCTGCGCGAACGGCCGATCGACACGTACGTGGAGCTGTTCGGTGACGCGCTGCCCGCGCCCGACCGGGCCGTGGTCGATCGCGACGGGGCCACGCGGATCGGCGTCGGGCTCCGCAAGGCGCTGGAGAACGGGATCGAGGGCTGGCTGGAGGACGACATCGCCCTGACGACGCCGTGGGGCTTCGACCTGACCACCGTCACCACTCCCGTGACGTTCTGGTCCGGGCGGCAGGACGCGTTCATCTCCTACGAGCACTCGCTCTGGATGGCTCAGCGGGTGAGCGGCTCGGACCTGCATCTGCTGTCGGCCCACGGCCATCTGAGCCTGATGCGGACGCTGCTGCCCGACCTGCTGGGCGACCTCGTGACCAAGGCCGGCTGGAGCTAGGAGGCCTCGCCTCGTGCACTGAGCCGCACTGAGCTGGGCCTGCGCTGCCCGGGCCGCCCGGGCAGCGCAGGCGACGTTCAGCTGGGCATCGCGGCGGCCATGAACTCGGCGATCGCCGCGGTGAACGCCTTACGGCTCTCCTGCCAGGCGTAGAACATGTGCCCTCCGTCGAAGTGGCGCACGGTCAACCGTTCGGCGACGCTCGGGCCGAGACGCATCAGGTTCCGGAAGCGGTCCGTCGCGTAGTACGGCGTCATCAGGTCGTAGCGGCCGTGTGTGATGAATGCCTTCATGTGCGGGTTCATCGCCATGCCGTACCGGAAGTCGTCGACCGCGCCCTGCGTCTGCTGGATGTAGTGGATGGCTTCGTCGTTCTTCCACGCCAGGGTCACCTCGGTGCTGAGCAGCAAGTACTCGCGGTCGGTCTCGACACCGAGTTCGGAGCGCAATCGGCGGTTGATCGCGGTCGTGAAGACGGCGCCGATCCCGGTGAGCGTCGGGTCGGCGCCACTGAAAAGGTCGCGGTCGGCGAACGGGTCCGTTGCCGTGATCGTCGCGTCGTACATGCCGATCACCTTCTGCTCGTCGCGGAGCAGCTCCCGGGCGAACTGACTGACCCGGACCCGGCCCTCGGCCCGAGCGACGAGTTCCCGGTCCAGTCCGGTCAGATCGGCGAAGCGGGTGAGTACGCGATCGCGCTCTTCGGCCGGCATCGACGCTCCGCGTGTGAGAAACGTGGCGTATTCGCCCGTCGCGAACGACTCCGCCTCCCGCTGGACGTCCTCGGCCGGCGCGCCGCGGTCGAACGCGCGCGACCGACCGTGATGCACGGCGGCCAGGGCCATGGTCGGCAGCGTGTCGATCCACGGCACCACCTCGTAGTCGCCCCAGCCGAACACGGTGGACAGGTGCGCGGGCTCGAGCGCGGGCGAGATGAGGATCGCCCCGTTCAGCGCGACGCCCGCCTTCTCCTGCAGCATCCGTGTCAAGCGGCCCACCCGGTAACCGCCGTAGCTCTCACCGGCGATGAAGACGGCCGAACCCCAGCGGCCGTTGTCCGACAGCCAGCGACCGATGAACTCGCACATCGACTCCAGGTCGCGGATGATGCTGAAGTACTCGTTCGGATCGGCGCCCGCACCGTTGCCGTCCTTCTTCGCGTCGTCGCTCTCGATGAGACGGCTGAACCCGGTACCCACCGGATCGATGAAGACGAGGTCGGTGAACGCCAGCCAGGACTCCTCGTTGTGCACGAGCCGCGGCGGCAACGGCGGCAACGTACCGTCGGCCGGAAACTCGACGCGCTGCGGACCGACCGCACCGATATGCAGGTAGGCCGAGGCTGCCCCGGGGCCGCCGTTGAAGACGAAGGTCACCGGCCGGTCGGGGCCGGGCGAGCCGTCGACGTAGGAGATCGAGAAGATCTCCGCCATCGGCTGCTCCTTCTTGCGGAGTACGAACCACTTCGCTGTTGCCGTGTAGTCGATGCCGTTCCACGTCCCGGTCGTCGAGGAACCCCGCGGCGGCTCGTGGTCGACCTTCGCCTGCTGCCCGTCGTCACTCACGCGTCATGCTCCTTTGCTCGGCCTGGCCCAACCGCGTGGACGGCACGCCGCACGGGCCGTCCGGCACGGGCGATGGTCAGTGGCCGGCGTCCAGACGAGCCTGGAATGCGGCGAGCCGCACCTGGAGCGGCAACAGAATTGCGGCTCTCAGTCGCGCAATAATGATCCACCGTAATAGGTCAAAACAACGGGCGTCAAGGGCGTCTCGGCGGCGATGTCCGTGCTATTGTGCCCTAGGAGCCTAGGCCAACCGGAGGCGGCGAGTGCAACGGGTCGGAGTTATCGGAGGCGGCCTGATGGGGGCCGGCATCGCCGAGGTCAGCGCCCGGGCGGGCCACGACGTGATCGTGACGGAAGCGGGAAGCGCCTCGGCCCGGGCCGCGCTCGGCCGGTTGGAGAAGTCGCTTGCCCGCGCCGAAGCGAAGGGCAAGCTCGCGTCGGCCGCCGTGGTGCTCGATCGGATACGGGTCACCACCGACCTCGATGCCGTGGCCGACCGCGACGTCGTGATCGAGGCGATCGTCGAGGACGAGACGGCCAAGGCCGAGTTGTTCAAGCGGCTCGACACCGTCGTGACGTCGCCGGACGCGATCCTCGCCTCCAACACGTCCTCGATCCCGATCATGAAGCTCGGCGTCGTCACCTCACGGCCGCAGCAGGTGATCGGCATCCACTTCTTCAATCCCGTCCCGGTACTGCAGCTCGTCGAACTGGTGCCGTCCCTGCTCACGTCGCCGGAAACGACCGAGCGCGCCCGCGCCTGGGTGGAGGGGCCGGTCGGGGACGGCGGCCTGGGCAAGCGGACCATCGACTGCCAGGACCGCGCGGGGTTCGTGGTGAACGCATTGCTGATTCCGTTCATCCTCTCCGCGATCCGGATGTACGAGTCCGGCTTCGCCTCCGCCGAGGACATCGACCGCGGCCTGGTGCTGGGAGCGGCGCACCCGCAGGGCCCGCTCTCACTGGCGGATCTGATCGGTCTCGACACGACCAAGGCCATCGCCGAGTCGCTCTACGAGGAGTTCAAGGAGCCGCTCTACGCTCCGCCGCCCTTGCTGCAGCGGATGGTCGACGCCGGATTGCTGGGTCGCAAAACGCGACGCGGTTTCTACACCTACGAGTGACGCGCCTGGTGATCGGCCGAAGCAAGGGCCATGTCACAGCCGGTGCCTGTTGAAGGGAGCACAACGTGGCCGAAACGGTAAGGTGTCGCGACCTCGGGATCAAGATTGGCATCTTTCCTCCCGGGTCGCACAACGCGATCACCGATGTCCCGGGCGTCCGCGTCGGACATTGCACGATCGTCGAGGGCGAAGGACCGTTGGCCGTTGGACGAGGTCCAGTGCGGACGGGCGTGACGATCGTGGAGCCGCGCCCGACGGTATGGCGATCACCGGTCTACGCCGGTTCGCATCGACTGAACGGCAACGGCGAGATGACCGGGCTCGCCTGGATCCGCGAGAACGGTCAGTTGACCACTCCGATCGGGCTCACCAATACCCATTCCGTGGGCACTGTGCGAGACGCGATCGTCGCGGAGATCCACCGTGAGCGAGGCGACGATGAGCTGTACTTCTGTCTTCCCGTGGTCGCCGAGACCTATGACGGCATTCTCAGTGACATCAACGGTCAACACGTCCGCGCCGAGCACGTCGAGGCCGCCTTCCGCGCGCTCGACGATGGGCCGGTCGCTGAGGGCGGCGTGGGCAGTGGTACCGGCATGATCTGCCACGAGTTCAAGGGCGGCATCGGTACCTCGTCGCGCCTGGTCCCCACAGGAATTTCCGCATCGAGCCTGGTCCCCGCAAAAGGCTCCATGTACACCGTTGGCGTGCTCGTCCAGGCGAATCACGGTCAGCGCCGACGCCTGCGCGTCAACGGCGCCCCGGTCGGCGAGCGGATATCGAACGACGTCGTGTCGTCGCCGTACGAGGACCTTCGGCAGGCGATGGCCGGCAGTGGCTCGATCATCGTCCTGATCGCCACCGACGCGCCGCTGCTGCCGCATCAGTGTCAGCGGCTGGCGCAGCGCGGTGCTCTGGCGATCGGCCGGACCGGAGGGATGGGTGAGCACAGCAGTGGTGACCTGTTGCTCGCCTTCTCCACGGGCAACGACGCACTGCCGGCGGTCGGCCTGGGGGAGGCCTCCCTGGATGACATCGAGGTGCGCGCGGCCAGCGACGTGATGATCGAGCTGCTCTTCGAGGCGGTGATCGAGGCGACCGAGGAAGCCATCGTCAACGCGATGGTCTCCGCTACCACGACTGTCGGCCGAGACGGCCTCACCGCGCACGCGCTGCCCCACGATCTGCTCCGCGCGGCATTGGCCGGCTCGTGACCCGACCGCAGGGCTCCCCCGAACCGACCCGGCAGCATGAAGGTAGGCGACTGAATTGGTCAACCTGACGCGCATCTACACCCGCACCGGTGACGGTGGGCAGACGCGGCTCGGCGACATGAGTTACACGAGCAAGACCGACCCGCGTCTCGTCGCGTACGCCGACGTCGACGAGGCCAACGCGCAGATCGGCCTGGCCGTCGCGCTGGGTGAGCTCGACGGCGAGATCCTCGAGGTGCTGACCGTCGTGCAGAACGACCTGTTCGATGTCGGAGCCGACCTGTGCGCGCCGATGGTCGAGGACCACGAGTCTCCGCGGCTGCGTGTCGAGCAGGGCTACGTCGATCGGCTCGAGACCTGGTGCGACCGGTACAACGCGGGCCTGCCCGCGCTGCGGTCCTTCATCCTCAACGGCGGCACTCCGGGAGCCGCGCTGCTGCACGTTGCCCGGACCGTCGTGCGCCGGGCCGAGCGATCGGGTTGGGCCGCCTACGACCGGCACGGTGAGACGATGAACGTCCTCGCGATCACCTACCTCAATCGCCTGTCGGACCTGCTGTTCATCCTCGCCCGGTACACGAACCGGGCCGCCGGCGACGTGCTGTGGGTTCCCGGGAGTCACCGATGACGACGCACGCGCTGACGCCCGAGGACTTGGCCTCCATCCGGCGGGTCACGCACCCTCAGACCGCCGAGGACGGGACCGCGCACGCGTGCGTCGTGCACGATGCCGCCCCGACGCGCGGTGAGCCGCCGCGATCGGACATCTGGTACTCGCGCCGGGACGAGCCTCTGCGCGCGGTGGCATCGGGTCCGGGCGAGGACACGCTGCCACGCATCTCTCCCTCGGGACGGTGGCTGGCGTTCGCCTCGGACCGGGAGCGGGCCGGGCTCTGGCGGCTCTACGTGCTCCACCTCGACGACGGGACCGGTACGCCGCCGCGGTTGATCGACGAACTGCCCGGAATCGTCGAGGACATCGTGTGGGCGAGCGATGACTCGGGCCTGCTGGTCCTGGCCGCCGACGAGGGTTCCGATACCGGCAACGTCGGCGGTGGCAAGCGGTTCGTGCGGCCCGGCGAGGAGGACGCCGCGTTCGTCGTCCGGCGCCCGGCCACCGAGTGGCGGCGCCTGTACCGGGTCGTCCTGCCGTCGGGCGAGGTGTCGCCGGCGAGCCCGGACGACCTGACGGTGTGGGAGATCGGCTGGGCCGGGCACGGCCCGGTCGCCGCGGTGGTGTCGGCCGACCCGAGCGAGAGCGGTTGGTACGACGCCCAGTTGGCGCTGATCGACGTTGTCGCGCGGACCGCGCGGTGCGTGTACACGCCCAAGTGGCAGCTGCAGTCACCGGCGCTGAGCGAGGACCTGCGACGTCTCGCCTTCGTCGAGGCGCCGCAAAGCGATCGGGCGCTGCTGGCCGGCGAGATCGCGATCATGGACCTGGACAGTGGAGCCGTCGTCCGGCCGCGGCACGAGGCGGACGTCACTCGCGTGCGCTGGACGAGCGACGGCCGCCTGTTCTGGGTCGGGGTCGCGTCGGTCGAGACGGCATGCGGCTTCCTGGTTCCCCATCCCGGGCCGGGTGGTCCTGCTTGGCAGGTGGACGAGTGGTGGCGCGGCCGTCACACGCTCGGGCAGTTGCACCGGGTCGGCGCCGACTGCAGCCGGCGCGCCGACACGATCGTCGCCGCCGTGCAGTCGCACGATCGACCGGTCGAGCTGGGCATCCTCTCGCCGTCGGACGACGGCCGCCGCCGGTGGCGGGCGCTGACGAGCGTCAACGCCGACCTGGCCGGCCGCGCGCGGGCCCGCGAGACCGTACACCGCTGGACGGCCCCGGACGGCCTGGAGATTCACGGGTTGCTGCTGCTGCCGGACGAGGCCGGTGAGGGGCCACTGCCGCTCGTCGTCGTCGTTCACGGCGGGCCGACCAATGCCAGCACGTCGGTGTTCGCATCCGGTGGCCACCGCGGGGACGCGCTGCTGCTCACCCAGGCCGGGTGCGCCGTGCTCCTGCCGAATCCGCGTGGTTCCATCGGCCGCGGTGTCGAGTTCATGTCGGCGAACATCGGCGACATGGGTGGCGGCGACCTCGCCGACATCGAGTCCGGGGTGCGGTCCCTGGTGGCCGAGGGCCTGGTGGATCCCGGTCGTGTCGGGATCGTCGGCCTGTCCTACGGCGGCTTCATGGCGGCCTGGGCGGCGGTGCGCAGCGACGTGTTCGCCGCGTCGATCCCCATAGCCGGACTGATGAACTGGCTGAGCTTCCACAACACGTCGAACGTGGGCCGGTTCGACGAGATCTATCTCGACGGCGATCCGTACGATCCGGCCGGTCCTTACCTCCCTCGCTCGCCGATCATGTACGTGAACGGCTGCCGGACCCCGACGCTGCTCCTGCACGGTGACATCGACCTGGCCTGCCCCGTGGGCCAAGCCCAGGAGTTCTACCAGGGCCTGGCCCGGGCGGGATGCGAGACCGAGTTCGTGACCTACCGCGGCGCCGGGCACGGAATGACCGAGCGCGAGCACGTCATCGACGTCAGCAATCGGATCCTGGCCTGGTTCACGCGACACCTGGGTCTGAGGCGGCCAGAGTTGGCAGATCATTGAGACAGACAATGCCCTAGAGCATTGACGTCATATTGGCTCTATTTCTACGCTGCCAAGAGCCCGAGTCACTGGCGGGTCGGCTCCTGGTACGGACTCGGCCACGTATGACCAGGCCGAGACGCGCGTCGTCGTTCGAGGGAGACATATGCAACGCGAGACCGCTCCGATACCGGCAATCGCCGTGTTCTCACCGGGACTGTCGTTCACCTGGATACGGCGCGACGGTGACGCTCTGCTCTGGATCGAGAACCGGCCGTCCGAAGGAAGATCGGTCCTCGTCCGGTGGGAGCCGGGCCGCGAACCGCTCGACCTGACGCCCTCGGGACGCTCCTGCAGCAACATCGTCGGCTACGGAGGCATCCCGTACTGCGTCGCGCCACACGGCGAAATCCTCGCGTGCGACAGCGAGGACCAACGCATCCACAGCCTCCGGCGCGGGATCCCGCTGACGCCGCCGTCGTCGAACAAGGCGACGCGCTGGGGCGATTTCGTGGCCGGCGCCGATCACCTCTTCGCGGTTCGCGAGGAGCACCACGACGACGGCCGAATCACCAACGAGATCGTGCGCGTCGCATTGGAGCCGCCGCACGACTGCGTGGTTCTGGTCAGCGATCACGACTTCGTCGGGGCACCCCGTCTGTCGCCCGACGGCTCGCGCTTGGCCTGGATGGCCTGGGACCACCCACAGATGCCGTGGGACGGCACCGAGCTGTGGCTGGCCGACCTCGGCCCCGAGGGGCTGCGCAACGCGACGCGGGTCGCCGGCTCGGCGGACGAGTCCGTTGTGGAACCGACCTGGACCCCGGACGGCGAGCTGCTCTTCCTCAGTGACCGCAGCGGTTCGTGGAACCTCTATGCGGCCGGGACACCCGAGCCCATCGTGGCCATGGATGCGGAGATGGGCGAACCGCTGTGGTTCCTCGGCCTGCGCAACCTCGACGTCTTCGACGACGGGCGCATCGTCTGCAAGTGGACGGTCGACGGCATCGAGCACCTCGGCGTGCGCCACGCCGACGGGCGCATCGACGAGGTCCTGACCCCGTACACGCAATTCCGATCGCCCACCGTGGTCGGCGACCAGATCGCGGTCGTCGCCGCCGGACCGCGCCATGCCCAGGCCGTCGTCGTACTGGACCCGGCCATCGGCGGCACGGGTGTGGTGTTGCGCGACTGCGGAGCCGTCGTGCCCGAGACGATCTCGGTGGCCGAACTCATCTCGTTTCCGACGACCGGTGGCGCCGTGGCCCACGGGTTCTGGCTCGCACCTACTGCGCCCACCGATGGGTTGCCGGCCCTCATCGTGAACTGTCATGGCGGTCCCACGTCGCATGTCGTGCCGACGTTGGACCTGCGGCAGCAGTACTGGACCAGTCGCGGCTACGGCTACCTGGAGCTCAACTTCCGGGGCAGCAGCGGCCGTGGACGGCCCTACCGGGACGCGCTCAAGGGGCAGTGGGGTGTCGTCGACGTCGACGACGCCGTGGCGGGCGCCCGGTACCTCGTGGACAAGGGCCTGGTCGACGGCGACAAGCTCATCGTCCGCGGGCTCAGCGGCGGTGGCTGGTTGACCCTGTGCGCGATGGCCTTCCGCGACGTGTTCGCGGCGGGCGGCAGCATGAACGGCGTCGCCGACGCCGTCAACTTCTCGGAGGAAACGCACAAGTTCGAGTCCCACTACCTCGAGTCGCTCATCGGCCCGCTGCCGGAGGCGAGCGAGCGGTACGCCGAACGCTCGCCGATCACCGCCGCGGCGCAGATCACCGCGCCACTCATCCTGCTGCAGGGCGAGGTCGACGACGTCGTCCCGAAGAGGCAGGCCGACGCCATCGCGGCCGTGCTGCGCGAGCGCGGCGTCGAGCACGAGTACCACATCTACGAGGGCGAAGGGCACGTGTTCGCCAAGGCGGAGAACCTCGCCCATGCCCTCGACGCCGAATGCGCTTTCTACGCGCGGGTCGTGGCCCCGCGGACTCACTGATTGGAGCGCGGGATGACCCTGCCGACGCTGATCGACGTCGAGGAGTTCTTCGCCGACCCGGAGTTCTCCGGAGCGTCGATCTCGCCGGACGGAACGCGGATCGCCTACCTCGCGCCGGCGCACGGCCGGACCAACGTCTGGGTCCGCGGCATCGACGAGCGGCACGAACAAGCCGTCTGCGTCACCCACGACGCGCGGCGCGGCATCAAGACGTACTACTGGACCGACGATCCGCGGTGGTTGCTGTACCGGCAGGATACCGACGGCAACGAGGACTGGCACCTGTACCGGGTCGACCTCGAGGCACCGGACGAGCCGGCGGTCGACCTGACCCCGTTGGAGCCGGGATCGCGGGTGGTGGGCAGCGAGATCATGAGGTCGATGCCGGGCAGCGTGCTGGTGGCCATGAACAAGCGCCCGATGTTCTTCGACGTTTTCCGGATCGATGTCGCCACCGGCGAGACGACTCTGGTGCGGGAGCAATCCGAGCCGCTGGGCAATTTCGCCGGTCCCGACGGGGAGGCCCGCTTCTACGTAGCCGAGGCCGAGGACGGCACGCACGAGTTCTACGCCGTCGACGAGGCCACCGGCGACAAGCGTCTCATCGCGTGCGAGGCCGGTCCCGAGCACCCGGTGGGCGTCTACCCAACGTTGCCGACGCCGGACGGTAAGGCGTTGCTGCTCGGGGTGTATCAGGATTCCGACGACCTGCGGCTCATCCGCGTCGACCACGAGACCGGTGACCAGACGGTCGTCGCCGCAGTGCCGGGGCACAGCCTGTGCGACATGGGGAGCGTCACCGAGGACTTCGGCCACCCCCCGTCGGTGTTCATCAGCCGGCGCACGGGCGAGGTGATCGCGGCGCGTTTCGTCGGCGACCGGCCGCGGATCGAGGTGCTGGACCCGCACTTCGCCGAGGTGTACGCGGAGTTGTCCAAGCTCTCGGACGGCGTACTCGGCTGGGTGTCCTCGGACGACTCCGAGCAGCGGTGGGTCGTGACGTTCATTCACGATCGTGAGCCAGGGCAAACCTTCTTCTACGACCACGGCAGAGGGAAGAGCCGGCCGCTGTTCCGGTCACACCCGAATCTGGACCCGGCCGACCTCGCACCGATGCGGGCGGTGCGCCTGACCGCACGTGACGGGCTGCCGCTGCACGCGTTCCTGACCTTGCCCGTCGGCATCGAACCGAAGCACCTGCCGCTGGTGCTATTGGTGCACGGCGGGCCGTGGGCACACGACATGTGGGGTTACAACCGCAAGGTGCAGTGCCTGGCCAATCGGGGTTATGCGGTGCTGCAGGTGAACTTCCGGGGCTCGTCCGGTTACGGCAAGCGGCACATCACCTCCGCGATCAAAGAGCTGGCCGGCGCGATGCACGACGATCTCATCGACGCCGCGAACTGGGCGGTGGAGCAGGGTTACGCCGACCCGAAGCGCATCGGCATCTACGGGGGTTCCTACGGCGGCTACGCGACGTTGGTCGGAGTCACGTTCACCCCGGACTACTTCGCCGCCGCCGTCGACTACGTCGGTATGTCGAGTCTGGTCAACTTCATCGGCAGCCTGCCCCCCTGGCTCCGGCCCCTGCTCAAGAACAGCTGGTTGACCTACGCCGGCGACCCCGACGATCCCGCACAGGCGACGGACATGCTGGCGCGTTCACCCATCACCAAAGTGGACGAGATCCGTACGCCCTTGCTGGTCGTACAGGGCGCCAACGACGTCCGGGTCGTCCAGGCAGAGTCGGACGGCATCGTCGAATCGCTGCGAGCCCGCGGGGTTCCCGTCGAGTACTTGGTCGCCGAGGACGAAGGCCATGGCTTCCAGAACCCCGAGAACCTCATCACGATGTTCCACGCGATCGAACGGCACTTCGCCGAACACCTCGGCGGCCGTTGCGGAGAGGCCGGTGTCCGATGACCCTTGCCAAGTTGATCGACGTCGAAGAGTTCTTCGCCGATCCGGAGTTCTCCGGAGCGTCGATCTCGCCGGACGGAACGCGGATCGCCTACCTGGCGCCGGCGCACGGTCGGCTGAACGTCTGGGTCCGTGGCCTCGACGAGGGGCACGAGGACGCCGTCTGCGTCACGCGCGACGCGCGGCGCGGCATCAAGATGTACTACTGGACCGAGGATCCGCGGTGGTTGCTGTATCTGCAGGACACCGACGGCAACGAGGACTGGCACCTGTACCGGGTCGACCTGGAGGCGCCGGAGACACCGGCGGTCGACCTGACTCCACTGCCACTCGGTTCCGGTGTGCTCGGCGTGGAGCCGATGCGGTCAAGGCCGGGCACGGTGCTGGTGACGATGAACCGCCGGCCCCGGTTCGTCGACGCGTTCCGGATCGACATCGCCACGGGTGAGACCACGCTGCATCGGGAAAGTCCCGTCATGACAAGCAGCTTCTTCTTCGGCCCGGACGGCGAAGCGTTCCTCACGGCGATGGCCGATGACGGGACATGGGAATTCTTCGCGATCGACGACGCGACCGGACAGCAGAAGTTGATCCGCCGCTGCCCCGGCCCGGAACACCCGCTGGGCGTGTTCCCCGTGGAGGTCACGGCGGACGGCAAGGGCCTGCTGCTGGGCGTCTACCACGATTCCGACGAGCTGAGCCTGGTTCGGGTCGACGGCGAGACCGGTGCGGAGACGGTGGTCGCGGCGCTGCCCGGACACAGCCTGTGCACCGCCGCGATCGGCCCCCCGACCCTGTTCCGGAGCCGCCGCACCGGTGAGGTGCTGGCCGCGCGTTTCGTGGGGGATCGACCGATCGTCCACGTCGTGGACCCGCACTTCGCCGAGGTGTACGCGGAGCTGTCCAAACTCTCGGACGGCGTGCTGGCGTCGGTGTCCTCGGACGAGTCGGAGCGGCGGTGGGTGGCGACGTTCTTCCACGACCGCGAGCCGGACCTCACCTACCTCTATGATCACGGCACGAGGGAGAGCCGGCTGTTGTTCCGGCCCTACCCGCGGCTGGATCCGGCCGACCTGGCGCCGACGCGAGCGGTCAGCCTCACGGCGCGCGACGGGCTGCCGTTGCCCGCGTTCCTGACCCTGCCGGTCGGGGTCGATCCCGTCGGTCTGCCGTTGGTGCTGGTCGTACACGGCGGGCCCTGGGCGCACGATGCGTGGGCCAACTACGCCGCACTCAGGGTGCAGTTCCTGGCCAACCGCGGTTACGCGGTGCTGCAGGTGAACTTCCGTGGCTCGTCGGGATACGGCAAGCGGCATATCACGGCCGCGATCGGCGAGTTCGCCGGCGCGATGCACGACGACCTGATCGACGCCGCGGACTGGGCGGTCAAGCAGGGCATCGCGGATCCTGCCCGCATCGGGATCTACGGCGGCTCGTACGGCGGGTACTCGGCCCTGGTCGGGGTCACGGTGACCCCGGACTACTTCGCCGCCGCGGTCGACTACTGCGGCATCTCCAGCCTGCCGAACTTCATGCGGACCGTGCCCGAGCTCTGGTACTCGACGATCATGAAGAACAGCTTCCTCCTGTACTGCGGCGATCCCGGCGACCCGGACCAGGAGGCCGATCTCCTCGCCCGGTCGCCGATCACGATGATCGACCGTGTCCGCACGCCGCTGTTGGTGGCGCAGGGTGCCAACGACGTTCGCGTCGTCAAGGAGGAGTCCGACAACGTCGTCGACGCGCTCCGTGCGCGCGGGGTCCCCGTCGAGTACTTGGTGGCCGACGACGAGGGGCACGGCTTCCAGAACCCGGAGAACGTCGTCACCTTGTTCCGCGCGATCGAACGGCACTTCGCCGAACATCTCGGCGGCCGGTCGGCCTGACCGCTGCGGCATTCCCTCATCCGAACACGAGGAGGCACGACGTTGAGCACGGTCGACCTTGATGGCGTTCTCTCGGACATCGAGAAGGACGCCGAGGAGTACCTCGCTTCCCGGGACGACGGGACGCTCGTCATCGGGCTGTCCGTGAAGGGCGAGCGCCACATCCGGTGCCTGCGGTCGGCCCGGGCCGAGCACGCACCGCTCCCCGACGCGGAGTCGGTCTATGAGATCGGATCGGTCTCGAAGGTCTTTACCACGACGATCCTGGCCGTGCTGGAGGACCAAGGACTGATCGGGCTGGACGACCCGATCAGGAAGCACCTGCCGAAGCAGCTGCGGTTGCCCGATGAGATCGGATCCATCACCATCCGGCAGCTCGCCACGCACAGCTCCGGCCTCGGCTCGGTCGGAAAGCAGCACCAACGGTTCATCGACGAGGAATTGCGCGGCACCGAGCCGCCGTTCGGTGTCTACACGCACTATCTGCGGTACCGGAAAGAACACCTGTACGCCGACCTCGAAACCGCCGAATTGGAGTACCCGACCGGACAGGGCTGGCTGTACTCGGTCATCGGCATGGGAACGCTCGGCCACATCCTGGAGTTGGTGACCGGCCAGCCGTACGAGCAACTGCTCAAGGAGACGATCTGCGAGCCGCTGGGCCTCACCGACACCTGCTACAGCTTGTCCAAGGAGCAGCAAGGCCGGGTCGTCCACGCCTATGACCGAGCCGGTCAGCCGTGCCCGAACTGGTACCACGACGTAATGCTTCCGCAGGGCGGACTGCGTTCGACGATGAACGACCTGCTCACCTTCACCGAGGCGAACCTCAAGGCCGGCATCGACGGGGATGACTCCGTGCTGTCCAGGGCGATGCGCCGAACTCGCGAGGAGCACTTCGACGGGCCCGCGGCGTACCCGATGCCGGACGCCGAGGAGTCGCGCGACTTCATCCAAGGCCTGGGGTGGCGGGGCCTGTCGCACCCCAGCGGCCGCGCCTGGTGGCACCCCGGCACGACGCTGTTCTACCTCGCCGGCGCCGGCGTCGATGAGCACGCCCAGGTCGGCTTCGCCATCGTCTCGTCGCACGGCAGGAGCCTCGTTGATCAAGCCGTCCTGCATCCGCTTCAGCAGGACTGGTTCCGCCGTGCCTGCCAGTAGACCCACCGCACCCACTCTCACGGAAGGCGGCGATCGATGCCTCGGAGCACCGGATCGCGGATATCCCCGTCGCCCCTGACATGCTCACATACTGGTGATGAGGCTGAAGTGTACGACGTCATCGTGGTCGGCGCCGGTTCGGCGGGAGCGGCCCTGGCGGCGCGGCTGACCGAGGACGACGGCCGCCGGGTTCTCCTGCTCGAGGCCGGACTCGACTATCGCTCGGCGGACACGCCGGCCGAGATCCGAAGCGTCGAGCCGGCCATGCTCCAGCCGACGGCGAAGCTGGCGGACACGCACACCTTCCCGCAGCTGCAGGCATCGAGGTCGGCCGGGCAGCCGCCGATGCCGTACATACGGGGGCGCGGCGCGGGGGGAAGCTCCGCGGTCAACGGGCTGTTCGCGATCCGGCCGACCGTCGAGGACTTCGACGGCTGGGCGGCGCAGGGCTGCGCCGGATGGGGATACGGCGACGTCCTGCCGCTGCTCAACAAGCTGGAAAGCGACCAGGACTTCGCTGACGAGCCCTATCACGGAGCCGACGGGCCGATCCCCGTCCTGCGCCCGCGGCGCGAGAACTTCGCCGCCGTCGAGGCCACCGTGGACCGGGTCACCGAGCGGCTGGGTTACCCGTGGGCGCCGGACCACAACGCCCCGGGCACGACCGGTGTTTCGCCTTACGCCTACAACAGCTTCGGCACCGTGCGCGTCTCTACCAACGACGCCTATCTCGAACCGGCTCGCGAGCGCCCCGGCCTGCACGTCGTCGGGAACGCGCTCGTCGACCGGATCCTGTTCGCCGGCAGCCGGGCCGTAGGTGTCACCGCGGTGGTCGACGGCGCGGTCAGCGAATTCCGGGCGGCCGAGATCGTGCTGTCGGCCGGGGCCATCCACTCGCCGGCGATCCTGCTGCGTTCTGGCATCGGCCCGGTCGCGGACCTCCGGCAGCTGGGCATCAGGCCGGTCGCGAACCTCCCGGTCGGACGAGGACTGCAGGAGCACGCCGGCATCGCGCTGGCGCTGTCCCTGCACGACCTGCCCGACTACGGACCCGGGCCGAGTCGAGGTCAACTCTGCCTGCGCTTCACCACCGGGGTCGGCGACGAGATCAACGACGGAATGATCGCCGTGGTCGGCGCCCTGGGGCTCGGCGTGCCGTTGGCGGGAATCGCGGGTTGGGTGAGCCGTGCCACCTCCACGGGTTCCGTCCGGCTCGCGGCCACCGATCTGTCCACCGATCCGACGGTCGAGTTCAACATGCTGTCCACTGCCGACGATCTGCGGCGATACCGCGCCGTGGTCGACGTACTGCGCAGCATCGCCGCACAACCGGAGCTGCGGAAGCTCGCCGCGTTCATGGGCATCGGCACGGCCATGGTGGCGCCGGACGTGACCATGCCGGATCGCGAGTTCGCCGAATTCGCGTCGGCCAACGTGATCGACACGGTGCACGCCACCAGCACGTGCCGCATGGGCGCTCCGAGCGATCCCGACGTGGTGGTCGATCCGGAGGGCCGGGTGCTCGGCATCGACGGGCTGCGGGTGGCTGATGCCGGCGTGCTGCCGTGGGTGCCCCGGGCGAACACCCACCTGAGCGCGGTGCTCGTGGGGGAGAAGATCGCCGAGTCGATGCGTCGACCGGCGTAACCGACAAATCTTGATGTACAGAGAGGTGGACCAATAGCCACGATGACGCGTCGTCGGTCGAGCCCGACGCATGGGGGCAATAGCTGGGCCGTGGAGTACGCTGGTTGCTGGACCTCGCGGATACGCCAGTGGGCCAAGACTGAGAACATGCTACACCGACCACCGTATAGTGACCAGGTTCCGACCAGGAGTTGGACCGCAGACCTAGGACAATCATCGTGCAGCGGATCGAGTTGAATCGAGCGTCGGGCGTTCCGGTTTTCCGGCAGGTGATCGACCAGGTCGTCTTCATGATCGAGGCCGGCGAACTCCGCGACGGTGATCGGCTGCCGAGCAGCCGGCTGCTCGCCGCGAATCTCGACGTGAACCGCAACACGACCGCGCGCGCGTATGCCGAACTCGGCCGGCTCGGCTATCTCGCCTCGCAGGGCCGTGGCGGCATGGTGGTGAAGCGCCCTGATCGGGCCCGTGAGCACCTCGCCTTGCACGAGGCGGCAGTTGCCGCGCTGGCCGGGCCGATCCAGGAATGCCTCGAATTGGGGCTGTCCGCCGACGAGATCGCGATGATCGCGTACCACCAGAGCCTGCACGCCCAGCAGAGCTCCATCCGGGTCGCGTTCGTCGAGTGCAACGAGGAGCGGGCCAAGTCATTCGCCACCGAACTGTCCGAGACGGTGGGCAGCGACGTGCTGGGGCTGGTGCTCAGCGACATCGAGGAAGCCGAACTCGCCGATTGCGACCTCGTCGTGACGACCTTCTTCCATCACGCCGAGCTCAGGCGCCGGATCCACGCCATGTCGTTGCCCCGTCCTCCCGAGATACTCGCGATCGTCGCTGCCCCGCACATCAAGACGCTCACCCGGTTGGCGGCGATCCCCAAGAGCAAGCGGATCGGGATCCTGTACTCGACCGACGACCAGGCCGAGGCGATCCGCCAGTCGTTGTCGGATACCGGTCTGAAGAACGTGAAGGTCCTGCACGGTCCGAACGACGCCGAGTTCAAGAACTGCGACGTGGTCGTCGTGCCCAGCGAGGACCCTGCGCTGGCGGCGAAGGCGGCCGAGAAGGCGCGGGACGGCTCGAAGGTCATCGAGTTCGGTAACGTGCTCGACGCGGCGTCGCTGCGGATGGTCGCCGAGATCGTCGATGAGATTCGCGAGCGCAAGGATCGCATGCTGCTCGACCACGACCGGGCGACCCGCGAATAGCGGGCGTCGCGCCCGCACGACCCTCTGAACGTGCAGCGGCGCGGGTCGCCGGTGACGCTAATGGCGCCGGCGGTCGCGCCGTGGTAGCCGCGGTAGGCGGAAAGCACCTTGTGCCGGCGGGTGTGCAGCCGGGCCATCCGGATGGCGTTCTCTTTCGCCTCGGCGCCGCCGCTGGTGAAGACCTGCGTCAGCGGACCGGAAGCGAGTTCGGCGATGAGCCAGGCCGCCTCGCTGCGCACGTCGATGGCGCTCCCCCGCGAGTACGCCCGCCGTCGCCGGCCGGCCGTCGCGGGGCTACGTCGGCACGGAATCGACGTCCTGGATGGCGACGGCATCAATCTGTGGCTGCCGGTACGAGACAGTCGGCCGCGTTCGTCTCGCCGGCCGGTCGCGGCATCGGCGCCGCCGCCGGCTCCCCCTTCGAGGCCGCGCCGACGGTCGGGCGACAACCTGCCGACCGGCCGTGTAGGTCGCCGAGACGCCGGCCGGCCTGGCCCGGGCGAGTAGGCCGCATGCCCCGTTCACGGCGGAGGCGACGTTGCCCCACGCGGTCAGAGGTGACACACGGCAACGCTCGACGACCTGTTCGGTCAGTTGCCCGACCGGGCCATGAGCGGCCCAGCCGGTCAGAGTCGCGCCCGACTATGGCGCGATCCACACGCTCGCCTTCCTAGAACACGGTCGACGGCTGGTGGTAACCCCACACGCCGCGCAACACGTCGCAGATCTCCCCGACCGTGGCGCGCGCTCGCACGGCATCCTCGATGAGCGGCATCAGGTTGACGTGCAGGTTCGGTGCGGCCTTTTCGATCGCCCGGAGGGCCGCCGCCACCTGGCTCTGCTCCCGCGACCGCTTCACGTCGGCGAGCCGCTTCATCTGACGCTCCATCACGCCGGGCACCGGGCGGTCGATCTCGATGTTCTGGGTCTCGTTCTCGTCAACGTAGTCGTTCACGCCTACGATGATCGAGTCGTTGCTCTCGATCTTGATCTGCTGCTCCCAGGACGAGTCGGCGATCAACTGGACGGCGTAGCCGGACTGAACCGCCTCGATCATGCCGCCCATGCCGTCGATTCGTTCGATCAGGGCCCGGGCATCTTCCTCGATCTGGTTGGTCAAGGACTCGACGTAGTACGAGCCGGCGAGCGGGTCGACCACGTCGGCCACCCCCGTCTCGTGCAGGATGATGGCCTGGGTCCGGACCGCGATCTTGATCGCGCTCTCCGACGGGATGGACAGCGCCTCGTCGAGCGAGTTGGTGTGCAGGGACTGGGTGCCGCCGAGCACCGCGGCCATCGCCTGGATCGCCGTTCGGGCCACGTTGTTGTAGGGCTGCTGCGCGGTGAGCGTGACGCCGGAGGTCTGGCAGTGCGCCCGCATCAGCCACGACCTCGGGTCCTTGCAGCCCAGTCGGTCGCGCGTGAGCCGTGCCCACAAGCGACGGGCCGCTCGGAGTTTGGCGGCCTCCTCGAAGAAGTTGTTGTGCACATCCCAGAAGAAGGACACCCGCGGGGCAAGCCGGTCGACATCGATGCCGCGCTCGATCGCGTGCTCCAGATAGCAGAGCGCGTTGCTCAGGGTCAGTCCGACCTCTTCGACCGCGGTGGCACCGGCATCACGGATGTGATAGCCGCAGACATTGAGGGGATTGAACCGGGGCATGACATCCGCCCCGTACTCCATGGTGTCGACCACCAGTTGCACGGAAGGTAGCGGAGGGAAGATGAACTCGTTCTGGGCGATGTATTCCTTGAGGATGTCGTTCTGCGTTGTCCCGGTGAGCACATGGCCCGGGTAGCCCCGCTCGTCAGCCACCACGCGGTACATCGCGAGCAGCACGGCCGCGGAGGGGTTGATCGTCATGGACGTGGAGATCTGGTCGAGCGGAATTCCGTCGAACAGGGCGTGCATGTCGACGACCGTGTCGACGGCCACGCCGATGCGGCCGACCTCGCGCCGGTACACCTCGTGATCGGAGTCGTAGCCCAGCAAGGTCGGGAGATCGAAGTCCGTGGACAGTCCCGTCTGGCCGGTCTTCAGCAGGTACTTGTACCGGTTGTTGGTGTCCTCTGCCTGGCCGAAGCCGGCCACCTGCCGGATGGTCCACGGGCGTCCGCGGTACATGGTCGAGTGAACGCCGCGCGTGAACGGAAACTCGCCGGGCAGACCGATGTCCTCGGCCGGATCGAGGTCGCGTAGGTCCGCGCTTGTGTAGACGTCCTTGACCGGAACTCCGGACATCGTCGTGTACTCGGCGCGGCGGGACGGGATCCGCTCATAGTCGGCGGCGACCCGCTCTCGTCGCCAGGCTTCGACGCGCTCGTCCCAGCGCTTCTGTTCGTCGGTCACTGAGCCCATCGGGTCGACTCCTTCAGGATCGGGCTTGCGGACGGCCGCGTGTCCGGTACGGTAGCGCATTACGGCCTAACTCGCTAGGCTAACTTTGACTGATCAGCTCGACACTATTGCCACTATGCCACCTGGCCCCGATCAGAGAAAATGGCCGCGTGCGCCGGTTCATGGTGCCGCGCCACGTCGAGGTGAGCACCTGCCCGCTGCCCCGCACGCCCACGGAGAAGATCGCCAAGGCCGGCCCGCGGCGCCGCGGGCCGGCCGCCGAGACCTGGGATGCCGAGCTCGACGACCGCGTCGGCGCTCGCGGGCCGGCCCGACGCTGATCGCCCACGCCCCCCTCGATGAGAGGACACACCGTGCCGCACCTCTCCGAAGCCTTCCTGGCCCGGCCGCGCACCGTCGCCCACGCGGTGGCCGCGTTCCTGGTGCAGGCCGGCGTCCGCCGCATCTACGGGCTCACCGGAAGCCACATCAAGCCGATCTGGGAGGAGGCCACGCACGCGGGGCTGCAGGTCGTCGACGTCCGTCACGAGGTCGCCGCCGTGCACATGGCCCAGGCCGAGGCCGACCTGACCGGGCAACTCGCGGTCGCCACGGTCACCACCGGTCCCGGGCTGACGAACGCCGTCACCGGCCTGGCGGCGGCCTTGTCGGCGCGCTCGCCCGTGCTCGTGCTGTCGGCCGTACCCCCTCGGGGCCAGCTCGGCCTCGGTGCCCTCGAAGAACTCGACCAGGCCGGGCTCGTCCGTCCCGTCACCCGCTTCGCGCGAACCGTCAGTCACGACCGGCAGCTGCTGCTGTTCCTGCACGCCGCCGTCGCGGCTGCGCTCGGCGAGGACGGGCCGTCCGGTCCGGCCTACCTGGACTTCCCCGTGGACGTCCTGCGCGGCGTGGCCCGGTGGTACGATCCCGGCGCGATCGACGGCGTCCGGACGGCGGCGAGCCCGATGGACCCCGACGACGGAGCGCTCCAGGCCGCCGCGTCAGCGATCCGGCGAAGTCGCCGGCCCGTCGTCATCAGCGGCCGAGGTGCGGCCCCGCACCCGCAAGCGATCGTGGACTTCCTGGACGCGACCGGCGCTCTGTACCTCGACACCTCCGAGAGCCGGGGCCTGGTGCCCGCCACGCACGCCGGCTACGTCCCGGCCGTTCGTTCGGCGGCCATGAGCCAGGCCGACACGGTGATCACGATCGGTCGGCGGCTCGACTTCGCCCTCGGCTACGGCTCGCCGGCCGTGTTCGGATCCGCCCGCGCCTTCGTCCGCATCGGCCGCAGTTTCGAGGAGCTGGCCGAGAACCGCGCGCCCGAGGTCCAGGTCAAGGGGGACCCCTGCCGCGTGCTGTCTGCGCTGACCGAGCACGACGTCGCGCCTCGCGACCCCGACACCGCCTGGCGCGAGCGGCTGTGCGGCGACGACCGGCGCCGCCGGCAGGACTGGGTCGTGAAGGCCCGAGCCACGCCCTACGGCCCGGACGGGCGCATCCATCCGAACGCGCTGATCGAGGTGCTCAACCGCACGCTCGACGACCCGCAGGCGCTGCTGATCGCCGACGGCGGCGACATCCTGTCCTTTGCCCGGGTCGGCCTCCAGCCACCGGCCCGCCTGGACACGGGCACGTTCGGCTCGCTCGGCGTCGGGGTGCCCTTCGCGGTGGCCGCGTCGCTGATCCACCCCGACCGCCGCGTCGTCGCCGTGATCGGAGACGGGGCGTTCGGCTTCAACGCCATGGAGCTGGACACCGCCCGCCGGAGTGGCGCCCGACCCGTCTTCGTCATCAGCAACAACCAGGCGTGGAACATCGAGCGGCTCGACCACGTCGAGAACTATGCGGCGAACCCCCGCTTCAACACCGAACTGCCGGGCTGCCGCTACGACCGGATCGCGAGCGCTCTGGGGCTGCACGCCCAACGCGTCACCCGCATCGAGGAGCTCGAACCGGCCATACGGCTCGCGCTGACAGCGGCGCCGGCCCTGATCGACGTGCAGACCAGCGGCGCCGTGCACTCTCCCGACTTCTCGGCCGGGCTGGCCGACCTGCCCGATCTCCACGTGCTGCGCGCCTGGGACGAGGCCGAGCGCGAGGCCCTCCGCTAATGGGGAGCCACCGGGTCGGCTGATCGATGGTCTCGCAGCACTCCGCGATCGGTCATCGAGATCACGGTTCCGGCCGGGATGGTGGTGACGGCGGTGTTCTCCACGGTGTTCCCCCAGATCTTGTGGGTGTACGCGCGGCGTGGTCTGGCCGCAGAATCAGCTTCATTCTTAGGACATTAATTGTCCTAAGAGCATTGACTTAGCAGTGCACGCATCATTAGGGTTTGCACGGCACCGCCACCCAGCCGTCCCAGCGCCTTCGCGCTTCGTCTCGTGTCGCGTCGCCGGTCGGCCTCATCTTTAGGAGCGGTAATGACGACCGATCTGACTGCCCGCTACGCCAAGGCCGAGGCGCTGCTGCCGCACAACCTCAAGACACTGGTCGACGCGCCGCGCGTCACCCCGAACTGGATCCAGGACACGGAGACCTTCTGGTACCGCAACACCACGAACGGCGGCACCGAGTTCATCCTCGTCGACGCGGCGGCCGGCACCAGGCAGCCGGCGTTCGACCACGCGAAGCTCGCGGTGGCGCTGGGCGGCGTCGTCGGCCACGACGTCGACCCGGCCGCGCTGCCGTTCTTCGCCATCGAGTTCGTGGGGGACTCGGTGCGGGTCGTGGTCGGCAAGCAGCAGGTCGAGGTGTCGCTCGACACGTACCGGGCGCGGGTCGTCGGGCCGGCGCCTACCGGTGAGGCGGAGTCTCCGGACGGTCGCTGGGCTGTCGGAGTTCGCGACCACAACCTCTACCTCCGCGACACGGCCACGAACGAGGAACGGCAACTGACGACGGATGGCACCGAGGCGTACTCGTACGCCTGCTTCAGCGATGCCTGCTCGATGCTGGTGATGCAGGAGAACCTCGGCTTCACCATGCCGCCCGTGGTGGTCTGGTCGCCGGACTCGCGCCGGTTCATCACCCACCGGCTCGATCAGCGCGAGGTGGGGCTGATGCACCTGGTGCGCTCCTCGCCGTTCGACGGCGGCCGTCCGAAGGCGCTGAGCTACCGCTACGCCCTGGTGGGCGACGAGAAGGTGGCCACCTCGGAGTACTTCGTATTCAACGCCGCGACCGGCGAGAGCACCCAGGCCAAGTGCGAGCCGATCCTCAGCCCCTTCGTTCCGGCCATCGTCTACGACTTCGTCTGGTGGAGCGCCGACTCGGCGAAGGCCTACTTCATCTCGAGCGATCGGGGCGACCACAACGTCTGGCTGAACGAGCTCGACCCCGACACCGGCGACGTGTCCGTGCTGCTCGAGGAGTCCAGCCCGTCGCACATCACGCACGGCTCGCAGCACCAGGAGCGCAACGCCCGGGTGCTGAGCACGGGCGAGGTGCTGTGGTGGTCGCAGCGCAGCGGCTGGGGGCACCTCTACCTGTACGGCAAGGACGGCACGGTCACCCCCGTCACCTCGGGCGACTGGCCGGTGCGCAGGATCGTCTCGGTCGACGAGCAGGCGCGTCGAGTGGTGTTCACCGCGTCCGGCCTCGAGCCCAGCACCGACGTCTACCTGCAGGAGCTGTACTCGGTCTCGCTCGACGGCGGCGAGATAACGGCGATCACCTCCGACGGCCTGGACCACGACCCGGTGCCGTCGCCGTCGGGCCGGTTCTTCGTCGACGTCACCTCTAGGTACGACGTCCCGACCGTGTCGGTGCTCCGCGACGAGACGGGCCAGGTCGTACTGGAGCTGGAGCGGGCCGACGCCTCGGCGCTGTACGCGACTGGATGGACGCCGCCCGAGCGCGTGGTGGTGAAGTCGGCCGACGGGGTCACCGACATCTACTGCGCCGTCTACAAGCCGCACGATTTCGATCCGGACAAGAAGTACCCGGTGCTCGACGAGATCTACCCGGGCCCGCAGATCTCCTGCGCCCCGCTGCGCTTTCCACTGGCCGGCGGCGTGCTCACGGCGGAGCGGTCGGGGGCGATCTTCGCCGCGCTCGGGTTCGTGGTCGTGGCGGTCGACGGGCGCGGATCGGCCCTGCGCAGCAAGGCATTCCAGGACCACGCGCGCCGGGTCGGGGACGGCCAGTACGTCGACGATCACGTCGCGGCGATCAAGCAGCTCGCGCAGACCCGGCCCTGGATGGACCTCGACCGCGTCGGCATCTTCGGCCACTCATGCGGCGGCTACGCCTCGACGAGGGCACTGCTGACCGCGCCCGACTTCTTCAAGGTCGCGGTGTCGTCCGCCGGCGACCACGACGACCGCATCAACCACTCGTGGTGGGGCGAGAAGTTCTACGGTCTGGTCGACGAGTTCGATTTCGCCGCGCACGCCAACGTCGCGCACGTCGACGGCCTCGAGGGCAAGCTGCTGCTGGTCCACGGGGAAATGGACGACAATGCCACGCCGCACGGGACGATGCGCCTGGTCGACGCGTTGATCGGCGCCAACAAGGACTTCGACCTGCTCATCATCCCGAACGCCGACCACAGGCTGTTCGTGCACAACGCGTACTGGCTCCGGCGCCGGTGGGACTACCTCGTGCGGCACCTGATGGGCGAGACGCCACCGGCTTACCGCATCGCCGACGTCCCGCTCGACCCCGAGCTGCTGGGCGGCTGACGAGCAACGACCTACAGATACCGCTGGACCGGCGATCCGCGCTGGATGGTGTACGCGCAAGACGACGACGGGGACGAGTGCCGGCACGTGTTCCGGGTCGACCTGGACGATCCGCAGACACCAGCGGTCGATCTCACGCCGCTCCCCAAGGTCGTCGTCCACTACGGACTGCTCGACGACGACCCGGCGCCGGCACTGATCACCGGCGCCGGCCGGACCTGTTCGACGTGCACCGGCTGAACATCGTGACGGGCGAGATCGAACTGGTCGCCCGCCGATCTCGCGGCTCGACGCGATCTGCCGTCCACTGCTGGTGATCCAGGGATCGAACGACGCCCGGGTCGTTCGAATCCGGTTCGGCGGGAGGCCGCGCGGAAGGTGCCAGCCGAGCGGCTGGCACCTTGCTGCGCGGCCCCCCATCCAGCCGGCTGCTCGCCGGCCATCGGGAAGCGACACGAGCTCGCAACGCGTCAGGCGCTGTGGGTCATGTCCGAACCCTTCCTGCGATCGGTCACAGCTCGACCGGAACGTCGTCGAGGCGGTAGGGCGGAGGGGTTTCGCCCAGGAGGTGCTGGACGAAGTAGTCCCACCGCCGCCGGAGGAAGTAGGCCCTGTTCACCATCATGAAGTGGTCGGCGTTCGGGATGATGAGCAGGTCGAAGTCCTTGTTCGCCCCGATAAGGGCGTCGACCAGCCGCATCGTGTGGTGCGGGGTCGCGTTGTCGTCCATCTCCCCGTGGATCAGCAGCAGCTTGCCCGTGAGGTTGTCGGCGAGCGAGACGTTCGCCTGCGCGCCGAAGTCGAAGTCGGAGGTGAGGCCGAAGAACTTCTCGCCCCACCAGGAGTGGTTGATGCGGTTGTCGTGGTTGCCGGCGGAGGACACCGCGACCTTGTAGAAGTCGGGCGCCTGCAGGATCGCCCGGGCGGAGGCGTAGCCACCTGCTGAGTAACCGTAGATCCCGACCCGGTCCAGATCCATCCAAGGGCGGTCCTCGGCAAGCTGCTCGATGGCGGCGACGTGGTCGTCCACGAAGACGGCGTTGCCGGACACGCGGGCATGGTCCTGGAAGGCTTGAGACCGCAGCGCGGCGCCCCGTCCGTCCACCACCACCACCACGAACCCGAGCGCCGCGTAGGCCTCGGGATAGTTGAACGCCATCGCCGCACCCGTGAACGTGCCGCCCGAGAGCGGGAATCGCAGAGGGGCGCAGGAGATCTGCGGCCCGGGGTAGATGCAATCGAGCACCGGGTACGTGTTCGCCGGGTCGAAGTCGAACGGCTTGTAGACCGCGCAGTAAATGTCCGTCACGCCGTCAGCCGCTTTCACCACGGCCCGTTCGGGCGCGGCCCAGCCGGCGGCGTAGAGCGCGGTGGCGTCCGACCGCTCGAGCTCGAGCACCACCGCACCCGTTCGGTCGCGCAGCACCGAGTGCGGCGGCGTGTCCCAGCGGGAGGTGACGTCGACGAAGAACCTGCCAGACGGCGACGGGGTGGTGGCGTGATCGAGGCCGTCGGCCGTGATCGCGGTGACCTCCCCGCCGTTCAGCGACACCGAGCACAGCTGCTGCAGGTACGGGTCGGCGTCCGGGTCGTGGCCGCCGGCCGTGAACACGACCCGACGCGCTTGCTCGTCAATGGTCACGACGTGCCGCACCATCCAGTCGCCCGAGGTCAGCGTGGTGACTGAACCGTCTGTGCGGTACAGGTAGAGGTGGCCCCACCCGGTGCGCTGGGACCACCACAGCACCTCACCGGTCGACAGGGTGCGCACGTTGCGGTCCTGCTGCTGCGGGCCGTAGAGAATGTGCGACGAGCTACTCTCCTCGACCAGCACGGTGACCTCGCCGGTGTCAGCGTCGAACTGGTGCAGGGCGACGTTGTGGTCGCCGCGGTCGTTGGACAGCCAGTACACCTTTGTCTGGTCCTGGCTCCACCACACCCAGCCGTAGGCGATGGCGGGCACGAAGGGCATGTTGATCGGCTCGCACTTGGCTTGGACCGACTCGCCGGTGACGGCGTCGAAGACGAAGAACTCGGCGCTTGCGACGTGCTCGTCACCGGGCAGCGCGTAGCGGTAGGACAGCAGCCGCGGCCGGCCTCCGTCGAACGGCGAGGAGCGCACCAGATGCATCATCTCGACGGCACGCTGGTCGAGGCGGTGCGTCACGAAGCGCGTCGAGTCGGGTGACCACACCACTATCGGCGGAATGCTGATTCCGAGGTTCTCGCGCATCACGGGGGTCGAGACCTGGTCGTTCATCCCGCCGTAGGCGTGCCCGTCCACGCCGTCGGTGGTGAGCTGCCGCTCGACGTCGGTGGTCGTGTCACGCAGGTAGAGGTTGTGGTCGCGCTGCAGCACCGCCCAGCGACCGTCCGGTGACGGCGCCTCATCCATGCGCACCGGACCGATGACCGTCGCGGTGTAGCTGTCGAGGGCCACCTCCAGCTGCACCGCGCCGAAGGTGAGCCGCACGGCATCGTCGCGCAGCTCAAGCTCGGCCAGCGGCATGGCCGTCGGGTCGACCTCGATCTCCAGCACAGCGGACAGGGCCGCGGCCAGCCGCACGTGGTCGAACGCCGGCCGCTTGGTGCCCGTCTCGGCGTCGACCACGACGAACTCATGGCCGGCGCCGGTGTGCTTGCGGTAGCAGAACGTCTCACCCTCACCGACCCAGCTCGGCACAACGTTGAAAGACGTTATGAGCCTCTTCATCTTGTGCGGCAGCATCGACTCGGCCTTGGCGTAGCGGGTGGCGAGATCAGTCACGGGCGGGCTCCTAAGTGCGTCTTGTTGGCGGATGTTGGCTGGGACGAGGCCCAGGTGCTGCGGGTGTGGCGGAAGTGGTCGTGCATCAGGTCGGCGAGGTCGTCTCCGCGGCCGGCGCGCACGCCCGAGCGTGCGGAAATTCCGCTACGGTGCCGGCCACGGTACTCATCGGGCGACCTCGGCATCCCAGGTCGACGGGCCGACGCCCCGAAGGCGTAGCTCCGGCTTGGCGATCTTCTGTGTCGGGGTGCGTGGCAGCCGTTCGGTGCCGATGTCCAGGTAGCGCGGCACCATGAAGCGCGGCAGTTGCTCGCGGCAGTACGCCATCAGCTCCGCGGGATCGAGCGACGTACCGTCGGCGACCACGACGAAGACCAGTACGTCGTCCTCGCTGAGCTCCGAGGGCACGGCGACCGCGGCGCACTCTTGCACCAGCGGGTGTGCGTCGATGACGGACTCGAGCTCGAACGCCGAGATGTTCGAACCCCGCCGTCGGATCACGTCCTTGATCCGGTCGCGGAAGTAGAGCCAGCCGTCCTCGTCGAGATACCCGGCGTCCCCGCTGTGGAACCAGAGGTTGCGCCACGCACCGAGCGTTGCGTCCGGCATCGCGTGGTACCCCGAGGACATCGACCAAGGCTGCTTCGGACGCACGACGATCTCTCCGATCGCGTGCGGCGGCAGTGGCTGGTCGAGGTCGTCCACGATGCCCACCTCGAAGTGCTCGTCCGCGACCTTGCCGCACGAACCCGGACGCCACTGGTCGGGTGTGTCGTAGGAGACCCAGTTCGTCTCGGTCTGGCCATAACCCGTGACGAGGCGCAGGCCGAAGCGCTCCTCGAAGTCCCGCTTGAAGGCCACCATGGGCAGCGCCTGAGCGACGCGCAACGGATTGTCGGCGTCTCGGGCAGACGGCTCCTGCTTCCAGAGGATGTGGCCCATGGAGCCGAGCATGTTCGTGGCCGTCGCGCCGCTCTCCCGCACCTGTTCCCAGTAGCGGCTCGCACTGAAGCGCTCGACAAAGGTGCCCTTCGTGCCGAACACCAGCGGGAAGTAGACCCCCCACAACTGCCCATCGGCGTGGAAGAGCGGTAACGGGGTGAAATAGCTGTCGTCGTTCGTCAGCTGCAGACTGCGCGCGTAGAGCTCGACCCAGACGTAGTACTGATGGTGCGGCATGACCACGCCCTTGGCGGGGCCCGTGGTGCCGGACGTGTACAGGATGGCCAGTGGATCGGTATAGCTCACGTCGACGTCGAGCGAGGTCGACGGCCCGGTGAACAGTTCCGGGTAGGTCAGGACGCAATCGGCCGTGATGCCCGCGGCGCGCGCGTCCTCGACGCCACCGGCTACGACGACGACGGTTCGGAGGGCTGCCTGCTCGTTCACCACAGGGGCGATGACGGCCAGGAACTCGCGATGGCAAACGAGTACCTCCGCCCCTGAGTTGCCAAGAACGTGAGCCAGCAGGATGCCGCGCAACTCGACGTTGATGGGCACCTGGACCGCGCCGAGCTTGGCGAGGGCGAACCAGGTCGTCACGATCTCGACGCAGTTGGGCAGAATCATGGCGACGCGATGTCCGTGGCCCACGCCGAGGCCGCGAAGGCCGTGCGCGAGCTGATTCGTCCGCAGCTCGACCGCACCGAAGGTCGTGGCGGCCGCCCGCCCGAACTGGAGGAACGCGTCGTCAGGACGCCGTTCGGCCTGCCACCTCAGGATGTCCGGCAAAGTGCGGGCCTGCAGGTCAATCGTTGTCACGCGGCCACGACCTCCATCGCCTTGTGCATCAACCCGTCGGCGAACGCCGGAAAGACGTGGATGTCGTCCAGATTCGTGTCACTCGACATGAACGCCACGAGCCCTGTTTGAGTCTGTTCGCATACGCCGAGATACGACTGGCTTGAACGGGTCGCACCGCCATGGGACGAGATGATGCCGCTCGGCCCTTCGTGTCTCCGCCAGCCGAGCGCTTGCCTGAACGGCGGGGTCCCGCCGGCCGGATTTGGACGCTCGTCGCCCTCGGGCCACTCGAAGTGCGTCTCACGGGCGCGCCGCAGGTCGGTCGACAGCTGTGACCCGTCGTTCCTGAGGTTGGCTTCCGCAAAGGCCAGCATGTCGTCCAACGTGGAGCGAAGGCCGCCTTGCGGCACCATCACGTCCCAGTACCAAACCGGTGAGGGCCGGCCCGTTTCGTCGTCGCCCCGTACCACTCGGGCCAGCTGCTCCTCCGTGAGCCTGTACGCGGTGTCATGGAGGCCCAGGGGCTCGCAGACGAACTCCCTTAGGAGGCGTTCGTACGACTGGCCGGCCGCTACGTCCAAGACATGGCCGAGCACCGACATTCGAATGATCGAATATGCCCATCCGCTGCGGCGCGGACGAGCGAGTTCGGCGACGCGCCGCTGTTCGTAGAGGTCCTCCCTGCGGTATTGCAGGTAGCAGGAGCGCACATCCTGGTCGACCATCCTGGCGAGGACCCTGCCGATGCGATCGACGCCGGCCGTGGATGTGGTGTCGTCGAGGGAAATCATCCCCTTCGACTCCATGACGGCCAACAGCGCCGTGGTGAAGACATTCGAGAACGAGCCGATCTCGTAGACGGTCTTCTCGCCGGCGACCGAAGCACGTTTGGCATCGGAAGACCGGAACGACCTGATGTGACGCGTCCCGCCGTGCGTGATGCCGGCGATGACGGTCAGCTCGTGGCGCTCGGCGCAGTAGTCTTCGACCTTCTTCGCGATCTCGGACATGGCACGTTCGGCGGTGGCGTCGTTCTTGAACACGGGGTTGGCCATGCGGGTCATTTCGACGGCCTCGCACGCTCGAGCATGCGCAGGTAGGACTCGCCGCAGATCATGTCGACCTCGTCCTGACTCAGCCCGCGTTCGGACAGGCCGGCGGCGAGCTCGCTCAGCCGGCTCGGGTCCTCGAGGCCGTCCGGGCCGAAGCTGTAGAGCTCACGGGCCCGCCCTTTGATGCCGTGCGCACCCTCCGGGTCGATCCAGTCCAGCACCGGGATCAGCATCTCGACCGGCGACTCGCAGTAGTCCGCACCGATGCTGATGTGCTCCGGCCCGACCAGATCGCACATGTGGATCGCATGATCGAGCAGATCCGACAGCGTCGCCTTCATCGGATCCGAGGACACATACCCCCGGAACGTGTTCAGACCGATCACCCCGTTGCGCTCGGCCACCGCCTTGATCTGATCATCGGTCAGGTTGCGCGGATGCGGGCAGATCGCGTCGGCGTTCGAATGCGACACGAACAGGTCACCGTCGTGGTAGCGCAGCGCATCCCAGAACGAGGCCCGAGACATGTGCACGAGATCGATCATCATCGGCACGTTCTCCAACTCCCTGAGCGTCTCCTTGCCCAAGTAGCTGAACCCACCCTCCATCGGCTCGTTGCTGCCGGTACACAGCAGGTTCTGCCGGTTGTGCGAGAACGTGAACGTGGTAACACCCAACTGGGAAAGCGTGTAGAGCGCCTCCAGATCACCGGCGAATTCACCATGCCCCTCCAGCGAGAGGAAGATCCCGAACGAGCCCTCCGGACGGTTGTCGTAGTCCGCCCGCGTCGCGCAGTAGGTGATCTCACCCTCCGCGCGCGAGAACTCCGCGAAGTACATGTTGATCGTGCGCCAGTCCGACACCTGCACCACCGCGGCCGTCAACCCGCCGGCCCTCCACCGCGGAACGTAGGTATCTCGCAATACATTCGCCCGACTCCCCGGAACCCCGTGATGCGCCAACACGTCATAAACCACCCCACCGACGTAGCTGTTGATCACTCGAATCTCCTCACGTGAGTCCGCCGGCTAGATCACCGTCGAGGGCGTGTGCACACCCCGGACGTTTCGCAGGACATCGCAGACCCAGGTCACGCCATGTAGAGGTCCTTGACCGGATGCCCGGAGAGCGTCTCGTACCTCTCCAGCCGCGGCGGCAGCCGCTCGTAATGCTTGGCCGGCCGGGTTCGCTGCCACGTCCTCGGCCGTGGCATACACGCTAGGGACGCCTCGTGAAGCACGTCCATCACACATCTCCTGATCTGGTGTACGGCAATTACGAACAGCTAGAGTCGATGGCGTGCCCATCAACCCGTGGCGGCTGCGCCTGCTGTGCGAGCTCGAGACGTTGGGGACGGTGCGGGCGGTCGCCGAGGCCGTGCATCAGAGCGCATCGAGCGTGTCCCAGCAGTTGTCGCTGCTCGAGAGCGAGGTCGGCACGCGCCTGATCGAGCGGACGGGACGAAGCGTCCGGCTCACTCCGAACGGGCACCTGCTGGCCAAGCGTGGCCGCGCGATCCTGGACGCGATGACCGAGGCCAGGGCCGAACTCCACGCAGTGGACAACGAGCCCACCGGGATGGTTCGGGTGGCCTCGTTCCAGAGCGCCATCCACTCGCTCGTCGTGCCCACGGTGGCCGCCCTCCGCAAGAAGCACCCCGCCGTTGAGGTTCACGTCGAGGAGCTCGAGCCGAATGAGAGCTCGAATGCGCTGCTACGTGGCCACGTCGATGCGATCATCACTACGGAAGACGTGTTCGAAGCGCCGCTGCGATCCGAGTTCGACGTCGTACCGCTGCTCACCGACTCCATCGTCCTGGTGCTGCCCCCGGGCCATCCCGCCACTCGGCTCGAGACCGTCAACCTCTCCACGCTGGCCGACGAGTCATGGACGTTCGAGCCCGAAGGCCTCTACATGTCGAGCCTTGCGATCCAGCTCTGCCGAGCGGCCGGCTTCGAGCCACGGATCATCTGCCGTTTCAACAGCTACCTGATCGCGCTGCAACACATCGAGGCCGGCGGCTCCATCGCGCTGCTGCCCGAGCTTGCCGTCGACCGTCGCTACAATGTGGTCACGCGTGAACTCCGCTCGGCCTACCGCCGCCAGGTCGTCGGGGCGGTGCGTTCCACGTCCGCTACCCGCGCAGCCGTCCGCGTGGTGCTCGACCGGCTGCGCGAGGCGGCCGCGGGCTTGCCGGGGTCAGCCGACGAAGCGCGCGCCGCTGAAGAACTGCGCCCCTAGCCCCGATCCGAACTGGCCGATGCCGCTCACTCCCCAGACACTGGCGACGGGCGAGGAGTCGGGCGGCCCGTACGCCGAGTTGAGCCGCACCAGGCCGGCGCGCAGGCGGCGGCCCACCATCCGGGCCAGGGCGCGGTCCGCGCCGAAGACGTAACCGCTCAGGCCGTAAGGGTGATCGTTGGCGATCGCGACCGCCTCGTCGAGCGTCCGGTAGCTGCGCACTTGCAGGACGGGCCCGAAGACCTCCTCCCTCAGGTCAGCGGCCTTGTCGGCGAGCACCACGGTGGGCGCCAGGAAATGGCCTGCCCCTCCGGGGAGCTTGCCGAACCGGCGCACCTCGCAGCCACGCGACTCGAATTCGGCGAGCTGGGCCTCAAGCCGGCGCAGGTGAGGTTCGTGGGACAGCGGCCCGAGCTGGGTCGTGGGATCGGTGGTGGCCCCGATCGTGACGGATTCGAGAACCGTGCCGAACGCGGTGAGGTAGTCCTCGACCTTGTCTTCGGGAACGATCAGCCGTCGCGGCCCGACGCAGTACTGGCCGTTGAGCGTGAGCATCGCCAGGACGACCTGCGTGGCGACCTCGGCGGGCTCCGCGTCCGGCAGCACGACGACCGGGTTGTTGCCCGACAGCTCGAGGTCGACGGGCTTGAGCTGACGGGCGCATGCCTCGGCGACACCCTTGCCGCCAGGGACTCCGCCCGTGAACGAGACGACGGCGGTCCGCGCATCCTCGACGAGCGCCTCGCTCACCACGCGATCGCCTTGGATGATCTGCACGACGCCGGGGGGCAACGCGGCTTGGACCGCGTCGGCGAACGGACCCGAGGAGTGCGGTGACCACTCCGACGGCTTGAGGATCACCGGGCAGCCGGCGACCAGCGCGTCGGCTGTTCTGACCATCGCCATGTGTGTCGGTGCGTTCCAGGGCAGGAGCACAACGGCCGGGCCCCACGGGAGGCGCCACTGGTCGCACGGTCCTGCGGACGTTTCCTGCTCGGCGTGTCCGAAGCCTTCCTCGAGCTGCGCCGCCCCAGCCTCCAGGATCTGCGCCACCGCCCGGATGAACGCGCTGGTCACCGCATAGGGGACGCCGCTGTCCAGGCTGTCCGCGCCGGCCAGTTGCTCCACGCGCGCGGTCAGTTCGGCCTGCAGCGTGCGTAACGCGGCGGCGCGGTCGCCGAGGGGCAGGCCTGTCCATATCTCCTGCTCGTGGACGGACGCGGCCGTCGCGAGCGCTCGCTCCACCGAATCGGGTGCGCTGGCTCGCTGTCCGTGCAACACCTCCCCGGTGTCCGGATCCGTCAACGTCGGCGCGAGTTCTTGCGCAGGCACGGCGGCGTGGCCGTCGACCAGCTCGCGGATCGCGCATACGTGTTCGGTCATTGCGCATTCCGGAGGGTCGCGAGGTAGACGGTCAGGTCGGCCTTCATACGAGCGAGCGACGGCTCGTGGAGGTAGATCATGTGGCCGGACTCGTAGCGCTTCGTGGTGACGTTGCGGGCCCGCTCGGGCTCGAGGTAGAGGTGGTCGAAGGTCATCTCCGCCGGGAAGTAGGGCGTGCCGAGGTCGTAGTAGCCGCTCTGCAGGAGAACCTTGAGGTGGGGAGCACGGTTCATCGACGTGCGCAGCTGGGTGGCGGTCTCCAGCTGCGGGCTCCAGATGCCGTTCTGCTCCGTTTCGCGCGGCTTCCACTTGGGGAAGGGGATCATCATGCGGTAGGCCAGGCCCGGGTCGGCCTCGAAGCCGAGGTCCTCGCGCACGTAACGGTTGAACGCCCTCGTCGCGGGTCCCCAGATCATCGTCATGCTGGGGTCGTTCTCGAACGTCTCACCGACGATGTCGCTGTCGATGCCGGTCCAGCGGGTGTCGAGACGACCGACCGTGCGACGCCGGTCACGCAGCAGCGCCTTGACGTACCGCCACAATGTGACACGCAGATTCGAGCCGCGGACAAGGTCCGGCGACAGCCCGGTCAGCTCGGCCATCCGCTTGGCGATCCGGTCCTGCTCGCTGTCGGTGAGCCGCGACCCCTTCAACAGGGCCACGGAGTAGTCGTTGAGCGCGAAATCCTCGGCCTCGGCGACCAGCGGCTCCAGCTCGCCGGCCACGACACCGTGGTAGAGCGCGGTGGCCGCGTAGCTCGGCAGCATCCCGATCGCACCCAGCGCGGTGCCGACCCCGAAGCTCGCCCCGGCGACGTCCATCAGCGAGGAGACCAGCACGACGCCGTCGACGTAGAAGCCGGGCAGCCCCTGCAGGTAGTCGGTGACCGCCGGGGTCCGCAGCGTCCCGTAGCTCTCGCCCAGCAGCACGATCGGGCTGTCCCCGCGACGCTCGCGGTTGACGAACTCGACCACGAAGTCACCCACGACCGCCGCGTCGGCCTCCACTCCGTGGAACTGCTCGACGTCCTCGCCGGGCGCCACCCGGCTGAACCCCGTGCTCGGCGGGTCGAGGAAGACCAGGTCGGCGACGTCCAGCAGCGAGTGCTCGTTCTCCCGCAACTCCCAACGCGAGGTATCGAACAGCGGGTCGCCCTCGAACACGACCCGGCGCGGGCCCAGGCTGAACATGTGCAGCCAGATCGCCGACGAGCCCGGGCCGCCGTTCCACAGGAACACCAGCGGCCGGTCCCGCCGAGACTCCACCCCGTCGCGCAGGTAGGCCGTGTAGAACAACGCGACCTTCGGCGTCGCCTGCTCCTCGCCATCGTGGAGCACCATCCGGCCGGCCTTGGCCGTGTAGTCGATGCGCTCACCACCGATCGTCACCGAATGCCGCGTGACGAACTGCTGGTCCTCCAGCGGCTTGGCGTCCCCGGCCTTCTCGGCCGTCTTCTCGGTGGTCGCAGTCTCCGGCATCAGCTGACTCCTAGCTTGGTAGAAAGGACGGTTATGGCGGCCGGTCAGGGCCGGGCCCGCTCGAGCATGCGCAGATACGATTCCCCGGTGACCAGGTCGACCTCAGGCCGGCTGAGCCCGCGCTCGATCAGACCGGCGGCGAGCTTCCCCAGGTGACCGATGTCCTCGAGCCCGACCGGGCCCTGGGAGTAGACCGAAGTACCCGTGCCGTGCAGCCCGTGCGAGCCATCCGGGTCGACCGCGTCCATCACCGCGGCGAGTTGCTCCATCGGGCCTTCCCAGAAGTCGAGACCGAGCGCCAGGTGCTCCGGGCCGACGAGGTCGTACACGTGCATCGCATGGTCGAGCAGATCCGACAGCGTCGCCTTGAAGGGATCCTGGTGGACGTAACCCCGGTAGCTGTTCAGCCCGACCACACCGTTGCGCTCGGCGACTGCCTTGATCTGGTCGTCGGTCAGGTTGCGCGGATGCGGATTCACCGCATCGGCGTCCGAATGCGAGACGAACACATCACCGGAGTACAGGTCGAGGGCGTCCCAGAACGACGCGCGCGACATGTGGACCAGGTCCACCATCACCGGCAGCTGCTCGAGCTCCGCGAGCGTGGCCTTACCCAAGTGCGTCAGGCCACCCTCGCCGAAGCGCTCGTTGGCGCCGGTACAAAGAACGTTCTGCACGTTGTGCGAAAACGTGAACGCGGTGATCCCCAGCTCGGACAGGGCGTAGAGAGCGTCGAAGTCACCGGCGAACGACAGGTAACCCTCCACCGAAATGAAGAGCCCGAACGACCCCGCGGGCCGGTTGTCGAACTCGGCCCGGTTGCGGACGAATACCAGCTCGCCCTCGGACTGGGCGACCTCGGAGAGGAGCATGGCGAGCGTGGCCCAGTCGCTGACCTGCATCACCGCACCGGTCAACCCGCCCGCCCGCCACCTCGGCAGGTGATGCGTGCGCAGGACCTGCGCCTGGTGACCCTGGCTCCCGTGCAGGGCGATCACGTTGCCCACCGCCGGACCGACATAGCTGTTGATCATCGTTAGGCACACACCTTCTGTCGGGGTGTTGACGATGCTAGTTACGCAGACAAAAAGTCGTCAATATATTGGGGCATAATTCGCCTATCGCATCTGGCCCCGCCCGCGCTCGGCCTGCAGGCGCCACCCTCGGCACGACACGGCCGTTTCACAGATCGTGATGTGAGTCCGAGGATGGTGAAGGGCCTGGTCATGTGACGACCGGCCCAGCGGGTCGCTTCGGTGATGTCGGGACGCCCGGCCAGGCGGAGAGCGCTGATGGCGAGGTTGCGCAGCGAGGGTCAGGATGCGGGGTCCGGAACGGGTGCGCCCCCTGCTGTGGTCTTCGCGGTAGCAGGTGTCGCGTATTCAGTGCAGGGATTCGATGGCCCAGTGGTCTTGGACGTAGCCGGCGAGGGCGGCGGCGGCTTGGGTGGGGGCGTGGCGACAAGATCCGTGAGAAGACCTCGCCCTACCGGAGCTCCGCCCCTACTCCTGGCTTCGACACGCCGAAGCTCCGCTCACGACGCGATCGTGATCTTGAAACGGCCGTGGCCGCTTTGGCGACGGACAATGCGACAAAGAAGGCAGGCCGCGCCGACTGCGCGGTTCAGCCACACGCGCGATCAGGACCCGGAGCGAACGCTCCAGCACGCGCATCCGGGGTGCGGACAGGGGTGGGCGCTTCCCGGGCGCCCTCGCGACGGCGCCCGGGAGGACCTCCGCGACGGCCTCGACCAGGCCCGAGGTCAGCGGACGACGCCGACGCCGGTGAAGCCGTCCACGCCGGGAAGCCGCGGAAGCCTGGGCGCGTCCGGCTCCGGACGCCAGTCGTCGGTGGAGACGATGCCGGGCTCGACGATCTCGAAGCCGTCGAAGAAACGCTCGATCTGCGCGCGGGACCGGGGGGTGGCCGACCCGGCGGAGGTGCGGCTGTAGAGCTCGCGGCCCTCGCGCACCTTGTCCTCGTCGAGGTCGCCGAAGGACAGGTGGCTGATCGCCATCGCGCTGCCGGGGGCCAGCCGATCGCGCAGCGTCTTGACGATGCGCTCGGCGACGTCGTCCTCGGGGACGAAGTGGAGCACGGCGAGCAGCAGCAGGCCCACCGGCCGGTCGAAGTCGAGGTGTGCGGTGACGCGCGGGTCGGCGAGGATGGCCTCGGGGTCTCGCAGGTCGCCGTCGAGCACGATGGTCTGCCGGTTGTCCGCCAGCAGGGCCCGCCCGTGGGTGAGCACTATGGGGTCGTTGTCGATGTAGACGACCCGCGATTCGGGGGCCACGCCCAGTGCCACCTGGTGGACGTTCTCCTGCGTGGGCAGGCCGGCGCCGATGTCGAGGAACTGGCGGACGCCGGTCTCGGCCATGAAGCGGACCGCGCGGCGCAGGTATCGGCGGTTGGCCTGGACGCCCTCCTTGGCGTTGGGCGTCAGCTCGAAGATCTTCTCCGCGGCCGCGCGATCGGCGGCGAAGTTGTCCTTGCCGCCGAGAAGGTAGTCGTAGATCCGGGCAACGCTCGGAACCGTGGGGTCGATGCCCAGCGGCGCCTGCTCCATGTCCATCCCCGCTCGCCGTCAGGTCGTTTTAATCTTAACCTATCAGGCATTTTCGGCACAGACAGCGCACATAGCCCACCAGGGCCCTCGACCGTCTCCGGCGGTCGATCAGGGACGGCCCGCGTCGCCGTCGCCGAGTGGCTTCTGGCGCTTCATGAAGATTCCATCGCCGTCGAGCAGAACGATTTCGTCCCCGCGCCGAGAAGCACGGCGGTCGGCGCTCCGAGCTCAGGCGAGAAGACCCACATCCCCCAAGCGATCGCCCATGCTGGGCGCACAACGAAGAAAGCCCCCGGCTGGTCTTCAGTTCGAGCCTGGTGCCGGGGGCTTTCTATGCGTTCAGGGTCAGTCCTGCTTCAGGTCCAGGCCGAAGAGAAGGGGGTCGTGGTCGGAGGAGCGGAAGGCCTCGGGCGAGTAGAGGCCGGGCGGGTTGAACTCGGTGTTGTAGTCCATGAACCGGCCCTCGTCGGCGTTGATGTGCCAGATCGTGGCGCCGGTGACCATCTTCGCGAGCCGCTTGCTGACCATCACGTGGTCGAGCTCACCCGACAGGCCGCTGAAGACGTAGCTGTAGCGGTCCTTCTTGGGGACGAACTTCTTGCTGACGCTGACCAGCTTGCCGTCCTCCAGCGTGTGGATCGGGTCCTCCTCGCCGTAGGCGTTGAGGTCACCGAGCACGACCGGGTTGGGCAGGTTGTAGGTGTCGATCAGGCCCAGCGTGGCCTCGGCCTGGCGCACGCGCTCGGCGTTGAAGCAGCTCTGGCCGTCGCCCTGGTCCTTGTCCGCCCCGGTGGCGCCGTCACAGCCCTTGGACTTGTAGTGGTTGACGATCATCGTGAACGTCGTGGGGTCGTTGCCCTTGGCCCGCTTGAACTGCTGGATCAGCGGCGGGCGGCGGAACACCGGGTCGTTGGAGGAGGCCGGGAGGCCGACGGGCTTGACGACCGCGGGCTTGTAGATCAGCGCGACCTGGATCTCGTCGGTGCCGGTGTAGGGCGCGATGATGCCCTTGTAGGTGTCGGCGCCGACCTCGGCGTTGAGGGCGTCGATCAGCGTGTTCAGCGCCGTGTAGCCGTTGTTCTCGACCTCCATGAGGCCGGCGACGTCCGGGTTCAGGCCCCTGAGCGTGGAGACCAGCTTGGCGAGCTGGCGGTCGCGCTCGACGGTGGTGTTGGCGCCGCGCTTGTTCAGCGTGGTGAACCAGTTGAGCGTGTTGAGGCTCGCCACCTTGACGTTGCCCGTGATCTTCTCGGGCTTGGCCGGGCGGGGGTTGTCGGCCTGGAAGGCGACCGGCTGGGTCGGCTCGATGCGGTAGGCGTTGAAGCCGTAGGTCAGGATGCCGGTGAGCGCCGTGGTCGTGTCACCCACGCGGACGGTGTTGGAGCCCGCGGTGTGGTACGGCAGCGCCGGCGGGTTCTGCACGTTGGAGCCGTCGTCCAGCAGGATCGAGCGGCGCGTGTTCAGGGCCGCGTCGACGCCCGGACGGTCGGTCGCCTGGAACAGGCGGCCCTCGGAGGACAGCGTGATCTCGCCGAAGCGGCCGAGGTTGTAGACCTCGGAGACGGTGAGCTTCTCGGGGATCGTGACGAGCACGCCCTCCAGCGGCTCGTAGGAGGCGCCCTCGGCGATCGGGAGCTTCACCTTCGTGGGCTTGATCGTGCCGGTGCCGCAGGCGTCCACGGCCGAGACCGAGGTGAGCTCGGTGAGGCCGTTGAACTCGGCGACGGTGCCGCTGACCAGGACGCGGTCGCCGACCTTGGCCGGCTTGGTGGTGTACACGAACACCGCGTCGGAGGTCATGGGGTCGGCGTCGGGGGTCGGGTCCTGGATGTAGAAGCCGCCGAGCTGGCCGGTGCCCTGGAAGCCGCCGGTGACGACGCCCTCGACGCGCACGGCGGTGCCGGTGATCGGGCTGGCGTCGCCGCTGCCCTGCACCTCGGCGATCTCGTGGGTCGCCGGGAGCTTGCACGGGTCACCCGTGGGAGTCGGCGTCGGGGTCGGGGTCGGGGTGACCGTGGGCGTCACGGTCGGGGTCGGCGTGGGGGTCGGGGTGGGGGTGTCGGACGGCGTCTGCGTCGGGTCCCCGGCGCAGGGGGCCGGCGTGGTCGCCGAGTTGCGGGGCTCGGGGGCGCCGGTGGTGAAGTCGGCCGCGTTCACGTCGGTGTCGGCGCATCCGTGGTCGCCGCGCAGGGCGGCGGTGGCGTTGGTCAGCGCCGGGGCGGGCGTGCCCTCGAAGAAGTTGGCGTTGCCGTACCCGACCAGGTCGGCGATGAGCGCGAGCTGGTCGGCGGTGCAGACCACCGATCCGCCGTTGCAGGCCAGGCCGTCGGCCGAGCGGACCAGCGCGACCTTGCCGGCCGTGCCGCTCAGGTTGAGGGTGCCCGAGGCGTCGGGCGTGGGCAGGGAGCCGGACGGCGTCGTGCCGGCGGCGAGCTGCACCAGGTGGTACTGGCCGGGGGCCAGCGAGCCGGCGAGGTTGAGCTTGTTGGACGCGAAGTTTCCGGTCCCGGTGGCGCTGGCATATTGCAGCGACCAGCCGTCGAGGGAGACGGCGGAGCCGCTGCGGTTGAACAGTTCCACGAAGTCGTTGGTGAGCGGGGCGCCGGAGTTGCCGCCCCCTCCGTAGACCTGGCTGATCACGACGCTCCCCGGCTCCGCGGAGGCCGGGGAAGAGGCGAGGGTGGCGACACCGGCGATGGCCACGCCGGCGGCGGCTAGGGCGGCGATCGCCCGGGATAGAGCACGCATGTCCCGGAGCGTAAAGGTGCGAACCCCCGCCATCTTGTACTAGAGCTATACAGAAGGTGAAAAAGGTGGATCTTGACACTAGATGTCGAGTGACCGGCAGTAAACTTGTCGCGGTCTGACCTTGGCGGACCTGGGGTAACGATCATCGCCGCAACACTGTGTCACCTTTCCATCACGATTTAGCTACCCGTTGCCCGACATTGGGTATGACATTGCCATGACATCCCCGTTGAAGATCGCCCCGCTCGACGTGGGCTGGCGGACATGCGAGACCTCGCCCGAATGCGTGGGGATCGCCCGCGAGCCGTACGGGCGGTGCCTGGCCCACCTCGCCCCCGCCGAGCTGGACGGCGTCCTGCGCGGGCTGATCCCCGGCCAGGGTCTCGACGTGCGCGGCACGACCCTCGACGAGGACCTGCTGACGCGGATCCTCGACGGCGTCGGCCGCCGTCTCGGCCGGGCGCGCTTCGACCGCGCCCTCTTCACCGGCCCCGCGCGGTTCGGCGAGGTCGTCTTCGCCGGTGACGCGACGTTCGACCACGCGCGCTTCGACCGGCTCGCCTCGTTCTTCGACACCCGCTTCACGCGCAACGTCTCCTTCCGCGAGGTGCGGTTCTCCCGGGAGTTCTCGATGCACGGCGCGCGCGTGCGCGGGCACGGCGCGTTCGACCACGTCCGCGTCGGCAGCGACGCGCTGTTCGGCGACGCGCGGTTCGGCAGGGACGCCTCGTTCCGCGGCGCGGAGTTCCACGGGTTCGCCGCCTTCGACGGGGCCACGTTCGACGGCGACGCGATCTTCCGAGGGGCACGCTTCCGCCGGGCCCTGTCGTTCCGCGCCGCGGCCTGCGCGGGCACCGCCGGGTTCGAGGGGGTGCGCTTCCACAGCACCGCCTACCTCGGGCCCATGCGGGTCGGGCGGCGGCTGTCGCTGCCGGAGGTCCGCGCCTCGGCGGCGCTCCACCTCGACACCGGGGGCTGCCGCGTCGACCTGCGCGCCGCCGGTCTCGCGGGCCGGTTCACCGCGCGCCTGTCGGACGCCGACGTCGACCTGCGGGACGCGACGCTGGCGGGCCCCGCGGACCTGACCCGGCACATGGGACGGATGCGGGTGGTCTCCCTGGACCGCCTGGACGCCGGCGCGCTCACGCTGACCGGCGCGGACCTGCGCGCCTGCGCGCTCGGCCGGCTGCGCAACCCGGAGGGCCTGCGCCTGTCGGACTGCCTGTTCGCCCGCACCCCGGCCGGCGTGCGCCTGGAACCGGGCTGGCCACCGGTCCGCTGGTGGACGCGGCGCCGCGTCCTCGCCGACGAGCACGCCTGGCGCGGATGGTCGCCGCGCGCGGAGCAGCCGCTGGACCCCGGCCGCCTCGCCGCACTGTACGAGCGGCTGCGCCCGGGCGTGGACGACGAGCGGACCTCGGCCGACTTCGCGTTCGGGGCCATGGAGATGCGCCGGCTGGCGAGCCCTCCGGGCCACGTCAAGGTGATGCTGTCGCTGTACTGGCTGGCCTGCGGGTACGGGCTGCGGCTCGGGCGCACGCTCGGGTGGATGGCGCTCGTGGCCGCGGTGACCGCCGTGGTGCTGTTCTGGAGCGCCGCCGCGCACACCGCGCGCCGCCCGGCCGGGCACCCGCAGCCGACCCCGGCCGCCCACCGCTCCACCGTCCCGGTGCCGGTCGTCCACCGCCTCACGACGGGCGCCGGCTGAGCGTCCCCGGAAATTCCTGTACCACGAGAGGTCGCCAGGGACGTGTCAGGGATTCCCCGGATTCCGGACCGGACCCCCTCCGAGCGACAATAGGGGCCCATTTCATCACGGCCATCCCTGGGGAGCCCATGGCGAGCGCGAGTGTCATCGACGACTACGTGACGACGCTCGCCCGCACGCTGCGCGGGCCGCTTCGGGTCCGGCGGGACATGATCGCGGAGGCGCGCGACAGCCTGACCGACACCGCCGACGCCTACCTCGCCGAGGGCATGGGCCGGGACGAGGCGGAGCGCCGGGCGGTCGCCGAGTTCGGCATGGTGACCGAGATCGCCCCCGGCTACCAGGATGAGCTGGCCGCCTGCCAGGGCCGCAGGACGGCCGCGGTGCTGTTCGTGAGCGTCCCGCTGTCCACGGTCATCTGGAGCGTGATCTGGCGCGTCTACCCGCAGAACCCGTGGACGCCGGTCAGGCCCGTGTGGTTCTCCCCGCTGGCCCAGTTCCTCGACTGGTTCCAGTTCGGCATGGGCGTCCTCGGCGCGCTGGCGCTGCTGACGCTGGCGCGCGGCCCGCTGCGGCACCGCAACCCCAAGATCGTCACCAGGGCCCTGGGCGTCCTGCTGTGGATCCAGGTCCCGCTGGTGATCGGCATGTCGGCCGCGCTGACGCTGGGACGCGGGACCGGGCTGCGGGACGCGGACCTCTTCCCCGCGGGCCTCTTCGCCTGCCTCTTCAGCTACGCCGTCGCGGGCTCGCTGCTGTTCAGCGCGACGCGCTGCCTGCTCGTCTCCCGCCGGACGACGCCGCCGAGGGGGCGGGAGGCCGTGAGCTGACCGCGGCCGGGCCCGTCACCGGGCGGGACTCTCCGGGGAACGCGGGGCGAGGACGCCGCCGACGGCGTCGGTGAACCGCCGCCAGGCCGAGCGCTCCCCCGCCAGCGCGGCGTGCCCGGCCCGCGTGAGGCGGTAGGTGCGGCGTTTGCGGCCGCCGACGGTCGCCCACTCGCTGGTGAGGTAGCCCAGGCGCTCCAGCCTGCGCAGCGCGGGATAGACGGTGCCGGTGGGCACGCTGAGCGCGCCCCCGCTGCGGACCTGCAACGCCTCGATGATCGCGTACCCGTGCAGCGGCTCGTGCTCCAGGACGGACAGGAGCAAGGCGTCCATGTGACCGCGCAGCGCGTCGGCGTTCATCCGGAAAGCCCATCCACGTGCTTCATGTAGGCAGTCTACATGTAGGCTCTCTATATGTAGACAGGCACAACTAGAGAAGAGTGACCATGAACGTGCTCGACCTGGCACGGACGCAGTTCGCGGTGACGGGAAGCCTGCACTTCCTGTTCGTCGTGCTGACGCTCGGCCTGGCCCCCCTCGTGGCGTTCATGCAGACGCGCCACGTCGTCACCGGCAAGCCGGTGTTCGAGCGCATGACGCGGTTCTGGGGCCAGATCTACGTGATCAACTACGCACTGGGCGTGTTCACCGGGCTGGTGATGGAGTTCCAGTTCGGCCTCACCTGGAGCCGGCTCTCCCACTACGCCGGGGACGTGTTCGGCGCCCCGCTGGCGATCGAGACCCTGGTCGCCTTCTTCCTGGAGTCCACCTTCCTCGGGCTGTGGATCTTCGGCTGGAACCGCCTGCCGAAGAAGCTGCACCTGGCCTGCATCTGGCTGGTGACGCTCACGGCCTACACGAGCGCCTTCTGGATCATGGTGGCCAACTCCTTCCTCCAGCACCCGGCCGGCACCGTCCAGCGGGGCGACCACCTGGCCCTGGCCGACTTCGGCGCGCTGCTCACCAACCCCAGCCTCGTCATGGCGTTCCCGCACGTCATCGGCGCCGGGCTGTTCACGGGCAGCTTCGTGATCATTGGCGCCAGCGCCTACCACCTGTTCCGGCGCACCGCCGACCAGGAGTTCTTCCGCCGCTCGCTGCGCACCGGCGTGGTGTGGGGGTTCGTCGGCGCCACGCTCGCGGTCGGGTTCGGGTACGCCCAATTCGGCTTCGTCAACGACATCCAGCCGAACAAGTTCGAGACCCCCGTCACCGACGCCGCCCTCGTCACCATGATGACCATCGGCCAGCTCGTCCACTTCGTCGTGATGTTCGGCATGCTGCCGCTGCTGATCCGCGACGTGCTCGCCCGCACCCGCTGGCTGCACCCGCTGCTCATGCTCATGACGCCGCTGCCCTTCGTCGCCGCGATCATGGGCTGGCTCGCCCGCGAGATCGGCCGCCAGCCGTGGCTGGTGTTCGGCCGCCTGCGCGTGGCCGACGCCATCTCCCCCGGCCTGACCACGGGCATGGTCACGTTCTCGTTCATCGCCTTCGTGGGCGTGCTCGGGCTGCTCGCCGTGGTCGACTACCTGCTGATCGCGCGGGCCGTACGCCGCGGCCCGGACCAGGTCGCCCTCGGCGCGGCCGAGCCCGCCGACCCCTCACCCGCGCCGGCGCTCGCCCTGTGACCGCCGCCTCCCCCTGACCATATTTCTAGGAGCTCCCCCCATGGAGATCATCTGGCTCGCGGTCCTGGCCGTGCTGCTGGTCGGCTATTTCGCGCTGGAAGGCTTCGACATCGGCGTCGGCATGACGCTCCCCTGGCTCGCCCGCGCGGGCGAGCACGCCGGCGAACCCGGCGGCCGCGCCCGGCACCGTGACCGCCTGGTGGCGGCGATGGCCCCGTACGTGCTCGCCAACGAGGTCTGGCTCGTGGCGCTGGCCGGGACGCTGTTCGGCGCCTTCCCCGCCCTGGAGGGCACCGTGCTCAGCGGCATGTACCCGGTCGTGGTCGCGCTGCTGGTGTCCTGGATCCTGCGGGACGCGGGCCTGTGGTTCCGCCGCAGGCTCGACGGCGACGCCTGGCGGGGCTTCTGGGACGCGGTGCTCTGCGCGGGCTCCTGGGGCCTCGCGCTGTCGTGGGGCGTCGCCCTGGCCTCGCTGGTCAGAGAGCTGCCCTCCCAGCCGTTCGACCTGGTGGGCCTGCTGTCGGGGGCCGTGGTCGCCGCCGCGTTCGCCTTCCACGGCCGCTCGTTCGTGGCCTGGCGCCTGTCCGGCAGGGCCGAGGCGGCACGCACGGGACGGCGGCTGCTGCTGACCGCCGTCGTGGCCGCCCTGCCCGCCGCGGTCCCGCTGGCCGCGCTCGTCCCGTCACTGACCGACCACGTGGCGTCATCGGCGACGCTGAATGTGCTCAGTGTCATTGCCCTTCCGGTCACTCCCATCCTCGTGGGGGCGCAAGTATGGGTATGGAGGACGTTCGGCCCTCTCGGGTCCACCGGCGTCGCCGCCCGTATCCCCTCGTTCTTCTAGGGAACCGATGCACCGAGACCTTCTGCGCCTGGCGCGGGCCGAGCAGGCCGTCCGCGTCCACCTGTTCGCGTGCGTGGCGGCGGCCGTGCTCGCCGGGCTGCTGGTGCTGGCGCAGGCCGAGCTGCTGTCCGGCGTGCTGTCGGGGGCGTTCACGACCGCGGCGCTGATCCCGCTGGCGGGGGTGGTCGCGGCGCGGGCCCTGTTCGGCCTGGTCCAGGGCGCCGCCGCCGGGCGCACGGCCACGGCGCTGAAATCGGTGCTGCGCCACCGCCTGCTGGCGCGGCTCGGCGAGCTCGGTCCCGCGCGGCTCACCGCGCGCCGCTCCGGCGAGCTCGTCACGCTCGCCGGGCGCGGCCTGGACGCCCTGGACCCGTACGTCACCGGCTACCTGCCCGCGGTGGCCGTCGCGGGCGTGGTGCCCGTCGCCGTGCTGGTCCGGCTGTTCACGGCCGACCTCGGCACCGCGGTCATCGTCCTGCTGACGCTGCCGCTGATCCCCGTGTTCGGCGCGCTGGCCGGGTGGCGCACCAAGGAGGTCACCGACCGGCAGTGGCGGGCGCTGTCCCAGCTCGGGGGGCACTTCCTGGACGTGGTGCGCGGCCTTCCGACGCTGCGCGCCTTCGGGCGGGCCCGCTACCAGGCGACGGTGATCCGGCAGGTCGCCGACGCCCACCGGTCGGCGACCATGCGGACGCTGCGCGTCGCCTTCCTGTCCTCGCTGGTCCTGGAGCTGGTGGCCTCGCTGTCGCTGGCACTGGTGGCCGTGCCGGTCGGGCTGCGGCTGCTGTCCGGCTCGCTGGACCTGCGCGTCGCCCTGCTGGTCCTGCTGCTCGCCCCCGAGGCGTACATCCCGCTGCGCGCGATGGGCACCAGGTTCCACGCCGCCATGGAGGGCGTCGCCGCCGCCGACGACGCCTTCGCCGTCCTGTCCGGCGCCGGGGACGAGGACGGGCACGCGGACGGTCGTGGGAAGGCGGCATCGTCCAGCCCGGCGGCGAAGGAGGACGGCGACCGGCCCGGACCGCCCGTGCGGGCTCGCGTGGCGGCGACGCCTCCCACCCTCGTGCCGCCCGGCGTGCCGGAGATCCGGCTGGAGGGGGTCACCGTCCGGTATCCCGGGCGGGAGGACGCCGCGCTGACGGACGTGTCGCTGGTGATCGCGCCGGGCGAGCGGGTCGCGCTGGCCGGGGAGAGCGGCGCGGGCAAGAGCACGCTGCTCCACCTGCTGCTCGGGTTCGTGACGCCGTCCGAGGGACGGGTGCTCGTCGGCGGCGCCGACCTCGCCGGCGTCGATCCGGACAGGTGGCGCGCGCGGCTGGCGTTCGTGCCGCAGCGTCCCCATCTGTTCGCCGACACGGTGTCCGCCAACATCGCGCTGGGCTCGGCGGCGTCCCCCGAGCAGGTGTGCGCGGCGGCCCTCGCGGCGCGGGCCGCCGAGTTCGTGGACGCCCTCCCCGACGGGTACGCGACCGTCATCGGCGAACGCGGGGCGGACCTGTCGGCGGGCCAGCGGCAGCGGCTGGCGCTCGCCCGCGCGTTCTGCCGTCCCGAGGCCGAGGTCCTGCTGCTGGACGAGCCCACCGCGCGCCTGGACGGCCGCAGCGAGGCGGCGATCGTCGAGGCCACGCGGACGCTCGCCGAGGGCCGGACCGCGATCATCGTCGCGCACCGCCCGGCGATGCTCGACCTGGCGGATCGCGTCGTCCGCGTCGAGGGCGGCAGGATCGTCTCCGACCGCGCCGTCACCCGCGTCCCCGCCGGCCTGGCGAGGCCGGGAGAGTGAGAAGGCACATGGACTCCACTCCGGCGACCCCGGGCCCCGCTCCGACCGGTGCCGCTCCGGCCGGCACCCCCACCGGCACGGCTCCCCCGCGCAGCGGACGCGGGCGGCTGGTGGCCGCGGCGGCGGCCGGGGCCGCGGCCGAGCTGGCGGCGCTCGGGCTGATCGGCGCGGCCGCGTGGCTGATCACGCGGGCGGCGCAGCAGCCGGAGCTCGCGGCCCTGAGCGTGGCGATCGTCGCCGTCCGCGCGTTCGCGACCAGCCGCGGCCTGTTCCGGTACGGCGAGCGCCTGGCCGGCCACGACGTCGCGCTGCGCGCCCAGGCCACCACCCGTGAGCGCCTGTACGAGGCGCTGATCCCCTCGGGGCCGCTCGGGCACCGGGGCGCCGACCTGCTGAGCCGCATGGTGGACGACACCGACGCCGTCCAGGACCTGCTCGTCCGCTGCCTGCTGCCCGCGATCGCCGGCGCGGTCACCGCGGCCGCCGCCGTGACGCTGGCCGCCTTCCTGCTGCCCGCCGCCGCGCTGGTGCTGGTCGCTGGGCTGGCCGTGGCGGGGGTGGCGCTGCCCGCCGTGGCGAACGTGGCCGCGCGGCACTGGTCGGCGCGGCTGGCCCCGGCGCGGGCCGAGCTCGCCGCCCGGGTGGCCGACCTGGTGCACGGCGCCGCCGACCTCGCCGCCTACGGTGCGGGCGAGCGCGCCCTGGCCGCCTCGGCGAAGGCCGGCGAGCGGCTCGCGGCGCTCGAACGCCGCCAGTCGCTGGCCGGCGCGGCGGCGCTCGCCCTCGGCACGCTGGCGCAGGGCCTGACCGTCGCGGCGATCGTGCTGACCGCCTCGCGCGCCGGCCTGGGCCCGGTGCCGATGGCCGTCCTGGCGCTCACCTCCCTGGTGTCGTTCGAGCCCGTCCTGCCGCTGGCCGCGGCGGGCGAGCGGCTGGCCGGGGTCACGGCGGCGCTGCGCCGGTTGCGGGAGGTCCGCGCCACGCCGCCCGCCGTCGCCGAGCCCGCCGTGGCGGCGGCCCCGCCCGAGGGCCCGCTGACCGTCGAGGTGGAGGACCTGGTCGTCCGGCACTCCGCGGACCGGCCTCCGGCGCTCGACGGCGTGTCCCTCACGCTGACCCCGGGCAAGCGGGTGGCCGTGGTCGGGCCGAGCGGCGCGGGCAAGAGCACGCTGCTCGCGGCCCTGATGCGCGTCGCCGACTTCTCCTCGGGACGGATCGCCCTCAACGGCGTGGACGTCCGCGACCTGTCCCCCGACGACGTCCGGGAGAGGATCACCGGCCTGACCCAGGACCCGTACGTCTTCCGCGCCTCGCTGCGCGACAACCTGCGCCTGGCCGGCCCGGAGGCGGGCGAGGACGAGCTCGCGCGGGCCGTGCGCCGCGCCCGCCTGGACGCCTTCGTCGAGCGGACCGGCTGGGACGTGACGCTCGGCGAGGACGGCCGCACGGTCTCGGGCGGCCAGCTCCAGCGGCTGGCGCTGGCCCGGGCGCTGCTGCGCGACCCCGAGGTGCTGCTGCTGGACGAGCCCGCCGAGTCCCTGGACGAGACGACGGCCGACGCGCTGATGGCCGACCTGCTGGACGTGACGCACGGGCGCACGACGGTGCTGATCACCCACCGCCTGCGCGGCCTGGAGGACGTGGACGAGATCGTCGTCCTGTCGGAGGGACGGGTGGCGCAGCGCGGGCGCCACGACGAGCTGGTGTCCGCCCCCGGCTACTACCGCGACCTGTGGGAGTCGGAGGCGCTGACCTCCGGCCGCCGCTGAGCGCCCGCTCCGGACGCCCGTACGCCGGAGGCCGCGCCGGCCCTCTTCCGGCCCGCGGTCCCCGGCGGAGCCGCCCGACTCCGGCGAAGCCCCCTGCGTGGCCCCGGGAACGGCGGCGCCGCCGGGACCGTGGTGGTCCCGGCGGCGCGTTCCCCGCCCCTACCCCCTCCGAGGGGCCGGTGGTCAGCTCGCGACGGTCTTCTCGGTGAGCGTCACCGTCACGGTGCTGGTGGATCCGTTGCGCACGTAGGTCAGCGTCACCTTGGTGCCCGGACGGTAGCCGCGGACGGCGCCGACCACGGTCTCGGCCCCGGCGACCGGCTTGCCGTCCAGCTTGGTGATCAGGTCGCCGGCCTTGAGTCCCGCCTGTTCGGCGGGGCTGCCGGGCTGCACCGAGCCGATGACCGCGCCCTGGGCGTCGCCGGTCGCGTCGGCGAGGTTGACGCCGAGGAAGGCGTGCGTCGCCTTGCCCGTCTTGATGATCTGGTCGGCGACCTGAGAGGCGGTGTTGATCGGGATCGCGAAGCCGACGCCGATGTTGCCGTCGCCGCCGTTGGTCGCGATGGCGCTGTTGATGCCGACGACCTGGCCCGAGGCGTTGACCAGCGCGCCGCCGGAGTTGCCCGGGTTGATGGCCGCGTCGGTCTGGATGGCGCCGCCGATGGTCGTCCCGGTGTCCTGTGACTGCTGCTGCATCCCGCCGCCGGGGCCCCAGCCGGGGGGAAGCTGCGGCTGCTGCTGCGACTGCCCGCCGACGCTCAGCGTGCGGTCGAGCGCGCTGACGATGCCGGCCGTCACCGACCCCTCCAGGCCGAGGGGGCTGCCGATGGCGAGGACGGCGTCGCCGACGCGCAGTTTGTCGCTGTCGCCCAGGGTGGCCTTGGTCAGCCCGGAGACGTTCTGCGCCCGGACTACGGCGAGGTCGGTCGCCGGGTCGGTGCCGACGATCGTTGCGGCGGCGCTCCTGCCGTCGCTGAACTTCACCTGGACCCGGCTTCCCTGGCCGACGCCCGCCACCACGTGGTTGTTGGTGAGGATCAGGCCGTCCTCGGAGAGGATCACGCCCGAGCCCTCGGCCTGCCCGGCCTGGCCGGTCACCATGATCGATACCACCGAGGGCTGCACGGCCTTGGCGACGTCGGCCACGGTGGTCACGGTGGAGTCGGACGCCGGCCGGGTGATCGGGCTGGTGATCACGGGCTGGCCTCCCGAGGCGGACGCCGTGGCGACGAAGGCCCCCGCGGCCCCGCCTCCGACGGCCACGGCGGCCAGCGCGAGCCCGGCGATGGCCTTGCGCCCGGTGGTCCACCAGTCGGCGTCGCTCCGCACGGGAGCAGCGGGCGTCGCGACGGGGGTCTCCCCGCCGATCCAGGTCCGCTGATAGCCGCCCGCCTCGGGCGGCGTGCTGCCGAACTGGCTCCACCCTCGCGAACCGGGCATCTCAACCGGAGTGGTGTTTTCACTCGTCTGCTCACGCGGGTCTTCGGTGCTCATCTCTTCCTCGCAGTCATCCGCACTCGCCGCCATTCGGCGGCGGCCGGCTTCGGACCGGTAATTCAAGGATGACAAACGGACGATAAGAGCTGCCTAAGCCGCAACTGGAAGTTACCTGAAGGCCACCGGGGCCCGCGCCGAGGGGCACGGAGGGCGGGGTATCGACGCGGCAGGGCCTCGTGGCGCGGCCGTCGCGGTCTCCGGACCGGCCGGGCGCGGGAAATCCGGAAGGGCGTTCGCGGGCCGCTCCGCGCCGGGGAAATGGTGAAAAATCGCATTCGGCCGGGCCGTACAGGGAAAGGGAAACGGGACGACCGGCTCCCGTCACGGGGCGGTCATCGCGGAACAGGCGTCGTGGAATTCCGGATGGCCGCCGGGTAGGTTCACCCGCGATCGCCCGTGAACCCATACGGGCGCCTTTCGGGGGGAAATTCATGCGAATAGTCGTGATATTGGCGATCGCACTGTCCGGCCTGGCGGCGGGCGTCCCGTCCGCGTCCGCCGAGGACGACCCGTTCGACTGGGTGTGGCAGCAGCAGACCGAACTTCCGCCGCTTTCCATCACCATTCCCGATATATCCGGCCGTCCGTACACGGTCGGGTACGTCGACATCGACGGGTACGCCGTCACCGAGGGCGACATCGTCATCGGGACACCCGGCGAGGCCGCGTCCGGAAAGATCCGCCTCCCGGGGGTGTTCCCCCAGGTGATGGACGAGATCACGGACGCCGTCCCGCCCCCGCCCGGCAGGGTCGCCACCCCCTTCGGCGAGGCCCCGGCGCGGTCGCGCGGCTGCCGGGTGGGGGACGCCGGGACGGCCACCACCCAGGCGGGCGCCCTGTGGCCGGAGCGGACGGTGCCCTTCGTGTTGTCCCCGCAGCTCCCGGCCGCGGCCCGCACCGCGGTCGAGGAGGCGATGAAGGACTTCCACATCCAGACCTGCGTGCATTTCGTCCCGCGCACGACGGAGGAGAGCTATCTGAACATCGTCCAGGGTCACGGCTGCTATTCCTACGTGGGCCGGGTCGGGGGCGCGGGACAGGAACTCTCGATAGGCCCGGGATGTGAGCACAAGGGCATCGCCATTCACGAACTCATGCACGCGCTCGGCTTCTACCACGAGCATTCGCGGTCCGACCGCGACGGCGCGGTGACCGTTCACCTGGAGAACGTCATTCCCGGATACGAGTCGCAGTTCCGGAAACTCGACCTTCCACACAACCGGCTCTTCGGGACGCTCGACTACGATTCCGTGATGCTCTACGGGAGGAAATTCTTCAGCAGCAACGGGCAGGACACGCTGGTGCCGGCGCTCCCCGTCGAGATCGGCCAGAGAAAGGGTTTCAGCAAGGTGGACCTGGCCGCCGTCCGCGGCCTTTACGGCTGCCCTTGATGCCTGCCCACCGGAGCCCGGCCGGGAGAACGCGTGGGGGCGGGCCCCCTTACGGGTGGTCCGCCCCACTGTGAGCCGTGCTGGGCCCCGCACCGCGAGCCGCCGAACCGGCGGCTCGTCAGCGGATCGGTCAGACGCCGACGCGCTCGGCCACCGTGGCCGGGGTCAGCGCGATCTCCAGCACCTCGCGCACGTCGCTGACCGCGTGGACGGTCAGCTCACCGCGCACGGCCTCGGGCACGTCGTCGAGGTCGGGCTCGTTGCGCGCCGGGATGAGCACGGTGGTGATGCCCGCCCGGTGGGCGGCGAGCAGCTTCTGCTTGACCCCCCCGATGGGGAGCACCCGGCCGGTGAGCGAGACCTCGCCGGTCATCGCGACGTCGGACCGCACGGGCCGGCCGGACAGCAGCGAGGCCAGGGCGGTGGTCATCGTGACGCCCGCGGACGGCCCGTCCTTGGGGATCGCGCCCGCCGGGACGTGGATGTGCACGGAGCGGTCCTTGAGGGACCCGACCGGCAGCTCCAGCTCGGCGCCGCGCGAGCGCAGGTAGGACAGCGCGATCTGCGCCGACTCCTTCATCACGTCGCCGAGCTGGCCGGTGAGCGTCACGGCGGTGGAGCCGGTCTCCGGGTCGGCCAGCGACGCCTCGACGTACAGGACGTCGCCGCCCGCGCCGGTGACCGCGAGCCCGGTCGCGACGCCCGCGACGGCGGTGCGCTGCGCGGACTCCGGCAGCGACGACTCCGGCACGTGGCGCGGCCTGCCGAGGTAGCCGACCAGGTCGGCGGCGCTCACGTTGACCGGCAGCGCGGCCTCCTCCAGGGCGGCCTTCGCGGTGACCTTGCGCAGCACCCGGGCGATCGCCCGCTCCAGCGAGCGCACGCCGGCCTCGCGGGTGTACTCGCCGGCGAGCCTGCGCAGGGCGTCCTCCTCCACCGTCACGTCGGCGGATGTCAGGCCGGCCTTGTCGAGCTGGCGCGGCAGCAGGTGGTCGCGGGCGATGGCGACCTTCTCGTCCTCGGTGTAGCCGTCGAGCGTCACGACCTCCATGCGGTCGAGCAGCGGGCCGGGGATCGCCTCCAGGACGTTGGCGGTCGCGAGGAAGAGCACGTCCGACAGGTCGAGCTCGACCTCCAGGTAGTGGTCGCGGAAGGTGTGGTTCTGCGCCGGGTCGAGGACCTCCAGCAGCGCGGCCGTCGGGTCGCCGCGGTAGTCGGCGCCGACCTTGTCGACCTCGTCCAGCAGGACGACCGGGTTCATGCTGCCGGCCTCGCGGATGGCCCGCACGACGCGGCCGGGCAGCGCGCCGACGTAGGTGCGCCGGTGGCCGCGGATCTCGGCCTCGTCGCGGACGCCGCCGAGGGCGACGCGGACGAACTTCCTGCCCATGGCGCGGGCCACGGACTCGCCGAGCGAGGTCTTGCCGACTCCGGGAGGACCGGCCAGCGCCAGGACGGCGCCGCTGCGTCGGCCCCCGACGACGCCGAGACCCTGGTCCGCGCGGCGCTTGCGCACGGCGAGGTACTCGATGATGCGGTTCTTCACGTCGTCGAGCCCGGTGTGGTCGGCGTCGAGCACGGCGCGGGCGGCGGCGATGTCGTAGGCGTCCTCGGTGCGGGTGTTCCAGGGGATGTCGAGGACGGTGTCCAGCCAGGTGCGGATCCAGCCGCTCTCGGGCGACTGGTCGGAGGTGCGCTCGAGCTTGTCGACCTCCTTGAGGGCGGCCTCGCGGACCTTCTCGGGCAGGTCCGCGGCCTCGACGCGGGCGCGGTAGTCCTCCTCCTCGGAGGCGGCCTCGCCGTTGAGCTCGGCCAGCTCCTTGCGGACGGCGGCGAGCTGCTGACGCAGCAGGAACTCGCGCTGCTGCTTCTCCATGCCCTCCTGGACGTCCTTGCGGATCGTCTCGGCGACGTCCAGCTCGGCCAGGTGCTCGCGGGCCCAGCCGACGAGCTTGGCGAGGCGCTCGGTCGGGTCGGGGTTCTCCAGCAGCTCGACCTTCTGGGCCGTGGTCAGCCAGGGCGCGTAGCCGGAGCTGTCGGCGAGGACGGAGGCGTCCTCGATCTGGTTCACGGCGTCGACGACCTGCCACGCCCCGCGCTTCTGCAGGATCGTGGTGGCCAGCGCCTTGTACTCCTTGGCGGACTCTTCGGCGCGTCCGTCGGCGGGGATCGTCTCGACGCGGGTCGCCTCCACCCAGAGGGCGGCTCCCGGTCCGGTGGTGCCGGAGCCGACGCGCACGCGCTCCACACCGCGGACGACGGCGCCGGGCTCGCCGCCGGGAAGCCTTCCGATCTGCTCGACGACGGCGGTGACGCCCACGGCGCCGTACTTGCCGTCGATCCGGGGCACGAGGAGCACCCGCGGCTTGCTCGGGGACGTGGAGGAGGCCCGGGCGGCGTCGATGGCGGCGCGCACCTCGGTGTCGGACAGGTCGAGCGGGACGACCATGCCGGGGAGGACGACCTCGTCGTCGAGCGGCAGAACCGGGAGGATCAAGCTCTGACTCATGCGAACTCCAAGGGTTGAGTTACATCGACTCAATTAATGAGAGCCCTGGATTGTTCCCGAGCCTGCGCGTGTTCGCTGCGAGCGATCGTAATCGTGTAATCAGCTCGTCGGGACACGCCTCGGCAGATTGCTCCTTCGTTCGGGTTCGCCCAGGTCGGCGGCCTGTCCGGCCGGGTCTGGAGACCGTTCCCGCTCGTGAGGCGGCTCTCTCCGGGGCCGGGACCTGCGGCGGCCCGACCGGCCGGACGTGCCGTCCGCAGCGGGCCACTGGGGGCGGTCCCGGGTGGTGCGTCCCTCGTAACGCTCTGAGGCCCGGAGTTCATCCCGGCGGCTCGCGGGGCCGGGAGACCGGGCCTCGCGGGGCTGGGAGACCAAGCCTGGTGGGCGCCGGGAGGCCGGGCGTCGCCCAGGGCGACGGGTGCCCGCCTTGACGGAGAACACCTCGTCAGGACGACCGGACGACCAGAACCGCCTTTTTGTCCAGCATGATGGTCTGCATGGACAAAGGCGGCATCCGCATGAACTCCCCCCGCGGCCGGTGGGTCCTGCTCACCACCGTCCTCGGCTCCGGCATGGCCATGCTCGACAGCACCGTCGTCAACGTCGCCCTGCCCGCGCTGGGCAGGGATCTGGGCGCGTCGATGTCCGGGCTCCAGTGGACGGTGAACGCCTACACCCTCACGCTGGCCGGGCTGATCCTCCTCGGCGGCTCCCTCGGCGACCGGTACGGGCGGCGGAAGATCTTCGTCATCGGAGTCGTCTGGTTCGCCCTGGCCTCGGCGCTGTGCGGGATCGCGCCCAACATCGAGACGCTCGTCCTCGCCCGCGCCCTGCAGGGCATCGGCGGTGCGCTGCTCACCCCGGGTTCCCTGGCGATCATCCAGTCGTCCTTCGCCCGCGACGACCGGCCCCGCGCCGTGGGCGCCTGGTCCGGACTCGGCGGGGTGGCGGGCGCGGTCGGCCCGCTGCTCGGCGGCTGGCTCGTGGAGACGGCGGGCTGGCGGTGGGTCTTCCTGATCAACCTGCCCCTGGCCGCGCTGGTCGTCCTGGTCGCCGTGCGCCACGTCCCCGAGACCAGGGACGAGACGGCCACCGGCCGCTTCGACGTGCTCGGCGCCGCCCTCGCCGCCCTGGCGCTGGCCGGGCTCACCTACGGGCTCATCGAGCGCGACGGGGCGGTGCCGCCGCTCGCCGCCGCGGCCGGTGTCGCGCTCGGCGTGGCGTTCGTGCTGGTGGAGCTGCGCCGCTCGCACGGCGGCACGGTGTCGGCCCTGGTGCCGGTGCGGGTCTTCGCCGACCGCGAGTTCACCGCGATCAACATCGTCACCCTGATCATGTACGCCGCGCTGGGCGTGGTCACCTTCCTGCTCATCGTGGAACTCCAGGTCGCCGCCGGCTTCTCCCCCGTCGCCGCCGGGACCTCGATGCTCCCGGTGATGGTGCTGATGCTGCTGCTGTCGCCGAGGGCGGGCGAGCTCGCCAAGCGCATCGGCCCGCGCCTGCCGATGACCGTCGGCATCCTGCTGTGCGCGGCGGGGCTGCTGCTGATGAGCAGGGTCGGCCCGGGCGCGACGTACGTGCGGGACGTGCTGCCCGCCGTGGCGCTGTTCGGCCTCGGGCTGGCCTCCGCGGTCGCCCCGCTCACCGCGACGGTGCTGGCCACGGCCGACGAGCGGTACGCCGGGGTGGCCAGCGGGGTCAACAACGCGGTCGCCCGCACCGGCGGCCTGCTCGCCGTCGCCGCGATCCCGCCGCTGGTCGGGCTCACCGGCGCCGCCTACACCTCCGCCACCGCGTTCACCTCGGGATTCCATACGGCGATGCTGGTCAGCTCGGCAATGATGGTTCTGGCCGCGCTGCTGACGTTCGTGACGATCCGGTCGAACGTCCTGCGCGCCCCGGAGCGCGAACCCGAGCGCAAGGCGGCCTGCGACCTGTGCGCCCCGCCCCTGGAGTCGGGCCATCCCGTGGACGGTTCCCGGCAGCGGACCGGCGGGTGACCCCCACGGGAGGGCGGATGACCCGCCGCGGGCCGGCCGGTGAAACACCGGCTCAGGTCGTCGTGCGGCGGCGGCCGCCCTTGCGCGGGGGCAGCGGGGTCTTGGCGCGCAGGTGGGCGCGGCGCTCCTCGCCGTGCTCCTCCAGGTGCGTGACGATCCGGCGCAGGGTGTCGGCCAGGCGCGCCGGCTCCTCGCCGTCCAGCGCCTCGACGACGAACGACTCCTCCTCATTGAAGGCGGGGAAGAGCCGCTCCATCAGCGCCAGCCCCTTGGGGGTCAGGCACAGCAGCGCGAGCCTGCCGTCGTCGGGATGCTGGCGGCGCCGTACCAGGCCGCGCGACTCCAGGGTCTTGATGATGCCGGTCAGCGTGCCCTTGGAGATGCCCGCCTCGGCCGCGACGTGCCGGGTCTCGATCTCCTCCCAGATCCACACCACCCACAGCACGACGAACGCGCTCCAGGTGAGGTCGGCGACCCGCAGCGCGGAGTTCTCCAGGTGCTGGCGTACGGCCGCGGCGGCGCGGTGCAGGTTGGACACGGCGACCAGTGCCTCGCGGCTGATCGGCATAGACCCGAGCCGGCGGTTCACCGCGTCCTCGGTCTCCGTCAACGAGTAGTGCGCGGGCACTCGTGCTCCTTCGGGTGTCGGGCGCGGCGAAGCGCCCTGCCGGGGTGGGAACCTCCGGACCCCTGAACGAACCCGCCCAGACGTCCGGCCGTGTGGACTCCCGTCCCCTTTCTACACGCATCACCCGGCCCGCACGGCTCCCGGCGCCCGGGGTGTGGCGGGCGACCGCGCCGGATGGCCGGGCGAAGATCGGGCGTAACATGAGCCTCCCCGGTTCCGGAGGCGGCCGCGGTACACGCCGGCGGACGTCGACGGCGGGGCCCGGTGACCCCGGGGCCGTTCGGGACGCGGGTGACGCAGACGAGGAGGGGTGCGGCATGAGCCGTGTCAGAGAGGACTACCTGGCCACGGCGCGCTCGGCGGCGGGGCTGCTGCGGGAGCCCGCCGTCGCCGCCGCCTGGGACGGGCCGAGCGCACTGGCGGAGTTCCGCGTGAGCGGGCTCGCCGGGCATCTCGCCTATCAGGTGCTGGCCCTCCCTCCGATCCTCGCCGGGCCGGAGGCACGGGAGGAGACCATCTCCCTGCTGGAGCACTACGGCCGCGCGCAGTGGAACGGCGCGCCCGTGGACGACGAGTTCAACGTCCGGATCCGCGACGGCGGCGAGGAGGTCGCGGCGGAGGGCCCGGCGGCGATGGCCGCGCGGGTGGACCAGGTCATCGAGGAGCTGGCCGCGCGCCTGCCGGCGGTGGCGGCGGACCGGCCAGTGCGCATCCCACTGTGGGGGCCGTGGTCGCTGACGCTCGAAGACCTGCTGGTCACGCGGATGATGGAGCTGGCGGTGCACTCCGACGACCTGGCGGTCAGCGTGGGCATCCCGGCGCCGCCGCTGCCGCTGGGCGCCGTCGACGCCGTGGTCGTCCTGCTGTCGCGCCTGGCCGTCCGCCGCCACGGGCCGACGAACGTGCTGCGGGCGCTCAGCCGGGCCGAGCGCGCTCCGGCCCTCATCAACGCCATCTGAGACACGGCCTACAACACCGCGCCCGCCACGGCCCGGACCCGGCCCGTCCGGGACGCCGGGCCTTGAGACGCCGCGTGACCGCGGAGGGAGACAACATGGAACACGAGGAGCTTCGGCGGCGGTTCGCGACGCTGACCACCGCGCATCTCGCCGACGCGTGCATCCGCGCCCGCGTACCGGTGCGCTGCGCGTCCCTGACCGCGGTGGTGCCGGGCGGGCGCCTGGCCGGCCGCGTGTCGCCCGCCGTGCACGCGGGCAGCGTCGACGTCTTCCTGGAGGCGTTCGAGCACGCCGCGCCCGGCGACGTGCTGGTGGTCGACAACGGCGGGCGCGCCGACGAGTCCTGCGTCGGCGACCTGGTGGTCCTGGAGGCCAAGGCCGCCGGGCTGGCGGGCATCGCCATCTGGGGCCTGCACCGCGACACCGCCGACATCCGGCAGATCGGGCTGCCCGTCTTCAGCCTGGGCGCGATCCCGACCGGCCCGCAGCGGCTGGACGACCGCCCGCCCGGCGCGCTGGAGGCCGCCACGGTGGCCGAGTGGACGGTGAGCCGCGAGGACGTGGTCCTGGCCGACGACGACGGCGTGCTGTTCATCCCGGCCTCCGCGGCCGGGGACCTGTTCCCGCTGGCCGAGACGATCCGCGACACCGAGCGGCGCCAGGCCGACCGGATCCGCCTGGGCGCCTCCCTGCGCGAGCAGGTGGGGTTCGCCGCGTACCTCGACGCGCGGTCGCGGCGGCCGTCCCTGACCTTCCGCGACCACCTGCGCGCGGTGGGCGGGGCCATCGAGGAGTGACCCGCGGCCCGTACCGGCCCACCGGCTCAGGCCCGGCTCAGTTCTTGCGGCCGACCGCGCCGACGACCCACACCGGCCGGTACGGGCAGGACCGGTGCTTCAGGCGAGGATCCGCCGCAGGGCGTCGGCGAGGCGCTCATAGTCGTGCTCGGTGTTGTAGACCTGCGCGGACACGCGCACCAGGCCCGCGCCGGGCCACGGCCTCACCCCGGCCCTGACCTGGAACCGCCGGAAGATCTCGGCCGACAGCGCCTCCGCCCGGGGCTGGGTGGCGGCCACGCCCTCGGGCAGGCGCAGGACGCGCATGGACAGCTCCGGGTCCGCCCGCCACGGCCGCAGGCCCGTGCCCGCCGCGACGATCTCCTGCCCGCGTGCGACGAGCGCGGCGTTGCGGGAGCGCACGGCGTTCACGCCGAGCTCCTCCAGCACCCGGATCCCGTGCGGGGCGGCGAGCCAGGCCGTGTAGTCGCGGGTGCCCTGGAACTCGACGCTCCGCGGGAAGCCGTCGCCCAGGTAGAACGAGGGGATGAGCGGCTCCACCCGCGCGCGCCACGCCGGATCCACCACCAGCACGCCCGACGACCGGGGGGCGAACGCCCATTTGTGCAGGTTGCCGGTCCAGAAGTCCGCGCCGATCGCGCTGACGTCCACGTCCAGCATGCCGGGCGCGTGCGCGGCGTCCACGATGGTGACGACGCCGAGGGCGCGCAGGGCCTCCACCAGGTGGCCCACCGGCAGCAGCCGCGCGGTGTTGGAGGTGATGTGGTCGAAGACGGCGACCTTCGTCCGGGGGGTGACGGCGCCGAGGAAGGCGGCGGCCGCCTCCTCGGCCGTCCAGTCCCCGTCCGCCCCGCCGGGGAGCGTCGCCTTGACCACCTCCGCGCCGGAGCGCCCGGCCCTGTGCCGCGCGGCGATCTCGACGGCGGGGTAGACGTGGTCGCCGATGAGGATCTCGTCGCCCGGCGCGAGCGGCACGCTGTTCAGCGCGATCGCCACGCCCTCGGTGACGTTCCGCACGAAGGCCAGGCCCTCGGGGCCGGCGCCGAGGAACGCGGCGACCTCGTCCCTGGCCTTGGCGATGCGGTCCAGGACGGTGGCGAAGAACACGTCGGGATTGTGCTCGACCTCGCGGCGGAGCTCCTCCTGCCGCCGGTGCACGGCGTCCGGCGCCGCGCCGAACGAGCCGTGGTTGAGGTGCGCGGCGGCCGGGTCCAGGCGAAAGTCTTCGATGTTCACCAAATGGACACTAGTCCGTCGGCCCGGCCCGCCGCGCGAGCGACCCCGTGGCGCTAGAAGGTGAACCCCTGCGTGCGGACGCTGTTGTCGAAGTTGGACAGCAGCAGCTCGGGCTCGCCGACGGACCGGATGCCGGGCAGCCGGGTGAACAGCTCGCGGTACATGATCTTGATCTCCTGGCGCGCCAGGTTGGCGCCGAGGCAGAAGTGCGGCCCGGGGCCGCCGAACCCGACGTGCGGGTTGGGCTTGCGGGTGATGTCGAAGCGGCCGGCGTCCGGGAAGACCTCCTCGTCGCGGTTGGCCGAGCCGTAGAACAGCACCACCTTGTCGCCGGGCGCGAACCGCACGCCACGCATCTCGTACGGCTCGGTGACCGTGCGGCGGAACTGCATGATGGGCGAGACGTACCGGACCGTCTCCTCGATGGCCCCGCCGATGTGGCCCTCGAAGTCCCCGGCGAGGCGCTCGCGCTCGCCGGGGTTGTCGGTGAGCAGCTTGAGCCCGTGCGCCATCGTGTTGCGCGCGGTCTCGTTGCCCGCGACCAGCAGCAGCGTGAAGAACGAGCCGAGCTCCCTCGGCGTCAGCCGCTCGCCGTCCACGTTGGCGTTGACCAGGGCCGAGACCAGGTCGTCGGCGGGCTCGCGGGCGCGCTCGCGGCCCAGCCGGATCACCAGCCGCTGGAGGGCGAACAGCGCCGCCATGTTGCGGCCCGCCATGGCCACCGTGCGCGGCAGGCTCATGCGCACCCCGGTGTAGGCGGTGGAAGTGTCCACGTGCGCGTGCACCCGGGCGCGGATGCCGTCGGGGATGCCCATCATGTCGCAGATGACGGTGATGGGCAGCCGGGCGGCGACCTGCGCGACGAAGTCCCGGGGCCCTCGCGCGACGACGTCGTCCACGATGCGCTCGGCGGCCCTGTATATGCCCGCGTCCAGCCGGGCGAGCATCTTGGGCGAGAACGCGCGCGAGACGATGCGGCGCAGGCGCGCGTGCCGGGGGTCGTCCAGGTTGACCATCGAGTCGCCGAAGACGTGCTTCACCCAGCCCGGCGGCTCGGGGTTGGTCACGGCGGGCTCGCTGGAGAAGACCTTGGCGTTGCGGCTGGCCTCGACGACGTCGGCGTGGCGCACCAGCGCGTGGAAGCCCGCGCCCGAGCGCAGCAGCGGCACCCGGCGCTCGGCGAAGAACACCGGGTGGTCCAGCGCGCGCAGCCGCGCGAAGTCGCGTTCGCGCTCGTGCGGCGGCCTGCGCCAGAACGCGAGGTCCGCGAGGTCGATGCCCGTCTCCACCGCCGTCGTCACGGTCTTATCCTGGCACGCCCGCGGGGGCGGGGGCCGCGCGTCGGCGCGAGACGCACGGCCGGATCGGGCTTCCGGTCAGCTGTACGGCTGCCACCGGGCGGTCAGGTCGCGGGCCTTGTAGGTCCGCATGCGGTGCTCCCACTGGGCGCGGACGGACGGGTTGCTGCGCAGGATGGGCAGCACGCTGGTGACCAGCTTCAGCTCCCGCAGCCGGCGCAGCACGGGAAAGCCGTCCCACTCCATGACGTCCAGGCCGTAGTTCTTGGCCAACAGGGCGTGGTCGTCGCCGGGGTAGTCCAGGCGCAGACGGCCCACCGCCACGGGCGTCAGGTCCCATTCGCGCGGGCCGACGGTGGTGCTGTCGAAGTCGCACAGCACCGGTCCCCGGCGCCCGGCGATGAGGTTGCCGAGGAAGGCGTCGCCGTGGATGACCCCCGGCGGCAGCACGAACCGCAGCCCGGCCAGCGCCTCCTCGATCTCGTCGCACTCGCGCATGAGGAAGGCGTGGTCGGCGGCGTCGAGGTCCTCGGGCTCGGCGAGCCGCTGGCGGACCTCCTCCATCGGCGACCAGGACGGCAGCCCGCCGGGCGGGTGGGGCAGCCGGTGCAGGCGGCGCAGCAGCGCGGCGAGGTCTGCGCCGTCCGGGCGGGGGCCGGCGTCCGGGACATGCGCCCACAGGGTGACCACCTGGCCGTACAGCCGGATGGGCTGTTTGATGTCCGGCAGCAGCCGCACCGCCGGGAAGCCGTGGCCTTCGAGCCACCGGGCGACCCGCACGACGGTGTCCACGCGCTCGCGGGCGGCGGTGGACCCGGCCACGCGGACGACCACCGGGTCCTCGCGCAGCCGGAACACGGCGTTGTTGGTGAACTTGATCAGTTCGGCGCCGGTGGGGTCCAGCCCCGCGTCCGCGCACACGGCCGCCAGCAGCGACCGCAGGTTCTGGTGGGTGAGACCCTCGGACGGGTCGATCGTCGCGACGCTCATAGGGCACGCACGTCCACGATGCGCCGGCACAGGTCGCGTACCTCGGAGTCGCGCGACAGGTCCCGTGACGCGGTCTGCAGGGGCTCCAGGCGGTCGACGGTCCTGATCGACCTGATCTGCGTGACGAGCGTGACGGCCTCGTTGCCGTTGTCCACGCCGTTCTCGACGTCGCCGAGGAGCAACTGGGCGGTGGCCAGCGCTATCAGCTCGAAGACCTTACTTCGCGCGTAGGTCTCGCTGCGCTCGCGCACGCTGCCGGACAGCAGCTCGGCGGCCCGGACCAGGTGCCCGGCGTGGTCGCGGGCCAGCGCCGAGTGCATCATGCCGGCGGCGGCCTTCAGATCGGCCTCCCCGAAGAACCTGACCCAGCTCGGGGCGTTGAGGCGGTCGGCGCGGTTGAACTCGTCGTAGGCGCGTTCGAGCGACTTCAGCGCGAGCTTGCGGTCCCCGAGCAGGGCGTACGCCCAAGCCTCGTTCGCGCACAGCATGGCGACGGTGAGCTCGCAACTGGCGTCCTGGGCGCAGATCTGGCCGAGCTGGAAGAACCGCAGCGCGTCCTCGACGCGGCGCAGGTGCAGGTGGACCCGGCCCATGCGGTACAGGATGTTCGCCGCGAGCGAGGGGTCGCCCGCGTGCTTGGCCTGTTCCAGCGCCCGGGACAGGTGACGGCGCGCGTGGCCGTGCAGGCCGACGTCGAAGGACGTCCACCCGGCCAGGTTGTGCTGGTCGGCCAGGGCCAGGTGCAGCCGCCGCCCGACCTCCTCCGAGCAGGAGGCGCCGAGCAGGCGCTGCGACCAGGCGAGCTGCGCGACCACCGCGTCCCGGCAGACACCGCCGCCGTAGCGGTAGTCGAGCACGCGCAGGGCCTGGGTGACCGACTCCACCTGCTCGACCTCGGTCTCGCCGATCCGCACGGGGACCGGGGTGTCGATGCGGGCCAGCGGCAGAGCCCAGTCGTCCGTACGTGCCACCGCCGCGCCGATGGTGACCTGCGCGGCGTGCGCCAGCAGGCGGCGTACCTGCTCGTCCTCGTCCGCGTCGTCCTCCTCTCCGGGGGACGCCACGGCGACCACGCCGAGCGAGGAGTCGTCGTAGGCGAGCCCCATGTAGCCGCGCGGGATGGACAGGCCGTCCGCGATGCGTACCAGGACGTCGTAGGCCATCACCTGACGCCCGTTGAGGATCTCGCTGATTTCGGACTGTGACTGCCCGGTCAGTGCGGCGATCCGGCGCTGGGAGACGCCGACGCGCTGCAATAAGAGGTAGACAGTGGCTATGTCACGGCTTGCCAGGGCTTGCCGCATTTGTGGCCGTTCCCAGACGGCGAAGCTGATCGCCTGCTCGCTCGCATGAGTGACGTTCATGCCGACCTTTCGACAGTCAATTGAGCTGACCTCCCAATTAACCAGGTCGCGGAGGGTGCGGGAGGGGCGAATGAGAGGACCGATCGTGCGAGCTGATCGGTTCGGCCGATCGGGGTCAGATACGGGATGGGTATCGGTGGGACGGCTTACCACCGCGTGCAAGGTTCGCCCACCATCGGACGCATACCCCGGGGGGATCACCGCGCGCTTCCTCCGTCCGTCTCACACATCGAGATCACAGGGAGTGATCAGGTCATGCGCGCCGAGCAGTCCGTTCACAAGGAGGCTCTCCATCGCACCGGGGTCCTGGAGGACGAGCGGCGGGCCGGCGACGGCCTGCGGAACACCTGCCGCGACGCCTTCCGGGTCCTCGTGACGGCCCTGCGGCCGGGAACGGCCTCCCGCGCCGCGCGCCGGGCCGTCCGCGACACGCTGGCGTGCGCCGGCGTGGCCGAGGACGGGATCGGCGACGCCGAGATCATCGTCGCCGAGCTCGCGGCCAACTCGGAGAAGCACTCGCAGGGCCCCTACGAGCTGCGCATCCACTGCCTGAGCGGCATCCCGGTGTGGTGCGAGATGGTCGACGGCGGGCGCGAGATGGGTGAGATCCCGGACATCCTGGCCCGCCTGCACACGGCGCCGGCCGGGCCGGAGACCGGCCTCTCGTTCGCCGAGAACGGGCGCGGGCTGCTGCTGGCGCACAAGCTGTCCGACGGGCACTGCTACGCGTACCCGACCACGATGTCGTCGGGCGCGGGGGCCGGCAAGGCGGTCGCCTTCGCCCTGCCCGCGCCCGAGTGAGCCCCTCACCTCCCGGACGGGTGGCATTCGCCGGGATAGGCACAGGTAGAGCGGGTCGCGCCGGATAGGTCCGGGTGGTAGGACGCGTTCAGGTCCCCGACGCGGGAACTTCATACTGCGGTGGGACGGATGTCCGGATCGAGGGAGACGATCCGGAGTATGAGAGCCTCGCGCGCCTCCTGCCTCCTCGCCGCGGCCGCCCTCGCCGCCGCGGGCCTCCACGCCCCCGCTCCGGCCTCCGCCGCGTCCGCCGTGCCCACGAGGACGGTGCCCACGAGGACGGTGCCCGCGGTGCCGGCCGTGCCCTCCGCGCTCCTGTCCGCGCGTGCCAGGGCGGCGTGCGGCGCCCCTGACCTCGTCGTGGCCGCGCCGTACGACACGGCCGGCGGTCAGGCCCGGGCCGGCACGGTGACGCTCTACCGGAACGGCAGGAAGACCGCCGTGCTCTCCCAGGGCTCCGGCGGCCTGGGGGACGCGCCCGAGCGCGGCGACTCCTTCGGCTCGGCGGTCGTCACCGGGGACTTCGACGGCGACGGCTGCGCCGACCTCGCGATCGGGGCGTCGGAGGAGTTCGCGGGCACCCCGGTCCCCGACGGGGCCGACGGCAACGGCATCGTGCACCTGCTGCGCGGCACCGCGCGCGGCCTCGTCCCCGCGGGGACGCTGGACGTGACCCGCCTCGGCCGCACCCGCGACACCGACCGCTTCGGCGCGGCCCTGGTCGCGGCGGACCTCGACGGCGACGGCGACGACGAGCTGGCCGTCGGCATCCCCGGCCTCGACGAGGGCGGCGGCGTCGGCGTGTTCGGCCTGAACGGACGCGCGGTGCACGGCACGGGCACGCTCATCACCCAGGCCACGTCCTGGGTCGCCCAGGAGCACACCGAGACCGACCAGTTCGGCGCCGCCCTCGCCGCCGGGGACTTCGACGGGAACGGCCGGGCAGAACTGGCCATCGGCGCGCCCGGGGCGAACATCGGCACCACCTCCGGCGCGGGCGCGGTGACGATCGCCGACCTGCGGGCCCGGCAGGCGGGCGTCTACACCCAGAACAGCCCGGGCATGCCCGGCACGGCCGAGAAGTGGGACAACCTGGGCGCGGCGCTGGCCTCCGGCGACTTCAACCGAGACGGCCGCGACGACCTCGCCGTCGGCGTCCCCGGCGAGGGGCTGGACGACCTGCAGGACGGGCCGATGTACGGCAACGGGGCCGTCCACGTGCTGTACGGCACCCGGCGGGGGCTCACCGCGATCGGCAGCGAGTTCTGGACGCGCAAGACCAAGGGCATCAAGGGCAGGAGCCTGAACACCGACCGCCTCGGCTCCGCGCTGGCCGCGGGCGACCTCAACGGCGACGGCGACGCCGAGCTGGCCATCGGCCTGCCCGGCGCGGGCGAGGTGCTCGTCCTGGCCGGCACCCGCAGCGGCGGCCTCACCGCGAACCACCACGTCTTCGTCCACGGCCGGGCGAACCACCCGGGCGACCTGTTCGGCTCCTCGGTCGCCATCACCGGCTCCCGCCTGGTCGTCGGCTCCCCCGGCGCCGCCCGCGTCACCGTGATCCCCTCCTCGGTCCGCGTCGGCTCCTACACGGGCCTGCACACCGGGAGCGCCCGCACGCTGACCGGCGGCGACGCGAAGGGCCTCTTCGGCTTCGCCATCTCCTAGGGCCCCGTACAACGGCCTGCCGGACGGGAACGGGCCGCTCACCGCGAACGGTGAGCGGCCCGTGGCGTCGTCCCCGCCCTCAGGTCAGGGCGCGCTCCCCGGCGGGGACCGTGAAGGTGGCGGCGGTCCTGGCCGGGGCTCCCTTGCGGCTGATGTAGTCCAGGGTCCTGAAGTCCGCGGTGAGCGCCTCGGGGGTGGCGGTGCACATGATGTAACCGCGCCGCTCGTTGAGGAACTTCAGGGACGGGTTCTCGTCCAGCAGGGCTGCGTCGCGGGCCGCGTCGTGGTAGCCGTCGCCGTCGCTGGAGATCGAGGTGCTGACCAGCTCGACGCCGACCCTCTCGGCGTCGGGGTCCTCGAAGTCGGCCGTGAGGTCGGAGGCGGACGCCACGTGGGCGTCGCCGGTCAGCACGACCGGGTCGCCGGACGCCGCGGTGGCCAGGGTGCGCAGCAGGCGGTCCCGGTCGGCCGGGTAGCCGTCCCAGGCGTCGACGTTGAGCTCACGGCCCGGGCCGAGGTGGTAGTCGCGCTGTCCGACGACGACCTGCTGGGCGATCAGGTTCCACGTGGCCGGGGAGGCGCCGAGCCCGGAGGCGAGCCACTTCATCTGGTCCTCGCCCATCATGACCCGCTCCTGGCCGAGCCGCTCGTCGCAGCCCGACCGCATGCCGTCGCCGCACGGCTGGTCGTCGCGGAACTGACGGGTGTCGAGCAGGTGGAAGGTGGCCAGCGAGCCCCACGCGACCCGCCGGTTGATCTTCATGTGCCGGCCGCGCGCGACGGCCGAGGCCCGCAGCGGCATGTGCTCGTAGTACGCCTGGAACCCCGCCGCCTTGCGCGCCTCGAAGCCGGGCACCGGCGTGCCGGGGACGTCACCGGCCCAGTTGTTCTCGACCTCGTGGTCGTCGAAGATGACCATCCACGGGCTGCCCTGGTGGGCCAGTCGCAGGTCGGCGTCGGTCTTGTACTGGGCGTGCCGCACACGGTAGTCGGCCAGCGTCTGCAGCTTGCCGCCCACGTGACGGCGCACGTTGCCCTGCGCGGCCGTGTAGACGCCGCCGGAGTACTCGTAGATGTAGTCGCCGAGGTGGACCACCAGGTCGGGGTGCTGCTCGGCCATCCGGCGGTAGGCCGTGTAGTAGCCGTGCTCGTACTGGGCGCAGGACACCGCCGCGAAGGTGAACGACCCGATCGTGGTGGCCCGGTCCGGCGTGGTGCGGGTCCGGCCCACGGGCGAGAGGTGGCCGCCCGAGCGGAAGCGGTAGAAGTACTCGCGGCCGGGCCGCAGACCCTCGACCTCGACGTGCACGGCGTGCGCCGAGCCGGGACGCGCGGTCGCCGTGCCACTGCGCACGACCCGGCGGAAGCGCTCGTCGTCGGCGACCTGCCAGGTGACCTCCGCGTCGCGGGACGGCATGCCGCCGTGGCCGTCGGGGGCGAGCGGGTCGGGGGCCAGCCGCGTCCACAGCACGAAGCCGTCCGGGGCCGGGTCGCCGGAGGCGATGCCGAGCGTGAACGGGTCCGGCGCGAGGCGGCCGGGCCGTGTGGAGGCGGTCCACGAGGCGGCCTGACGCGTACCGGACGCGGCGGCGGACGCGGGCGTCAGAAGGCCACCGGCCCCCACCGCCGCGGCGATCAGGAATACTCTTCGTGACGGGTTCTGCTCCACACCCTAAGTGCAGACCCTACGCCCGACCTGCGGGCAAGTGTCCGATGTCGCTGACGTGAACACCTGCCGCACAGGCGGACGAGTTACCCACCGTGATTGAACGCCCGCCGACGCCGAGGCGACCACTTCCCGGATCCCGGGCGAAGTTTCCCTCGCGGGCGGGCGCCCGTCACGTCACTTTGCTGCGGCCCTTGCCGTACAGGCTGCTGGCGAGCAGGACTCCGATGATGGCGAGGACGATCTGCAGGAGCAACTCCAGCCAGTGGATGCCCCTCGACGGGACGACGCCGAGCGCGCCGGCGATCGCGGTGCCGATGAGCGCCGCGATGATACCGATCACGATCGTCAGCCAGATCGGGATGTTCTGCCGCCCTGGGATGAGAAGCCGCGCGATCGCACCGATCACCAGACCGATGATGATCGCGCTGAAGATACCGGTGATTGTCATGGGCCGCCTCCGTAGTTCCGGTCATCATCCATATGCCCAAAAGGGGGATGGCCGATACAGAGCCCATGGCCGAGCCTCCGGCACGGCGTGTTCGGGGCGCTCCTTTAGGCGGCGTTCTTCCGTCGTCACTCGGAAGGGGCTCGTTCCTCACCCCTTCCTCCCTCCTCCTCCAGAACACCGCCGCGCCCC
>NZ_JBFBCI010000039.1:0-85672 GCF_040683095.1 Sphaerisporangium sp. NPDC051017
TGAACCTGCGCCTGGAACCTTTCGGCACGTTCCCATCTCCTTCGGACTGTTACCACCCTATCGGGCGGTATGTCCGGAATCTCTGGGGCACCTCAGCCTGACTCTACGCCTCCCCCGGACTTCACCCCTGGTCAGCGCATCCGCTGGTATCGAGAGAAGCGGGGCATGACGCGTCCCGTTCTCGCCGGTCTGGTCGGCCGGGGCCCATCCTGGCTGAAGAAGATCGAACGCGGCGAACGCGAGACGCCAAGCTATGAGCTGCTGTCGCGACTGGCAGGGGCCCTCAATCTCGCCGATCTGTCACTCCTCACGGGCGGGCCGACGTCCGTACCGATCAGCGCCGGTTCTCGGGTCATGGTGCCTTATGTCTCCGATGTGCGAGACGCGGTGCGGGGCCGTCTGTTCGGCCAGGAGCAACCGGAGGAGGGGCCTGGGTCTGTCGATATCCTGGCGGGCCGTGTGTCCGGAGCCTGGCAACTGTGGCACGCGTCGCGTTTCCAGCGTTCGGAAGTCGGCAACCTGTTGCCGGACCTCATCAGGGATGCACAAGCTCTTACCCGCGTCCTGGACGGCACGGAGCGGCGGCGCGTCCTCGCCGTGTTGGCGAGTATCTACCAGCTCGCCCAGCAAGCCATGGCCTACTCGTGTGAGCCAGAGCTTTACTGGGTGATCGCCGATCGCGCCCGTTCGGCTGCGCAAGACGCTGATGATCCACTCTCGCTTGCGGGCGTTGCCTGGTCGTACGCCAACGGGCTGCGAGAGACCGGCTACACCAGCGAAGCGATCGGAACCGTGAGAGAGGCCGCAGACGAGCTACGGCCTCGGCTCGAACAAGGTTCCGATGATCTGAGAGGCATGTACGGCGCACTCAACCTGCATGCCGCTGTGAGCTTCGCCCGAGAAGGGCACGACGGCGACGCTTGGCGTCATTGGGATGAGGCCAATGCCGTCGCCCGTCGTCTGCCTAGAGGCTACGCGCATGCATGGACAGTGTTCGGCCAGGGCAACACTGACTTCCACGCGATCTCCATCGGCGTGGATCTTCGGACGCCCGGCGCTGCCCTTCAGAAGGCTGAGGACATCGACCTTAGCGAGGTGCCTTCAGTCGAGCGGCGTGCTCGGGTGCTTGTCGAGCTGGCGCGGGCTCATCACCAGCGAAGCGACAAGGCGGGCGCACTGCACTACATGAACCGGGCTCAAATCGCATCGCCGGAAACAGTGCGCTACACGCCTTCGGCTCGTGGTCTCGTCGGGGAACTATTCCTACAGGCCAAGGGCCCCTTGAAGGCCGACGCTGCCGCGCTTGTTGAGGCGGTGGGACTGCCTCTCGTTAGCTGAGGTCCCAGCCTGGGCCCCTGAGCGCACGGCCCCATTCTGGGCCCCCTGCGGGTTGCCGGGCGGCCTAACCTCCAACGCACGACGGATGTAGACAGTCACCGATCGTGCACAGAGAGGAACGGGCCATGCACTTCCCCCGCAGCGAGAAGGGCGCGGAACGGTTCAGGGGTCACCTTCTCGATCTTGCTCATCGTCTCTCCGGGCGGGGTCTCACGTCCGTGACGATTCAGACCATCAAGATCACATTGTTCGGCAATGACAAGAGAGCGCCGATAGCTGTAGAACCGCCGGAGTTGGACATCCGACTCCCGACCGGTGCGCCACTGGGCACGGTGACGGTGCGCAAGGACGGCCGCGCCCTTGCCTTCTGGGTTCGTCCCGCCGGCGGCAGCGCACGCTACCTGTGCCCTATCAACGCTCCTCAGGAAGGCGTCGCCGACCTGATCAAGCTCGCGGGGCAGCCCCGATGACGGTCGGAAGGGGCGGGGTAGAGCGCCCGGTCCTCCCGGTGCGGACACAACCCCCAGAGGTGCGTGCCGGACTGGCGTTAGCGCGGGAGTTGGAGCGTCATGGGCTGTGCTCGGAGATCCACCAGGGGTATGGGCTCGCCCTCGTATCGGTGTGGGTTGACCTGGTGGTGTGGACGGACGCCACCTGTTACATCTGGTGGACCGGCCAGTTCCGTCCAAACGGTCGCCGTCAGCTCGCCTACTGCGCCGGAAACGATCCCGCGTCGGCCGCCGCCCGCGTTGCCGCTCGTTATGTCGAGCTGCGCAGGAACCACCCGCATGCACAGATCATCGCCGACGTGCTGGAGTCGGCCGGTCTGGTGGTCCCCCCGCTGCACATCGGCGGGGCCGCCTGATGCAACAGCGATCCGCGGCGGTGAGCCTGGCCACCCTTACCAGCATGTACGGCAAACGCTGGCAGATCATCGAGAGCGCCGGGGGCGGGTGGATCGCCGTTCGTCACCACGGGCTGTCGGCCAGGGCTCTCGCGCGGGGCCTGTCGAACGTACGAGGTGGGAACACCTTGGAAGAACTGGCAAAGCACCTCGCGACCGAAACGGCGCTGGAAGATCGGCCCTTGCTCCCCGCGCTGAGACGCCCCGTAGATCAAGAGCCTCCCGATCACGTCGTGTCGGCGAGACGCTGACTCCAACCGCCGCGACGGAGCCCCCATGACCCGCTGTGGGGGCTCATCCATGTGCACGGACCCTAAGCCACGTCATCCGGTGGACCGGTGCGAAGCGCCGGGCCTTCGATCGCCCCCGGCCCTGTGAGCAGGCTAGTCACCGCCTGGCGATCGTCGGCCTGTACTGGCTGATACCTCTTCGTCGGGAGTGCTTGCGGCGGCGGCCGGTGCTCCCCGCCGGGACCGGCCTCCAGGGCCGCAGCCCGGCGGGGGAGGGCACCGGACGCCGCGCGGCGCGCTTGCGCGCCGCCTTGACCCAGTAGAGAAACTCCTCGCCATCACGCATGCTCGAATAAGCCGGGAGTCACTCAACGTACTCAGCGATGGGTCCAGGGCTGATCAATAGTGATCGATGCGATTTACCATTACACCCAGCATGGGAATCCGGCGATGCTGTTCCACCCAGTCCTCGACAGGACGCAGACCCGCCACTCCGATGATTGCAACGCATTGCGCGTCCTTATATTGATGCCGACTGAGATCATCACGCACCTGTCGAACACTAGCCGCCTGCCCTTCAGGGAGCATACTCCAGGCTTCATTTGTACGTGCGGCTTTATGTGTGGCTCGATCATGTAAAACCCACTCGTCCGCCCCATCGGGATGCACGACGAGTAGCAGGTCAGCATTATTCACGTCGGGCTCGGCTTGTTCAGATTCTTCAGCAAGCCGCCAAGTAGCAGCTCGCCACCGCGCAAAAGTCTCAACCCAGTTAGGCTCCTCAGGATTCTCTAGAAGATCCCGTATGCGCCGAGTCGATAAACCTTGCTTTTCTATTCGCTTTCCCGCTAGCGCCGTAGCCGTACGGGGATACTTGGCCACCAGAGGCGGACTGCACAGAAGGTTCACAATGAATTCCTCGAGGCGGTTCAGGCACTTCTCCGCCTCCCTCGCTTCACCCAAAGTAGGGACATGCCCGCCATGAATGACGCGGTTACGCAGTGACGCGATCTTGTTCGCCCAGTCGGATATGGCGCCAGGGTCTTTCAAGCTCCACAACCCGCCTATGCGCCCCGCATATTCGACTTTGACGCGTCGCGTTATCCCTGCACGCTCATTCGCAAATGTGCCACAAGCATCCTCCGGACGCATGCCTTCTTCCCACATAAGATGCATGAGGAGGTCGTCTAGCAGCACCTCTGCCGCCGTGGCTGCTGCTAGCACAGCCCCCCGGTAGTCCCCCAGCCTTTCGAGCGCAACCCCTGACTGACGCCTAAGATCGGCATATGCCATAAAAGCTGACACCTCTCGGTCTATGGCGATATGAAGTGCCGACAACTGCTCTTCGTCGAGATCTTCATATCGCCGCATACCGAAAATGCTGCCCATATTCACCATATAGGCAGATAGGCCGTCCGGCCATGATTCGTCAGCCTGATTCACGAGCCTATGCGCCATAGGAACCATAAAAGGAAGCAACTCTCTGGTTGCAATCTTAACCGGCTCTTTGGTAATGACATTGTAAGCGCGCTGCACCCTCTGGATGCACTCGATAACCTTATCGAATGCATCACTCAGGGCTTCCTCATCTGGCTCCAGATTAGCTTCAAATATGACAGCCGCTTCTACCACAGTTACGTCGCGATCCAAGGAACCTGCCGTATCGTCGCCCGTCTGATTGCCGTCATACGGGAACGCTTTCTTGGCCACCTTGAATGTTGCATCTAAATCATAGGGGTTATACTCTTGGACTCGCTCCTGCCAAAAGCGAAGCGAAACATGCAAGCTATCCACTGACAACTGAACGTCTTCGCCGCACCGCCCCTCCGAATGCAGCCTTTCAATAGCATCAATCATGTTATGCGCATAGGTGAAAGACGTAACAGTGGCGTGCGGAATCGCCAAGTAATCCGGAAGTGGCAAGAACCAGTAGAATACGTGGTGACTCCCTTCGGGAATCAGCTCATTCCAAACATCCTCAGACATGTGCACACCGCCCCCCTTGCATCGCCCGATGCTAGCGAACATCTCAAGTCCTCGCGGCCGCTTGCCATGACAGAGCGAGTATTACGGAAGGTGACATCGATCAAGACTAGAAGCTATTGCCCCAAGCGTTGTTGTGGTGGCAGGAGATCGGCTGCTCGAAGGTGATGCCGGCGAAGTGCTTGCGCAGCACGCCGCAGGCGAGCGCCATCATGATCGCGCGGTTGCGCCGCGCGTAGTCCTGCGCCCAGAACAGGTCGCGGCGGTAGGCCTCCATCTTCGCCGTTCCTGCCACGAACACCGCCAGGTCGCGGTCGGGCAGATCCTGGTTGTGCGGCAGCCCGCGCGCCTGCTCGATGTGATGCTCGGCCAGTTCCTTGCCGATGTTGCGCGATCCCGAGTGCAGCACCACCCACACCGCGCCCTCGTCGTCGGAGCACACCTCGAGGAAGTGGTTCCCGCCGCCGAGCGTGCCCATCTGGACCTCGGCCCTGTCACGGCGTCCCCGGACCGCCGGCGCCAGCGCGTCGAAGTTCTTCCAGAACCCCGCCCAGTCGGCCGTCGGGAACCCGTGCAGCGAGGACGGGTTCACCGGGCGCTTGTGCGCGTGGAACCCGACCGGGATCGCCTGCTCCAGCCGCGACCGCAGATACGGCAGGTTGTCCGGAAGGTCCTGAACCTTCAGCGAGGTCTTCACCGCGCTCATCCCGCACCCGATGTCCACGCCGACCGCCGCCGGCGACACCGCGTCACGCATCGCGATCACCGAGCCCACGGTGGCCCCCATGCCGTAGTGCACGTCCGGCATCACCGCGACACCATGCGTCCAGGGAAGGTTGGCGACGTTGCGCAACTGCCGCATCGCCTGGTCCTCGACCTGCCCGGGGTCGGCCCACATCCGGATGGGCGCACGCCCACCCGCCACCTCGCTGTACACCATCCCGCGCCGCCTCCCTCCGGAAAACTCTCCTGACCCTTCAATAACGCCAGACCGCACACACTGCCCGCAACCGATTAATGATCGCGGCACGGGTGCGTCGCGGCACGCCAGGCCGGGGGGTGCGTCCCTCCGGTTCGGCGCGTCCCCCTCCGGGATACCAGAACCCGGTAGTGGATTCTTGGGGGAAAGTTACGCTTCCGCTGGAGTTGTCCTTTCCGGGCGCTGGGCGTGGTGACCAAAGGTGGGGACGACAGATCACGGTTGTGCGGACGGTCTCGCTCCGGTCGGCGTGTCCGGGGCGAACAGGTCAGGACCCGCCGAGCAGGTAGAGGAGGGCTGCCATCGTGAAGCCGGCGACGATCTCGCGCTTGTCGATCAGGCCGCGGACGTCGGCCACGGGCACCCAGTCGACGCGCGCGGCCTCCGAGCCGTCCAGCGGCGGGCCGACGCGGACGGCGCCGTCCGCGCGGAAGATGTGATGCTCGCAGTCGGCGATGCCGTTGAGGGGCTGCAGCGTCAACATGGGACGCAGCGGCCCGGGGCGCCAGCCCGTCTCCTCGACGACCTCGCGCGCGGCGGCGGCGATCGGCTCCTCCCCCGGCTCCACCAGGCCGCCGGGGATCTCCCACCCCCAGGAGTCGGTGATGAAGCGGTGCCGCCAGATCATCAGCACGCGCCGCCGGTCGTCGACGACCACGGTCCCCGCCCCCGAGGCCATGCGGATGAGCCGGTGGCCTATGCGGGTGCCGTCGGGGAGCTCGACATCGGCCAGCCGGACGTCCAGCCACCGGTCGGTGTAGAGCGGATCTTCCGAGTTGACCTTCCAGCGCATGCGCCCACTCCCGGCTCGGCTCGTCTGGTCCCCGCGCCCACGCTACAAGGGGACACCTGCCACCCGTAAGGCAGGAGATCATGCCCCCTGCCAAGGTTCCCTGCTCGCAGCTCCCTGTGGTAATGCGCGTCGGCCGCCGATCGGGCGCTGGGCTGTCCGATCGGCGGCCGGGTCCGGCTCTCGTTTCGGGGCGGCGGGCCGCCCTCAGGAGTCGCGGCTGATGGCGAGGTCGATGAGGAAGGGCCCGGGGTAGTCGAGCGCCTGGGCGACCGCGTCGCGGACCTGCTGCGGCTTCTCGATGCGGACCGAGCGCACGCCGAGGGAGGCGGCGAGCTGGGTGAAGCCGATCGCGGGATAGCTGATGTCGAACATCTCGGGCAGCGGGTGCTCGGCGATGTCCTGCGTGCCCCAGTAGTGCTCGACGTTGTCGTCCAGCGTCCGGTAGCGGCCGTTGTTGCAGATCACGAACTTGGCGGCGATGTTGTAGCGGGCCGCGGTCCACAGGGCCTGCAGGGTGTACATGGTGCCGCCGTCCCCGGCGAACCCGATCACCGTGCGGTCAGGGTTGGCGATCTTCATGCCGACGGCGCCGGGGACGCCCACGCCGAGCGTCCGGCCGCGGCTCTTGTGCCAGTGCCCGGGCCGGTTCGCCCGCAGGTAGCGCGAGATGGCGGGCGACTGGGACAGCGCCTCGTCGAAGATCATCACATCGTCGGGCAGGTGCTTGGCCAGCTCCTGGGCGAACACGGCGGTGGACAGCGGCAGGCTGCCGGCGTTCTCCAGGTCGCGGGCGCGGGCCTCGGCGAGGGTCTCGGCCTTGCGGGCCGCGCCGGCGCGCAGGCGCTCCGAGGCGGCGGCGCGGTCCCGCGGGGTCATCTCGACCTCGAGGGCGTCGGCGAGCAGGCCGAGGGCGCGCCGGGGGTCGGCCACCAGGCCGAGGTCCACGGGGTAGTTCTTGGCGATCGCGCCGGCGTCCAGGTCGATGTGCACGACCTTGGCCCCGGGCGCGAACACGCCGTCCATCGCCGGGAAGACCTCGGGCATGACATAGGTGCCGCAGACGAGCACGGCGTCGGCCGCCGCGGTGATCCGGTGGCTGTTGGTGCCGAACATGCGGCCGAGCTCGCCCCGGTACAGGGGATGGTCCACCGGCAGGTTGACCTCGGACCAGTCGGCGCCCCACACCTCGGCGCCCAGGGTCTCGGCGACCCGGGCCAGGGCGTCCTGCGCGCCGGAGAAGTGGACGCCGTCACCGGCGATCACGATCGGGTGGCGGGCGCCGGACAGCAGCCGCGCGGCCTCCTGGACGGCGTCCTGCGACGGGGCGCTCGCGGCGTCCAGGAAGGAGGTGGGGACGGCGTCCTCGTCGGTCTCGGCGTCCATCACGTCCGCGGGCAGGACGACGAGCACCGGCCCGTACGGGGGCGTTGCGGCGATCTTGAACGCGCGGCGCAGCATGCGCAGCGAGGACCTGGGGTCGACGACGCGGGTGGACCACTTGGTGACCAGCTTGGCCATGCCGACCAGGTCGGCCGATCCCTGGGCGTCCATGCTGTCGTAGGCGACTCCGGCCTCGCCCGCGATCACGACCATCGGGGTCTGGCCGCGCAGCGCCTCGTACAGCATGCCGATGCCGTTGCCGAGGCCGACGCCGTAGTGGAGCTGGACGAGCGCGGGCCTGCGAGTCGAGCGGGCCCACCCGTCGGCGATGCCCACGGCGGCGGCCTCGTGCAGCGCGAGGACGTACTGGATGTCGGGAAAGCGGCGCAGTTCGTCGAGAAACCCCTGCTCGACCGTTCCCGGGTTTCCGAAAATATGAGTGATGCCGTCGGCCTGGAACTGCTCGATGATCGCCACGCGGGCGGGTCTGCTGGCGGCCACGTTCTCCTGCCTCTCTTCGTGTGCGGGGGTCTCGCTCGCGGTAGGAGGCCGCGTCCGGCGCGGTGCCGACCAGGTACGTGCGCCCCGTTCGCATCTCGCCCGTACGCGGCATTCAGCCTCGAATCACGCTAAACCTGGGGAGATCGCGGCGCCCATGGGAGCGCGGCGGAGGTCGCGCACTATCCAAGGTCCCGGGCCGCACTACGTCAGATCCCACCGCACGCCGGACTCATCCGGCGATCGGCCGCCGATCATCTGGATGTTATGAATTTACGCGGTAGATGCTCATTCGAGCGGGTACGGCGTCCAGCATGGAGGCTTTCCGGCGGACGCGCGCATGGCTCTGGGCCGCGTGCGCCGCGGTGCTGCTCTGCGTCGCGCTGGCGATCTACGCGGGGCTCACCGAGATGTGGTCCCTGCTGTTCCCCTGCTGCATGCTCGCCGCCATCATCGCGGGCTTCGCCATCGCCGAAGGGGAACGCTGCCTGCGCCGCGACTAGCGACGGGAACGACTACGAGCCACCGGGCACGGCCGGTCCCAGCCGGGACAGGAAGTCCTCCAGGGCGCGCTGATAGGGCATCACCGTGGTCAGGTCGGCGTACTCGTCCGGGCCGTGCTGGCCGTCCCCGCCGACGCCGAAGATGACGGCGTCGACGCCCCGCTCGTAGTAGAACCGCCCGTCGGCGGCGCCGTGCTTGCGCAGGAAGTCCGGGCGGTACCCCTGCTCGCGTACGGCGGCCTGGAGCGCGCGGACCTCCACGCTGTCGCGGCGGGCGTGGTGGGGCGGGCCGACGTGGCCGACGACCGGCGTGACGCCGGGCTCGCAGAAGGTCAGCAGGTGCTCGGCGATCTGCCCGGCGGTCCTGCCGTTCAGGTCGGCGTCCTCCGGCGGATAGCGGATGTCCAGCCACGCCTCGGCCAGGTCCGGCACCTGGTTGCGCGCCGTATCCGGCGTCGTGACGCGCGCGACGTTGACGGTCGTGCGCCAGACCTCCTCGGCGGCGTCGGGGTAGCGGGCCAGCAGGTTGCCGAGCGTGCGCGTCAGCTTCAGGACGGCGCTGTCGCCGAGCCAGGGATAGGCGGAGTGCGCGGCCCGGCCGGTGGCGCGCAGGTCGGCGGTGACCATTCCCTTGGAGTCGGTGACGATCCGCAGGCCGCTCTGCTCTCCGATCAGCGCGAACTCGCCGGCGACCCCGCGCTCCAGCTGGTGCAGCGTGCCGTCGCGGCCGCCGACCTCCTCGTCGGTGACGAGCTGCAGCGCGATCGGGTACGGCAGCAGCGGCGCGCGCTCGCGGAAGACCGTGGCCAGCACCAGCGCCGAGACCTTCATGTCCTGGGCGCCCCGGGCGTACAGCCGGGAGCCGTCGCGGCGCGGCCGGAACTGGCGGGGCTCGGCGGGGACGACGTCGAGGTGGGCGTTGAGGATGACCCGGAACCGGGGCCGCGCGCCGCCGTGGTACACCAGCGCGCTCGGCTTGCCGCCGGAGGAGAACCGCTCGACCGTGAACCCCGGGCCGACGTAGGCGAGCACCAGGTCGAGCGCGCGCCGCAGGTCCGCGGGCCGGTCGGCGGTGGACGGCACGGCGAGCAGCTCGCCGGCCGCCGCCAGTAAGGACTCGGGGGGCTCCACGAACGTCATCCTGCCCGCCGCGCGGACGGGTAGCGGATGAGCAGGCCGGCGTGGACGTCCTCGGCCCCGACCGCCGCGTAGGTGTGCGGGACGTCGGCCCGCCAGGTGAGGTACCCGCCCGGTCCGGCACGACCCGGGGAGGTCGCGGGGCCGGCGCTGAGCACGCCGCTGAACACGGTCATGTGCTCGGTGACCCCGGCGGGGTGGGCGGGCGAGGTCTGGGACGTTCCGGCGGGCAGGTGGATGCGGTAGAGCTCGAAGGTCACGTGGTCCTCCTGGAAGACCTGCAGCAGCGTGGCCTCGACGGCGGTCCCGTGCACGGCCAGCGGCCCGGCGGGTGGGCCGAAGATGGCCGCGATCGGCACGCCGAGCTCGGCGGTGACGGCCCACAGGGTCTCCAGCGTGGGGTTGCGCGTGCCGTTCTCCAGCCCGGACAGCGTGGCCTTGCCGACGTTCGCCCGCCGGGCCAGCTCCGACAGCGAGATGCCCCGTTCCTCGCGCAGCCGGCGCACCCGCCGTCCCATCTCCACGGGGGCGGCGTCGAGGGCGGGTCGGCGGTCCGGGGCGTCCATACCGTCATCGTGCCCTACCTTGCCGGGCGCGGGCCCCGGTCGCTAGCGTTCCGTTCATGGAACGCACCTCCCCCGCCCAGCCCGTCGTCGCCGGGGTGGTCACCGCCCTGGTCGGCTTCGCCAGTTCGTTCACCGTCGTGCTGACGGGCCTTCGCGGCGCGGGCGCGGACGAACGGCAGGCGGCCTCGGGGCTGATGGCGCTGTGCGTCGCGGTGGGGGTGGTGGCGATCGTCCTCGGCCTGCGGCGGCGCGTGCCGATCACCATCGCCTGGTCCACCCCGGGCGCGGCGCTGCTGGTGACCACGACCGGCCTGGACGGCGGGTTCCCTGCCGCCGTGGGGGCGTTCCTCGTCTGCGGGGCCCTGATCGTGGTCTCGGGCCTCGTCCCCGCCCTCGGCCGGGCGATCGCGGCGATCCCGGCGCCGATCGCCGCCGCCATGCTCGCGGGCGTGCTCGGCGGGCTCTGCCTGGCCCCGGTCCGCGCCATGCTGGAGGTGCCCGCGATGGCGGGGCCGGTGATCCTCGTGTGGGCGCTGCTGTACCGGTTCGCCCGCACCTGGGCCGTGCCCGGCGCGCTGGTGGCGGCGGCCGTCGCCATCGCCGTCACGACGCCCGCCGACGGGTTGCGCGGGCTCGACCCGTGGCCGGTCGTGGAGGTCGTCGCCCCCGTGTGGAGCCTGCCCGCCGTCGTCGGCGTGGGGGTGCCGCTGTTCCTGGTCACGATGGCCTCGCAGAACGTGCCGGGCATGGCGGTGCTGGCCGGGTTCGGCTACCGCCCGCCCCTGCGGGACGTCCTCACGGCCACCGGGACCGCCTCGGCAGGCGCCGCGCTCCTCGGCGGGCACGCGGTGAACCTGGCCGCGATCACCGCCGCGCTGGCGGCCGGGCCGGACGCCGGGCCCGACCCCTCGCGCCGCTGGATCGCCTCGGTCACGGCGGGCGCCTCGATGATCGTGCTGGGGCTCGGGTCGGGACTGGCCACGGCGCTGGTCCTGCTGTCGCCGCCGCTGCTGATCGAGGCCGTGGCGGGGCTGGCCCTGCTGGGCGCGCTGGCCGGCGCGCTCACCGGGGCGTTCGCCGCCTCATCCGCTGCGTCGGAGGGACGCGAGGGCGCCGTGGTGGCCTTCGTGGTGACGTTCTCGGGGGCGACGTTCCTCGGCGTCGGTTCGGCGTTCTGGGGGCTGGTGGCGGGATGCCTCGTGCACGCGCTGATGCGCCGCCGCGCCCTGGCCGGCCCGGAGCCCTCCGGCCCGGGAGCCGTCCGGCGGCGGGAGACGCGCGAGCGGGCGTAGTACGCCTGTCACACTGGCCTCCGCGCAGACGCCAAGGGGCGCCTGGTCGCGCAGGCGACGCGACTCGCGGGCGTGCGCGTCCCGCAGGCCGGCTGACGAACCGGGCGAACCCGCAGATCCCCGGCAGACATCACCAAAAGATCCTCAAGCTGGCGCTTCAGGTATGCGGGCGGGCCGGGTGGGCAAGACAGAGGTGTCTCCCAGTGTCGGCGAAGCGGGAACTTCTTATGACCCGAATTGCGGCTGTCCGCGGTGCCCTTCCCCCTCATCGTTACCCTCAAGCAGAGATCACCGACGCGTTCGCGCGCCTATGCCTGCCCCCCGGGGCGAGCCGGCGGCTGCTGGACCGGGTGCACACCTCCGCCCGAGTCGGCCACCGCAACCTGGTGCTTCCCCTGGAGGAGTACGCGAAACTCGACGGCTTCGGGACGGCCAACACCATCTTCGTCGAGGCGGCCGTGGACCTCGGCGCGGAGGCCGTGGGCGCCGCGCTGGAGGCCGCCGGGCTGACCCCCGCCGACGTCGACATGATCATGTTCACGTCCGTGACCGGCATCGCCGCCCCCTCGGTGGACGCCCGGCTCGCGGGCAAGCTCGGGCTGCGTCCCGACGTCAAGCGGGTACCCGTCTTCGGCCTGGGCTGCGTCGCCGGCGCGGCCGGGATCGCCCGCCTGCACGACTACCTGCGCGGATGGCCCGGCCACGTGGCCGTGCTGCTGTCGGTGGAGCTGTGCTCCCTCACCCTCCAGCGCGGCGACGCCTCCCCGGTGAACCTCGTGGCGAGCGGCCTGTTCGGGGACGGCGCGGCGGCCGTGGTCGCCGTGGGCGCGGACCGCGCCGAGGGACCGGGCCCCGAGGTCGTCGGCAGCCGCGCCCACCTCTACCCCGACTCCGAGACCGTGATGGGCTGGGACGTCTCCGACACCGGCTTCCGCGTGGTGCTCGACACCAGCGTCCCCGACGTGGTGCGCACCTACCTGGCCGGCGACGTGCGGAGCCTGCTGGCCGACCACGGGCTCACCCCGGCGGACGTGACGGCGTGGGTGTGCCATCCGGGCGGCCCGAAGGTGCTGCACGCCGTCGCCGAGAGCCTGGACCTGCCCGAGGGCGCGCTGGACCTCACCTGGCGCTCGCTGGCCGACGTCGGCAACCTCTCGTCCTCCTCGGTGCTGCACGTGCTGCGCGACACCCTCGCGCTGCGGCCTCCCCCCGCCGGGACGCCGGGCGTGCTCCTGGCGATGGGGCCGGGCTTCTGCTCCGAGCTCGTCCTGCTGCGCTGGTAGGGACGCGATGCCGTCATCGTCCGCCGCGTCGATCACCGTCCCCCTATCGTTGGGCGACATGTCACCGTGGTACGTGCTGCTGGTGCTGCTCGTCGGCGCCGAGCGCCTCGCCGAGCTCGTCGTGGCCCGCAGGAACGCCCGCTGGAGCCTGGCCCGGGGCGGCCGGGTGTTCGGGCGCGGCCACTACCCCTGGATGGTGGCCCTGCACACCGGCCTGCTCGCCGGGTGCCTGCTGGAGACCTGGCTGGCGGACCGCCCGTTCGTCCCGGCCCTCGGCCTGCCCATGCTCGCGCTCGCCGCCGCCGCGCAGGCCCTGCGCTGGTGGTGCATCATCGCGCTCGGGCCGCAGTGGAACACCGAGGTCATCGTCGTGCCCGGCCTGCCGCTGGTGACGCGCGGGCCGTACCGCCTGCGGTGGCTGCGCCACCCCAACTACGTCGCCGTGGCCGTGGAGGGCGCGGCGCTGCCGCTGGTCCACGGGGCGTGGGTCACCGCGCTCGTGTTCACGGCGCTCAACGCGGTGCTGATGGTCGTGCGCGTCCGCTGCGAGGAGGCCGCCCTGGCCTCGCTGACGAGAACGCCGGCGACCGGCGAGGTCGCCGCGTGATCGACGTGCTCATCGCCGGGGGCGGGCCCGCGGGCCTGGCGACCGCCATCAACGCCGCGCTGGCCGGCATGGAGGCGGTGGTGGTCGAGCCCCGCGCGACGCCGGTGGACAAGGCGTGCGGCGAGGGCCTCATGCCCACCGGCGCCGCCGCCCTGAGCGCGCTCGGCGTGCGGGCGCCGGGCCGGCCTCTGCGCGGCATCCGCTACGCCGACGCGCGCCACCGCGTGCACGCGGAGTTCCGGCACGGCCCCGGGCTCGGCGTGCGCCGCACCTCCCTGCACGCCGCCCTGGCCGGGCGCGCCACCGAGGTCGGCGTGAAGATCGTCCACGGCCGCGTGGAGGCCCTGCGCCAGTACGACGACCACGTGGAGGCCTTCGGGACGCGGGCCCGCTGGCTGGTGGCCGCCGACGGCCTGCACTCGCCGCTGCGCGCCCTGCTCGGCCTGGAGCTGCCGAGCCGCGCCCCCCGTCGGTACGGGCAGCGCCGCCACTTCCGCATCGCCCCCTGGACCGACTTCGTCGAGGTGCACTGGGCGCCGCGCGGCGAGGCGTACGTCACCCCGGTGGCCGACGATCTGGTCGGTGTGGCCGTACTCGGCTCCGAGCGGCGCCGCTACGACGAGCACCTCGCGGAGTTCCCCGGGCTCGTGGCCCTCCTGGATGGGCCGGCCGCGACGCCCGTGCGCGGGGCCGGCCCGCTGAGGCGGCGGGTGCGCGCCCGGGTGGCCGGGCGGGTGCTGCTGGTCGGCGACGCCGCCGGGTACGTGGACGCGCTGACCGGCGAGGGGGTCTCCCTGGGCCTGCTGGCGGCGCGCGCGCTGGTCGGGTGCCTGCGCGCCGGGCGGCCCCAGGCGTACGAGCGGGCGTGGCGGCGGCTGTCGCTGCGCCACCGGCTGCTCACCGAGGGGCTGCTGGCGGCGCGACGGCACCCGGGCACGGCCCGGCTGATCGTCCCGGCGGCCCGCCGCCTGCCCGCCGTCTTCGCCGCCACCGTCAACGCCCTCGCCTGACGGCCCACCGGGCACGACCGAGCGAGCACGGTCCGGCGGGTACGACCGGCACGACCGGGCACGGCCGGGCGGGCACCTGTCGGCGAGGAGGACGGGGACGGCGGGCGGGGCGGTCAGCGGGCCGGGAACCGCTCCCGGCGGACGGTGACCTTCCTGCCCTTGATCGTGCTCTGCCGCAGGGAGGCGATGACGTCGTCGGCCGCCTGCTGCGGGACCTCCACCAGGGAGAACCGGTCGGCGATCTCGATCGCGCCGATGTCGCGGCCGCTCAGCCGCGACTCGTTGGCGATCGCGCCCACCAGATCCTGGGGCCGGACGCCCGCGCTGCGCCCCGCGCCGACGAAGATGCGGGTCATGCCGCTGGTGGGCACGCGCCCGCGCCGTTCGTCGCGCCCGCCCGGCTCGCGGCGGCCCCGGCCCTCGCGCTCGGGCCGCAGCGGGACCTCCGGGATCTCCTCCTCGTCGGCGGCGGCGCCGCTCGCCTCGTGCGCCAGCTTCACGGCCGCCATGGCGATCTCCATGACGTCGAACTCGTCGGCGAGGGTGTCGACCACGACCCGGAAATGCTCCAGGTCGTCCTCCAGGATGCTCTCCTCCAGCGCCGAACGGGTCAGCTCCAGCCGCCGGGCGCGCAGGTCGGCGACCGTCGGCACCTTCTCGACCACGATGCGGCTCTTGGTGACCCGCTCGATCGTCTTGAGCATGCGGTGCTCGCGCGGCTCGGCCAGCGTGATCGCCACGCCCTCGCGGCCGGCCCGCCCGACCCGGCCGATGCGGTGGACGTAGGACTCCGGCGCGGAGGGGACGTTGTAGTTGACGACGTGGGTGAGCTGCTCGATGTCCAGGCCGCGCGCCGCGACGTCGGTGGCCACCAGCAGGTCGGCGGTGCCGGCGCGCAGCCGCGCCATCACGCGGTCGCGCTGTTCCTGGCCCATGCCGCCGTGCAGCGCCTCGGCGCGGTAGCCGCGGCCGTTCATGGTCTCGGTGAGCTGGTCGACCTCTTCGCGGGTGCGGCAGAACACGATGGTGGCCTCGGGCGCCTCGACGTCCAGCACCCGCCCGAGCGCGGCGGGCTTGTGCGCCCGCGGCACGACGTAGGCGCTCTGGCGCACGCGCGGGGCCTCGCCGGGGGCGGTGGACTCGCGCTCGATCTGGATGCGCACCGGGTCCTTCAGGTGGGCGCGGGCGATCGAGTCGATGCGCGGGGGCATCGTGGCGGAGAACAGGACGGTCTGCCGCTCCCCGGGGGTCTCCTGGAGAATGGCCTCGATGTCGTCGGCGAACCCCATGTCGAGCATCTCGTCCGCCTCGTCGAGGACGACCATGCGCAGCGCGTCGAGCTGGAGCGTCTTGCGGCCGATGTGGTCCAGCGCTCGCCCGGGGGTGGCGACGACGACGTCCACGCCGCGCTGGAGCTCCCTGAGCTGCCGCCCGATCGGCTGGCCGCCGTAGATGGGCAGCACGCGGGCGCCGAGGTCGCGCCCGTAGCGATGGACGGCCTCCGACACCTGGACGGCCAGCTCGCGCGTCGGGACCAGCACCAGCGCGGTGGGCGCCGTGCCCTCGCCGCCCGGCGTCATGCGCTGGAGGATCGGCAGGGCGAAGGCGGCCGTCTTGCCGGTGCCCGTCGCGGCCTGGCCGAGCAGGTCGTGGCCGTCGAGCAGCGGCGGGATCGCCTCGCGCTGGATGGGCGTGGGCTCCTCGTACCCGAGGTCCAGCAACGCGCGCAGCAGCTCGGGCCGCAGCCCCAGGTCAGCGAAGGCCGTGGTGTCTTCGGTGGCGTCGGGGGTCATGATCGGGCTCCTCGGTAGGGGCGGACGCGCATGGTGGTCTCACACCATGGTCACGATGTTCCACTGTGGCGGCATGCTCGCCGTCCACCGGGTGCGCGCTCCGGCGCTCCGCTCCGCCCCCGGGATCTCGCCCGGCGTGCCCGGAGCCGCGCCTCCGCACTTGGGAGCGGTCCTTTCATGCCTACAGGAGAGGAAAGCTTACTTCACACGGCAGGAGCCGGGTTCCGGCGCGTTACGCCCAGACGCGTTCAGCGGTGTGCCCGCCACGGCCGGGCTGCCGGGCGGGCACGAGGAACCGGCGTGCTCCGGGCGGCGGCCGTGTCCTATCCGGCCTCCCCCAGCCAGACGCACTCGCATCCGAGCCGGGTCGCGGCGCGATGAGCGTTCTCCCACCGGCCGAGGCCATGTCCGCCCATCGACAGGGTCGTCGCGCCCCCTTGGGGCAGGACCATCCCCACGGCTATGACGCAGAGATCTATCTCCTCCTCCCCCTCATCCCTGACCAGCGCGAACACGCGAGGCAGCCCGCCTAGGAGCGCGTGAACCTCTTCCTTCCCGACCCCGAGGACCTCGTCCTCATCAGGGCCCTTCCCACCTCCGGCGGAGGTGGAGCCGTGATAGACAGTCGAGCGATCGGAATCCATGGAGTGCTCCATGCGAGCGCTTCCTTTCCGTCGAGGGCCGGGATGGGCATGTCGTCGCAAGCGAGACCACCCGGCCCTTACTGTTTCGGACCTTTACGCCACCCGCCGGCTAGTCGAAGGGCGGCCGGACACTGCACATCTTGCACACTTGGCGTGATCAGATGACCACGATGAGCTATCGTGGCATGCCAAGCGGTGCTCTACAAGTTGTGTGAGCCGTGAATGTGAGAGCTCCAACTGCGTGAAGGGTCGAGAAAGGATCGACACATGGCCGCTCCCAAGTGGGTCACCCTGCGAGCACAGTGGCTTGGGCAGCAACTTCGTGATCTACGTGAAGCGAACGGGCTCCTGCTGCGGGACGCGGCCGAGTATCTCCAGCGCGACCCGTCCACCGTCAGCCGCTTCGAAACGGGCGAATATCCGATCAGACGCCCTGACCTGCTCGCACTGCTCGGCCTCTACGGCCTGGCCGACAGCCGACGCCGCGACAACCTCATGAGACTCAGCCAGGACGTCTGGCAGAAGGGGTGGTGGGACGGATACGCCGAGGACGTCGCCGGATCCTTCATCGATTACGTGTGGCTGGAGTCCCGCGCCCGCCAGATCCGCGCCTTCGACAACACGCTATTGCTCGGGCTCTTCCAAACGGAGCAATACGCCCGTGCCGTGATCACCGCTGCGGAGTTCGATGCCGACCCGGACCAGATCGACAGATGGGTACAACTGCGCATGACGCGCCAGGCGATCCTGAAGAACGATGACGGGCCCCACGTCCTGGCGATCATAGATGAGGCGGTGCTTCATCGCAGGGTCCTGGGCCGGTCCGATCTGTCAAGGCAGTTCGAGCTCCTCGTCGAGTACTCCTCGCGGCCGAACATCGAGATACGGATACTGCCTTTCAGCGCTGGAGCACACGCCAGTCCGACCGGAGCGTTCCGCATCATCAGGATGGACGAGCGGTTCCCGGAGGTGGCCTATGCGGAGACGCCCAAAGGAGCAATCTATGTCGAGTCGCCAGATAACGAGCGCTTGATCCGGACGTACGATGAGCTACGCAGACTCACGCTCGACCCGCAGCGGTCGGCTGAGCTGATCTCCGCAATAGCAGAGGAGCTGCGGTGAACGAGGTGAACACACCCGGAGCGCCCAGGTCAGAGGATCTTGCGCGGGTTGCATGGCACATCAGCACCAAGAGCGAGAACGGCGGCGGGAGTTGTGTCGAGGCCGGGCCGCTGGCCGATGGCAGCGGCCGTGTCGCCGTCCGCCACAGCCATCACCCGAACGGGCAAGTGATCGTGTACAACCGGGCCGAGTGGACGGCCTTCATCGACGGCGTCAAGGCCGGTGAATTCGACTTCACCACCACATCGGCGGAAGATCGTCACCACGATCAGGTCACCTGATCGTCTATCTTGCTCCCTCGCTCCCTCGGTCTTGGAGCTGCGGCGCGGGGGCGAAAGCTGGCTTTTGTTGCGTTGTTGCGCGCGGAGTTGTTGTCATCGCACGCACCTACGCTTTCCCGTCCCGCGCGGCCGGTTCAACGGAGTCTCCGCCTCCTGACGACCTGAAATCAGTGACGGAGAAGGGCGGCGACAACTCCTGGCTGATCAAGCCGACAGCTGCTCATTGAGCAGGTCCGCGCAATCCGCCTTTTATCAGGGAGGTGAACGTCTCCGCGGCCTCCGCTTCGCTGCAGCCGCCGCGCACCATCAGGCCCGAGAGTGCTTCACCCGCGCCGACCAAGCCGGCACAGCGTCGTTGGAGCTCTGCCGAGGACAAGGCGCTGTGCGGCTCCAGAACTGTTGCGAACAACTGGACGGAGTCCTCGAGGAGTTCCTGGTACACGGCGTCCTTCTCCGCACTGCCCCCCAGCGCAGCTCCGACGGCATGCCATTCACCGCCCGTGTCGGCAGAGCACCGAACGTAGGCGGCCGCGAGGATCTCGGCGGTTTCATCGAGGCCCCGTTCCCCGGGGGTCAACGCGTTCCGCAGCGTGTTCTGCTGTTCTCTGTCGATCGACCTGTAGAGCTCGATCAACAGCTCCGACCGCGTACCGAAGTGATCGTAGGCGACTGGCTTGGAGACACCTGCGCGCGCGGCCAGACGCGCGAGGCTCAGCCGATCCACACCTTCCTCGCGGACGATCAGAAGCGCCGTTTCGAGCAGTTGGCGCCGTCGCTCCGCCTTGGAGAGTCGACGCGGAGCCGCCCCTCTGGCCCCACTTCGCATGTCACTCATCACCTCACGCTCGCTTGCCAACCTACGAAAGGTAGGTTAGCGTTGCGCCTTACCTACCAAAGGTAGGTTAGCGCGGTCTTGCCGCTAGGGGCCGCTTGGTCCGAGGTGAGGAGGTTCGGCCATAAGACCGGATCCCACGGTACTCGTCGGCGGTTCCGGCATCGTCGGTCGCTGAGCCGCACGATTTCCGCGCCACGAAGGGCAGCATCCGGGTCGTGCTTGGTGGCTGCCACCTCGTGGCCGGTCTCTAGCCGGCAATCCTTTCGTCCGTCAAGAGAATGGCGGCGGCGGTGCTGACCCGACGCCGGTCTCGAGGCCACGGTGCAGAAATCGCGCCGCTATACCCGCCACCGCGGCGAGCCGATGTCAACCAAGATCGTCATCGAACAGTCCCCTCTCGCCCGGCTCAAGCATGCCAACGAACCACAGCCGCGAGGGGTACACCGACATCGTGCGCGTGCTGCTCGACGCGGGTGCGGATCCTCGCCGGGTGATCGGGCTGATGAGGGGCACACCAGTGCACGACGCCAGCTACTTCGGGCATGCCGATGTCATTCGGGCGCTGACGGAGAAGCCCGGGCGTGCCGGGGCGCCGGCAGCTGAGATCGACGCGCAGGGCCCCTACAACGGCTTGACCGCACTGCACGACGCGGTCTGGCACGGGCATGTGGACGCGGCGCGAGCACTGATCGACGCCGGAGCCCGCCTCGACCTGAAGACGCATGCGGGCCTCACGCCCCGAGGTCTCGCCCTTCTCTATGGTTACGACGACCTGGCCGAGATCCTCGCCGAAGCCGAGCGGGAGTGATCCAACCCCTCGATCACCTCACGTGTTCAACTCGACGTACATCGTGACAAACGCGGTCGCTGGAAACTGAATACGTGAGGTGAGTGCGCAGAGGATGCCGCGAGGCCCCGGTCGAGTGCCGCCACCGCGTACTCACCGCTCGATGTCGTGAGCCTGCACGCGCGCACCTCGGCGGCCGGCCCGCGTCCGCACGCACAGCGAAGCCTTGCGCCATCCGCGACCACAGGCCCCGTTAGATCGCGAGAGGTAGGAAAGCCATGGACGTCTTCATCATCGGCATCACCGGACGAATCGGCCGCCTCCTTACCGGCAAGCTTCGCGACCGTGGCGACACGGTCAGCGGACTCGTTCGACGAAGTCGCGACGAAGCAGACTTCGCCGCGAGCGGCATCCGGACTTCTCTCGGCGACGTGAGCGTCATGACTCCGCAGGAACTCGCCACCGCCGCCGAAGGCGCCGACGTGATCGTCTACACCGCCGGGTCGAACGGCGGCGCGCGACACGTGACGGAAACGATCGACCGGGACGGAGTCGCCAAGGCCGCTGAAGCGGCGCACCTGGCCGGCGTGCGCCGCTTCACACTCGTGTCCGTCTTCCCGGAAGCATGGCGTGAACGCGACCTCCCCGAGGACGAGGAATACTACTTCGCGGCCAAGAAGGAAGCAGAAGTCTCGCTCACCCATAGCGACCTGGACTGGCTCATCCTCCGCCCTTCCCTCCTTACCGATGAGCCCGGAACCGGACACATCGCGATCGGCCCAGCCGAACTCCACGAGCAGATCAGCCGACACGACGTCGCGACCGCCCTGACACTCATCCTTCACGAACCGCGTATCAGCAGACAGATCCTCGAACTGAACGAGGGAGGCAGTCCCATCGAGACGGCGGTGGCTCGATGCATTCGCTCGCCGGCTCGCTGAACCAAGAGCGGCGGTTCCGAGCCGTGAGCGCCAGGCAGCCACCCACGACAGCTCGCTGGATACGGCTTCCTTGGAGACTGATTTCTTTGTCTCGCCCTACGAGTGCAGGGTTCCGGAAGGGCGTACCGGCGCGTGCGGCCGCCGCCTTTTGGGCGGCGGCCGCGCGCGCGTTCTAGATCTGTGTGACGAGTGGCGGCTGTCCCAGAGCCACCCGTTCACCTACAGCCGACGTCCTAGCAGTACTGGGCCTGCTTGCCGATGATGCGGTAGGGGCAGTCGGAGTACTCCAGGAGGCGCAGGACGGCCTCCTTGTTGCGGGTGGTCTGCGGGACGATCTGCTCGTCGGGCGGGTAGAAGCCCGGCGAGGAGCTCTTCGGGTACATCTCGAAGGTGTAGGTGAAGATCTTGTAGTTGCCCCACAGCCAGTCGTTGATGTCACCGTCGGTGATGTAGAGGTCGCTGGCCTGCTGCGGGGTGTAGCCGTTGGTGCTCGCCATGTTCTGGCCGAGCGCGGCGAGCGCGTCGTGGTCGTCCTGCGTCAGGCCGGCCGCCGTGTCGGCGTAGGTGTAGCCGTACGGCCACAGCACCAGCTCGGAGTAGGTGTGCCAGTCGATGTTGGTCTTGATCTGCTGGACGCCGCCGACGACCCGGCTGCGGACGAAGTCGGCGACGGCCTTGACCTCGGGGGCCGACTCGGCGGAGGTGCCGCGGTAGGTGTCGCTGGAGGGCGTGGGCGAGGAGCCGTTGCAGCAGCCCCAGCGGTAGGCCCAGTTGCGGTTCAGGTCGGTGCCGACGGCGGAGGAGCCGGAGTTCGGCTGCCGGTTCTTGCGCCAGGAGCGGTAGGAGCCGGTGGCGATGTCGTACTCGCCGCCGTCGGGGTTGAGGTCGGGCAGGATCCAGATCTCGCGGGTGTTGACGAGGTCGGTGATCCTGCTGTCGGTGCCGTAGCTGCTCGTGAACAGGTTGAGCAGGTAGATCGCCATCTCGACCGTCAGGTGCTCACGGGCGTGCTGGTGGGCGGTGAACAGCACCTCCGGCTCGTTCTCGTCGGTGCCGACGTTGTCGCTGATCTTGATCGCCATCAGGTCGCGGCCGCCGTAGGACGTGCCGATGCTGATCTTCCTGGCGATGGACGGGTAGCTCGCGACCACCTGGTTCACCAGCGCGGTCAGCTCGGCGTAGTTGTGGTACCCAGAGTCGGCCGGCGGGAAGTCCTGCGGGCGGGGCAGCACCGGGGACAACGGCCGCGGGAGCCGTCTCACCGTGAATCCCAGAGATTCGACCGCGCCGATCTCGGCCGCCGTGGCGGTGACCACGACCGAGTTCGCGGCCACCTCGTCGATGGCGGCGCCGGTCTGGGCGATGGCGGTCCGCTGCTGGGCCGTAATCGGCCCCTGTACCAGGTACTGGTAGTTGGCAGGCGGCTCCGCCGCGGCTCCGACCCCGGTGATGCCGCTGGTCAGCAGCAGTGCCAGGATCGCGAACCCGACGAATAGACGTCGTCTCACCTGTTCCTCCCTCAGGCGCGCATCGGAGGGTTTATCACGCGCCTTCACCGAGAGTCAGGCCAGCGGTCCGAAGTTTAAAGGCCCAAATTTCACGACTTGTACGACATGGCGGGCGGGTGCGAATCCAGCGCGATCGGGTGATCACCAGGGGAACCCATGATTAACGCGCGATGTGGGGGTAACACACCCCCGACCACAGCAACGGCCGGTCAGACGGCCCAGGACACGAACCACCTAGGAGACCCCCTATGGCCCTCCCCGTCCTCACCCCCGAGCAGCGTCAGGCCGCCCTCGTCAAGGCCACCGAGGCCCGTCAGGCGCGCGCCGCGCTCCTCACCCGCCTGAAGAACGGAGACCTCACCCTCGCCCAGCTCTTCGAGCGCGACGACGACACCGCCAAGAAGATCAAGGTTTCGCAGGCGCTGCGCGCGCTGTCCGGAATCGGCCCGACCAAGGCCGCGGCGCTCATGGAACGCGCGGGCGTGGACGAGAAGCGGCGCATCGGCGGCCTCGGCGTGCAGCAGCGCCGCAAGCTCGTCGAAGCCGTCTCCCCCTGACGCCCGCGCGGCCGGGTTTCCGCCTGGCCTCCGACAGGGGGCGTTCACCTCAAGGTCGCCAGCGCATAGTCTCCACATGACGAACATCGCTGCGGGAGGCGATCACCTTTGAGCAAGCTCACCGACGACGAGCGCGGGGACCTGGCCGACATCCTGGCCAGCCCCGAGCTGAACCACCCACGCGTGCACGCCGACCGCGAGGTGGGGCAGCAGCTCGCGGACTTCTTCCGCAGGGACATGCCCGACGTGGACGAAGTGGCGATCGGCCGCGTGTTCCTGCGCGCGGCGGTCACGATGACGCAGCTCGGCGACGCGGGGATGCCCGTCGACCAGATCGCGAACATCTTCACGCTGAGCGCCCTCGACCTGACCGCGCTGGAACTCGCGCGAGAGTCGTAGACCGGGCGGGCGCCGTGAAGGCCCGGAGACGCCGGAACGCCTGGCCCCGCGCGTGGCGGGGACCAGGCGTCCCGTTCGTTCGGACCTACGGGCTCAGCGGACGACCTTCACGTAGTCGCTCGCCGACGACCCGTACAGGCCGCGCGTACCCTTGAACACGACCTTCCACGTCCCTGACCAGTAGGCCGGGATCTTGGTGTAGAAGGTTCCGTCCGGGTTGGTCTCGATCGTGTCGACGTACTGCCACTTGCCACCGCGGGCCGGGTGGAAGTACACGTTGATCTTCTGCCAGCCGAGCCAGCGCCAGTTGCTCCAGCGGTAGTCGTCGCGGCAGCGGTCGCCGCCCACGACGAAGACGTCGCCGTCCCACCACCAGTCGTTGTGGCACCGGGCCGCCGAGAGCTTGCCCTCGAGGGTCAGCTTGCGGCCCTTCTTGACGGGGTTAGGGCTCGCGTCGAACCCTTCGATCCGCGTCGCGCGGGGGCCGCTGTACGGCGGCTTCGCCCTGTCGTGCTTGACGTAGAAGTACGCCTTGGCCTTCGCGACCTTGCCGTCCTTGCCCGTCGCCTCGACGTAGACGACCCAGTTCCCGTCCGGATCGTGCCGGTCGAGAACAATGGTCTTCTCCCACGTCTTCCATTCGCCGGAGGACGACTTCGCGGCCCCGGCGCAGGGGTTGCAGTAGGACTGCCCGCCCCGTCCCGTCGGCTCGAAGTCGAACTTCACGTCCTCGGCGTTCACGACCTGGACCGTGGCCGTGACCGCGACGTCATCGCCTCCACGGATGACCACCGGGTCGGGAGTCACCTTGATGGATTCGATGCTCACCGCGTCGCCCGGCGCTGTGTCGGCCAGCGCCGGCGCCGCCACCGTGAGCGCGGAGGCGCCCATGGCGGCCGCTACCAGTGCGGTAGCGATGCGTTTCATCATTGTTGGAACTTCCTCTCCCCGTAGAGAAAGGCATCCCAGGTGGGGGTGTGCCTACGTCATAGACGCTTTCAGGGGAGGAAAAGTTGCCAGATAATCTCCAGGAAATTATTACAAAATGGACACCTCACCAAAACAGCACACCACTAAGCGGGGCCTTTTGTCCTACTTTCTTGATATCTGTCGCGAAATGGTGGCACTACTGGCGTAATGCGGTGTTCCTGGGTAAATAGCCTGCCATACGCCGTGTGCCCGTCTCACTCGCCGCGAGAAACGCCCCTCGCGATTCGTGCGCGCTTCGGCGACGGTCCGCCACGTCCTCCCGCGGTGGCTCCTGAACCGCAGCGTGACGCGCTGCCCCGGGAACGACCAGTAGTCGAACCTGCCCGCCGGGTCGACCCGCATCAGCGTGCCCGACACCCGCGCCAGCCACGGGCGCTTGCGCACCGGGGTGACCCGCACCCCCGTGAGGACGGTCGCCTTCTTGAACAGGAAGGACGAGGACGCCGTCGACCGCGCCCCCCTCGCGTTCCTGGCGGTGGCGACGACCCGCCACCGGCCAGAGGGGTACCAGCGGGTGAGCCCCACCGGCGGGCCGAACCGCCACATCTCCCATCGCGCGGCGGCCCCGGGCGCCGGAACGCGGACGCCGCCCCGCCCCACGCCCACCCTCGCCGGCAGGCTCCGCCCCGCCAGGCCATGACGCTTCCCGGCGACGGGATGCTTACGGGCGGCGCGACGCTTCCCGGCGGCCTGATGCCTCCGGGCGGCGGAACGCTTCCGGGCGGCGGGACGCTTCGCCGCGGCGGGGCGCCGCGCGGGCTCCAGCCGCAGGGTCACCCCGTCCTTCCCCGAGGCCCCCTTGGCCACCACCTCGACGACCAGGCGCACCGCTCCCCGGGGCCGGGCCACCGGGCTCTTCGGGCGGACCCTCACCGACCGGATGACCGGCCGCTCCGGCCGCCGGGACGCCCCCGACGGGACCGGCGGCGCCGCCGGCACGGGCGAGACCGCGGGCGATCCGGGACGGGAGGACGGCGGGGGCGCGTGGACGTCCGTCCCGGCGAGGGACGCGGGCGCCTCGGCCAGGACCGTGAGCGCGACCAGCCCCGCCGCGGACGTGGTGAGCATTCGTCTCAAGGTCATGCGGTGGAGGCTTTCTGATTCGATTAGCGAATCGTAGTCATGTCGTGGCATGTTGTTGCCAACACGCCCGGCGCCCAGGCGACGTCGGGCACCCTCCCCGGTCAGGCCGTGCACGCCTGACCGGTCAGCGCCCGGGGGGACGTGCTCAACGGGCCGGCGGCTCCGGTTGCCGGCACCAGGGCACGAAGACGATCGGTGAATACCGGGCAGCTCGTTGTGCCTTGATTCTGTGTAACGCACACGATCGCTAAGCCAATCAGAGACGCTAGGCACCGGCCGGTAGGACACGCGCCCGCTCCGGTAAACACCCGCCCGGCGTCCCGGCGCCGCCGTCCGGGAGGGACGGCGGCCGCGCGGGCGGGCGGGCTCAGCCCTCGTACATCGCGTCGATGGCCTCGGCGTACTTGGCGTGGATGACCCGGCGCTTGAGCTTGAGGCTCGGCGTGAGCTCCGCGGTCTCCGTGGTCCACTCCACGGGCAGCAGGCGCCACCTCTTGACCTGCTGGACGCGGGCGAGTTTCTCGTTGGCCACGGCGACGGCCGCCTCGACCTCCTTGAGCACGTCGGGGTGCTCGGCGAGGTCGGCCAGGGTGGTGAACTCGACGCCCCGCCCGCGCGCCCAGACCGGGGCGACCTCGCCGTCCAGGGTGAGGATCGCGACGACGTACGGCTTGCGGTCGCCGTAGGCGAGGGCCTGGCCGATCAGCGGGTGTTCCTTGAGGTGGTTCTCGGTGTTGGCCGGGGAGATGTTCTCGCCTCCCGCGGTGATGATCAGCTCCTTCTTGCGGTCGAGGATACGGACGAAGCCGTCCTCGTCGATGGAGCCGACGTCGCCGGTGTGCAGCCAGCCGTCCTCGTCGACGAGCTCGGCGGTGGCCTCCGGCCGGTTGAGGTAGCCCGCGGTGTTGGCGGGGCTGCGCGTGATGATCTCGCCGTCCTCGGCGATGCGGACCTCGATGCCGGGGCCGGGGCGGCCGACCGCGCCGAGCTTGAACTCCGCGTCGCTGTTGGCGGTGAACGCGCCGCTGGTCTCGGTCATGCCGTAGACGTCGAGCACCTTGAGGCCGAGACCGGCGAAGAAGCGCTGCACCTCCAGCGGCATCGGAGCGGCGGCGGTGGCGAGCCAGCGGGCGTTCTCGAAGCCGATCATGGCGCGGATGATCGACAGCAGGGCGGCGTCGGCCCGCTCGTAGGCGGCGATGACCTCGGGGCTCGGCGTGCGGCCGTACTGCGTGGCCTCGATGTAGGCGAGCCCGGCGGCCATGGCGGCGCGGACCTGCTCCTGCTGCTCCGCGGGCTGGGTGGCGAGCAGCGCCTGCAGGCGGGCGTTCATCTTCTCCCAGACCCGGGGCACGCCGAAGAACAGCATCGGCTTGACCTGGCCGAGGACGGTGGCGAGCTGCGCCAGGTCGGTGCAGAAGTGGATGTGGGAGACCTTGAACAGCGGCAGGTACAGGCTGAGCACGCGCTCGGCGATGTGGGCGTAGGTGAGATAGGAGATCTGCGCGCCGCGCTCGGGCACGCCGGTCACGCGGTCGGTGGCCACGACCTCGTAGAAGATGTTGGTGTGGGTGAGGGGCACGCCCTTAGGGTTGCCGGTGGTGCCGGAGGTGTAGAGCACGCTGAGCACGTCCTCGGCGGTGACGGCGTCCGCGCGCGCCTCCGCGGCGGCGGGGTCTTCGGCCAGGGCGCGCTCGCCGAGGGCGAGGAAGTCGTCCCAGCTCATGAACGGCTCGCCCTCGGGGGCGTCCTCCAGGAGGATGACCTTGAGCACGTCCGGGAGCTCGCCGAGGATCGGCCGCCAGCGGTCGAGGTCGGCGGCGCCGCCGAGGACGACGATCCTGGCGCCGACGTCCTTGGCGACGAAGGCGACCTGTTCGGGGGCGAAGGTCGAGTAGACCGAGCAGGCCCTGCCGCCGGCGTGGACGGCGCCGAGGTCGGCGAGCACGTGCTCGCTGCGGTTGACCATCATGAGCGCCACGGCCTCGCCGGGGCCGAGGCCGAGGGCGGCGAACCCGGCGGCGATGGCCAGCACGCGGTGGCGGGCCTCGCCGTAGGTCAGCGTGGTCCAGCCGCCGCCGTCGGCGGGGTCGGAGTAGGCCGGCGCGTCGGGGAAGCGCTCGGCCGTGAGCTTGAGCTGTCGGCAGATGGTGTGCCCGGCGATCTCCGACTCGATCTCGGAACGTTCCGCCAGGACTCGGGGGTCGGCCATGTCGCGCCTCCAGAGAATGCCCATGAGCACGGGTGGCATGCATCGCACCACAGGGCGTTCACGGTAGACAAGTCCCCGTAAGGGAGAAGAAACGCGGCGTTGCCCGTGCCGTCGCACGAGGGCGGCGGGCATGATCACCCAGAGTGATCGGATGCCGGTCGAGACCGATCGGATGACGGACGGCAAGCGGGCATATTTGTGTAGTTAGCACTTTTTCGGATATTCAGGACATTTAGTGCATCTGGTCGGATACCTTCCGGGGTCCGTCCGGGCACGCGATCATCCGGTCCACGGGGGGACCGGGGACACCTGAGCGGAACGGGGGCGTACCGGCATGTCCGTAGAGGCCGGCCAGCGCGCGGAGGAAAAGACGATCTTCGGTCATCCACGCGGCATCATCACGCTGTTCATGACCGAGATGTGGGAGCGCTTCAGCTTCTACGGGCTGCGCGCGATCCTGTTCTTCTTCCTTGTCGCCACCGTGGCCGGCGGCGGGCTCGGCCTGCCCAAGACCACCGCGACGGCCGTGGTGGGCGTCTACGGCGCGCTGGTGTACCTGCTCGCGCTGCCCGGAGGCTGGATCGCCGACCGGGTGCTCGGCGCGCGCAGGGCGGTGCTCGCCGGCGGCTCGGTCATCATGCTCGGGCACATCTGCATGGCCGTCCCGATCGAGGGCTCCACGCTGGTGTGGCTCGGCCTCGCCCTGATCGTCGCCGGGACCGGGCTGCTCAAGCCCAACATCTCGACGATGGTCGGCCGGCTCTACCCCGAGGGCGAAAACGCGCGGCGCGACGCGGGCTTCTCCATCTTCTACCTGGGCATCAACCTCGGCGCGTTCGCCGCGCCCTACGTCGTCAGCAACCTGGCCAAGGACGAACGCTGGCACCTCGGCTTCGGCGCCGCCGCCGTGGGCATGGCGTTCGGCCTCGCCCAGTACGTGATCGGCGGCCGGCACCTGCGGGGCGTCGGCGACGAGCCGGGGCACCGCCTCACCCCCGAGGAGGGCCGCCGCTTCGGCACCCTCGCCGTGACCGGCCTCGCCACCGCGGCCCTCGCGATCGGCCTGTGGGCGATGTCCGGCACGCTCACCGTCGACCGGTTCACGGTGGCCCTCACCGTGCTCACGATCCTGATCCCGGTCGGCTACTTCGCCTACATCCTGCTCGGCAGCCACAACCTGACCTCCGGCGAGCGGTCGAAGATGAAGGCGTACATCTGGCTGTTCGCCGCCGCCGCGGTCTTCTGGATGATCTACGATCTGGCGCCGACCGTGCTCAACGACTTCGCCGCGACCAGGACCGACCTCAGCCTGTTCGGCCACTCCATCACGGCCGCCACCACGCAGTCGTTCAACCCGCTGCTCATCCTGATCTTCGTGCCGATCTTCGCGGGCCTGTGGGTGCGGCTCGGCGACCGCGTGGGGGCGGCGCAGAAGTTCGCCGCCGGGCTGTTCATGATCGGCGTGAGCTTCGTGGTGATGGCCTTCGCGGCCCACCTGGCGCAGTTCGGGAAGATCTCGGTGTGGTGGCTGTTCCTGGTGTACCTGATCCAGGTGTTCGGCGAGCTGTCGCTCAGCCCCGTGGGCCTGTCGGTGACCACCGAGCTGGCCCCGCACGCGTTCCGCAGCCAGATGCTCGGCGTCTGGTTCCTGTCGTTCGCCGTCGGCGACGCGATCGGGGGCCAGACGGCGCGGCTGCTCCAGTACATGTCCCAGCCCGCCTACTTCGCCACGCTGGCCGCCATCGCCGTGATCGCCGCGGTGGTGCTGCTGGGGTTCTCCCACCGGCTGCGCGTGCTGATGGGCGAGGTCCGGTAGCCCTCACAGCGTGGGCGTCAGCGGGGCGGCCGGCGCCGGGCAGGGGACGGCGCCCGCGCCGAGGGCCCGCGCCGCGGCCAGGCGGCGGGCCGCGCCGGCGAGCGGCCCCGGCGGCAGGGTGTACGGGAGGCGCAGGTAGCGCTCCAGCGTGCCGTCCACGCCGAACCACGGGCCCGGGGCGAGCCGGATGCCGTGCAGCGCGGCGGCGTCGGCCAGGGGCGTGGCCACGGGGGCGTCCAGCCGCACCCACAGCGACGCGCCGCCCGCGGGCAACCTGAAGCGCCACTCGGGGACCTCCGCCCGCAGGACCTCGGCCAGGGCCGCGCGCGAGGCGCGCAGGGTACGGCGCCGCTCGGCCCTCGTCTCCTCGATGCGCTCGAACAGGTGGGTCACGACGAGCTGCTCGAACAGCGGGGCGGCGATGTCCACCGAGGCGCGCGTCACCGCCAGGCGGCGCACCAGCGCGGCCGTGCCGCGGATCCAGCCGATCCGCAGGCCGCCCCACCACAGCTTGGAGGCCGACCCGATGCTGATCACGCGGCCGTCGGTGTCGAAGGCCGCCGCCGGGGAGGTGTGCGGCACCTCGTCGATCGCCATCTCCGCCCAGCTCTCGTCCACCATCAGCGTCGCGTCGTACCGGCGCGCCGCCCCGGCCAGCGCCGCGCGGTCGGCGTCGGGCATCAGCAGGCCGGTCGGGTTCTGGAAGTCGGGGATGACGTAGGCCAGGCGGGCCGATGACTGGCGGATGGCCGAGGTCACGAGGTCCATGCTCAGGCCGTCGTCCTGCACGCCGACGGGGACCAGACGGGCGCCCCGGTTGCGGGCCGCGTCCAGCGCGTGCGGGTAGGTCGGCGACTCGACCAGGACGGGGTCGCCGGGCCCGGCCAGCAGCGCCGTCACCAGGTGGATGCCGTGCTGCGCCCCGAGGGTGACGAGGATCTGGTCGGGCCGGGTGGCCAGGCCCCGGGCGATGTACCGGGCGGCGATGGCCTCGCGCAGCGGCCGGATGCCCATCGGGTCGTAGCCGCTGCCGAGGGCGTAGCGCGGGTAGGCGTCGGTGGCGGCGGCGATGGCCTCGGGGAGCAGGGCGGTGGCGGCCGGGGCCGCGGAGTGCAGCGGCAGCAGGCCGTCGTCGTCGGAGGCCATCCAGGGGTTCTCGGCGCCGAGCGCGCCGGGGTCGGGCAGCGCCGTCCAGCTTCCCGCGCCCTGGCGGCTCTCCAGGTAGCCCTGCTCGCGCAGCCGGTCGTAGGCGGCGGTGACGGTGGTGCGGCTGACGCCGAGCGCCTCGGCCAGGTGGCGCTCGGCGGGCATGCGCACCCGGGTGGGCAGGCGCCCGTCGAGCATCAGCGTGCGGACGGCCCGTGCCAGGGCCTGGTAGTACGGCCGGGCGCCGCCGGGCAGGTCGACCAGTCTGGCCAGTTGTGGCCCGCTCAGATAGCGATCCATAAGGCCACTTTCTCGGATTGGCCCTTTATGAGCAAGCCAATCGGCGCGGACCATTACCAGCATTATGAGCGAACTCTCCCTCCCTCACCTGGGCTCGCTGCCCAACCGCCTGCTCCGCCTGTACGCCGGGCTGGCCCTCTACGGCGCCGGGATCGGCCTGCAGGTCGAGTCCGGGCTCGGCAACGGTCCGTGGGACGTCTTCCACCAGGGCCTGTCCGTGCGGACCGGCTGGTCGATCGGGACCTGGATCATCCTCGTCGGCGCGATCGTGATGGTCTTCTGGATCCCGCTGCGGCAGCGGCCGGGCATCGGGACCGTCAGCAACATCGTCTTCGTCGGCCTGTTCGCCGACCTGACCCTGTGGCTGGCCCCCACCCCGGACCTTGTGGTCGTGCGCTGGGCGTACCTGCCGGCCGCCGTCGTGTGCGTCGCCGCCGCAACCGGGCTGTACATCGGCGCCGGCATGGGCCCCGGCCCCCGCGACGGGCTGATGACCGGCCTGCACCGGCTCGGGCTGTCGATCCGCGCCGCGCGCACGATCATCGAGCTCACCGTGCTCGCGGCCGGCTGGCTGCTCGGCGGGACGGTCGGCGTCGGGACCATCGTGTTCGCGGTGACGATCGGCCCGCTCACGCAGTTCTTCATGCCCCGGATGCGCCCCCGGCCGCGGCCTGAACCCTACGCCGCCTGAGGAACCGCGACGCGCGCCCGCCCCCCGCGCGTACTAGCGTGACGACATGCGGATCGAGGACTACGCCATCATCGGCGACATGCAGTCGGCGGCCCTCGTCGGACGGGACGGCTCGGTCGACTGGCTGTGCCTGCCCCGTTTCGACTCCCCCTCGTGCTTCTCCTCCCTGCTCGGCGACGAAGGCAACGGGCACTGGTGGATCGGCCCGGCGGGCACGCGGCGCCGGCTCAGCACACGCCGGCGCTACCGCCACAACACGCTGATCCTCGAGACCGAGTGGGACACCGAGGGCGGCACGGTCCGCGTGACCGACTTCATGCCGCCCCGGCAGGCCAACCCCGACCTGGTGCGGATCGTCGAGTGCCTGACGGGCACCGTCGAGATGGCCACGCAGATCCGCATCCGCTTCGACTACGGGCGCATCGTCCCGTGGGTGCGCCGCAGCGACGGCCTGCTCCAGGCCATCGGCGGCCCCGACTCGGCCTGGCTGCACTCGCCGGTGCCGCTGCAGGGCGGCGACTACGCCCACCGGGCGACGTTCCGCATGTCGGCGGGCGACCGGCTGCCGTTCGTGTTCACCTGGCACCCCTCCCACTCCCCCAAGCCGCAGGACATCGACCCGATCGCCGAGCTCGCCGAGACCGAGGCGATCTGGACCGAGTGGGCGTCCCAGTGGGACCCGGGCGCCGAGACCCGCTGGCACGACGCGGTGATCCGCTCGCTGATCACCCTCAAGGCGCTGACCTACGCCCCCACCGGCGGCATCGTCGCCGCGCCGACCACATCCCTGCCCGAGGACCTCGGCGGCGTCCGCAACTGGGACTACCGCTACTGCTGGCTGCGCGACGCCACCATGACGCTCGACGCGCTGATCTACGCGGGCTACGTCGAGGAGGCCCGCGACTGGCGCGAGTGGCTGCTGCGCGCCATCGCCGGCCGCCCCCAGGACCTGCAGATCATGTACGGCGTCGCGGGCGAGCGGCGGCTCCCGGAGATGGAGCTGCCCTGGCTGGAGGGCTACGAGGAGTCCCGACCGGTGCGCATCGGCAACGCCGCCGTCGACCAGCTCCAGCTCGACGTCTACGGCGAGGTGATCAACTGCCTCTACGTGTCCCGGGCGTCGGGGCTGCCCGCCATATCGCGCACGTGGGCCATCCAGCGGACGCTGATGGACTTCCTGGAGTCCCACTGGGACGAGCCGGACGAGGGCCTCTGGGAGGTGCGGGGGCCGAGGCGGCACTTCGTCCACTCCAAGGTCATGGCGTGGGTCGCCGCCGACCGGTCGATCCGGCAGATCGAGCGGTTCGGCCAGACCGGGCCCGCCGACCGCTGGCGCGCGCTGCGCGAGCGCATCCACTCCGAGGTCATGGAGAAGGGCTTCGACGCCGACCGCAACACCTTCACCCAGTCGTACGGCTCCCGGGAGCTGGACGCCTCGCTGCTGCTGATCCCGCAGACCGGGTTCCTGCCCGCCCGCGACCCCCGCGTGATCGGCACCATCGAGGCCGTCGAGCGCGAGCTGATGTCGGAGGGCTTCGTGCTGCGCTACCCGCTCGCCCAGCGCAACTCCGTGGACGGCATCACCGGCGGGGAGGGCGCGTTCCTGGCGTGCAGCTTCTGGCTGGCCGAGGCGCGGGCCATGATCGGCAGGCGCCATGAGGCCGTCGAGCTGTTCGAGAGGCTGCTGTCCCTGCGCAACGACGTGGGGCTGCTGGCCGAAGAGTACGACCCCCGCTACGGGCGGCTGGTCGGCAACTTCCCGCAGGCGTTCAGCCACGTCCCGCTGATCCACGCCGCGCACACCCTGTCCCAGCCCGAGGGCGCCCCCTCCCGCCACCACGCCTACATCGGCTAGCCGTATCGACCAAGCGGCCGGGCGGGGGTCAGCGGCCCTTGGCGAGGTCGGCGAGCAGCCGGGCGAACTCGGGCGGCGGGGCGACGACCAGGCGGCGCAGGCCGTCCTGCTCCACCAGCTCGGCCTGGATCCGGGTCAGCCGGCCGTCCTTCCACCAGTAGACGTGCGGGCTGAGGCCGTCGTCGCGCGAGCGGTACTCCCGGTGGGCGAGCAGCCACAGGCGTTCGATCGCGCGCATCACCGACAGCCCGCCGATCGGGTGGACGATCATCTCGCCGGGGCGCGGCAGCGCGACCATCAGGCCGTCGGAGGACACGAGCAGGTAGTCCTCGATGCGGCGCAGGTGCACGGCGGCGCCGGAATGGGAGCCCGACATGACCCAGGCGGGCGTCCCGTCGAGGTCGACGCGCTCGGAGGTCAGCCTCTCGTCGGCGAGCACGTTGCCCGCCGCCAGGTCGAGCGCCTCGGCCGGGGTGATCGGCCAGCAGAACGCCTCCTCGGGGCGCACCGGGCGGCCGTAGACGGTGAGGACCTCCACCAGGTCCGAGCCGATGTGCCGGCCGATCAGCCGGGACGGGTCGTCCTCCAGGTCGTCGGCGAGGACGACGCGCGTGCGCAGCAGCGGCCGGACGCGGGGCAGGTCGCACACGTCGGGCATGTCGTCGGACCTGGCCACCGTGCGCGACAGGTGGCCGGCGACCAGCGTGGGCCAGTCCTCACGGGGACGGCGCCCTGCCTCGCGGCGCAGCCCGGTCAGGCGGACGGTGATCCGCCGGGGCCCGGACAGCATGAGGGCGGAGCCGTCGGGCGCGAACTCCCAGGCGTACCCCATATCGTCGGCGACGAGCGCGAGCAGCGAGTCGAGATCCACGTCTTCGCTCGCGCGCCCCCGCGCGCCGCCACGCCGGTCGCGGTACCGCCTGAACAAGCCCACACGAGGCTCCCAACTACCGCCGTCATCCCCCGGACCAGCGACTACATTGCCGTGGCCGGGTCGCGGAACAGGCAAGTCAAAGAGCACGATTCTGCATCAATAACCGCTTCCGCCCCCATCCAGGCGGTGAACTGTGGTGTCCCGTGGCCGATCGGCAGGCCGGCGATCATGGGCACCCCCAGCGGGGCCAGCCGCTCGACGAGCGCGGGCATCGGGTCCCCGCAGTCCACCCAGGAGCCGAGGACGACGCCGGCGGCGCCGTCCAGGCACCCGGCCTGGACGAGCTGGGTCAGCATGCGGTCGACGCGGTACGGCTCCTCCCCGACGTCCTCCAGCAGGACGATGCGCCCCTGGGCGCGCAGCGCGTACGGGGTTCCGCACAGGGCCGCCAGCAGCGACAGGTTGCCGCCGGTGAGCGTGCCCTCCGCGCGGCCGGGGACGATCACGCGGTCGCCGGTGATCGGGCCGGGCGCCTCGGTCTCGAACAGCGACGCGAGCAGGTGGTCGAGCGACGTCCGGTCGGGCCCCTCGGGGTCGCCCAGGGTCTCGCAGGCGGGCATCGGCCCGAAGCAGCTCGCCACACCGAGGCGGACGGCGAACGCCTGGTGCAGGGCCGTGATGTCGCTGGACCCGAGCAGGATCTTCGGGCGCGCCGCCTCCATCGCGGGCCAGTCGAGCAGGTCGAGCAGGCGGGTGGCGCCGTAGCCGCCCCGCGCGCAGACGACCGCGCGGAAGGACGGGTCGCACCAGGCCTCCTGCAGGTCGGCCGCCCGGCCGGCGTCCGAGCCCGCGAGGTACCCGCGCCGGTGCATCACCCTCGGCATGACGACGACGTCCAGGCCGGCCTCGGTGAGCGCCTGGCGGCCCCGGGCCAGGCGGACCGGGTCGACGGGCCCCGAGGGCGCGACGACGGCCACCCGGTCCCCCGGCCGCAGCCGGGACGGGATCCACAGGCGCCTGCCGCTCACCGGTCCGCCCCCAGGCCCGGTCCGGCGGCGGCGTCATGCCGCGAATCAGCGGATATGCCCGCCATGGTGAATACTCTTACCCAGGTGACGCCATATACCACCGAGAGGCGGGGCGTAGCCGGTTCGTTCACCTCGCAAAGGGTGTCAGACTGTCCTCACTTATGCGACCCCCGCCCCACATTCTCGTGGTCAACGGCATCAAGGTCCACAGACCGGTGTTCGTGCTGGGCGCCCCGCACTCCGGCGCGGACCTGCTCGCCCGTGCCCTGAAACGCTCGCCGGGGTTCCACGTCACGATCGGCCGCGCGTCCGTCGCCCACGTCGTCCACGCGTTCGCGCGACGGCCGTCGATCATGCGCAGGAAGGGCGGCGGCGCGGTGCGGGTGCTGCGCGACGCGCTCGCCGAGGCCTGGCAGATCGTCCCCGGGGCCTGCGCCGAGTGCCCGGCGGCCTGCCGGGAGGCCGGGGCCGTCACCGGGGCGGGGCCGTGCGCCTCCCCCGGCGCCGTCGTGCGGTTCGGCGACGCCAACCCCGACCTGCTCTACAGCGCCCCCGTGCTGATGCAGGCCTTCCCCGACGCCCGCTTCGTCCAGTTCATCCGGGACGGCAGGGACGTCGCCGCCGACATGCTCGCCGACCGCGCGTCCATGGCGTGGGCGCGCCCGGGCACGCTCAGCGACGAGACCGAGTTCCCCAACCCGTTCCTCGGGGTCAACGCGGGAGAGCACCGCGACAAGTGGTCCCGCATGGACCCGGCCGGCAAGTGCGCCCTGCGCTGGCGCAGCGCCGTCCGCCTGAGCGCCGCGCTGCGCCAGGAACTGCCCCGCGACCAGCTGCTCACGGTCCGGTACGAGGACATGGCCGCCTCCCCCGCCGAGACGATCGCCACGGTGTCGGAGTTCCTGGAGTCCCGGGTCTCGACGGTGGCCCTGTACGGCACGGCGGCCCCGCGGGTCGGCGCGTGGCGCACCGCGCTAGAGCCGCGGCAGGCGGCGCTGGTGGAGAAGGTCGCCAAGGACGAGCTGGTGCGGCTCGGCTACCTGGAGCCGGCGTCCACCTGACCGGCACCCGTCCGAGGGATGCTCACCTCTGGTGCTCGAACTGGGTGCGGTACAGCTCGGCGTAGGCGCCGCCCTGGGCGAGCAGGTCGTCGTGACGGCCCCGCTCGACCACCCGGCCGTCCTGGACGACCAGGATCGTGTCGGCCTCGCGGATCGTCGACAGCCGGTGCGCGATCACCAGGGACGTCCGGCCGGCCAGCGCGGTCTTCAGCGCCCGCTGGACCGCGGCCTCGGACTCGGAGTCCAGGTGCGCCGTGGCCTCGTCCAGCACGACCACGTCCGGCGCCTTCAGCAGGAGCCTGGCCAGCGCCACCCGCTGCTTCTCGCCGCCGGAGAGCCGGTAGCCCCGGTCGCCGACGACGGTGTCCAGGCCCTCGGGCAACGACTCGATCAGCTCGCCGATCTGCGCGGCGTGCAGTGCCTCCCAGATCTCCTCGTCGGTGGTGCCCGGCCGGGCGTACCGCAGGTTGGCGCCGATGGTGTCGTGGAACAGGTGGGCGTCCTGCATCACGACGCCGACCGTCTCGCGCAGCGAGGCCAGCGTGGCGTCGCGCACGTCGACGCCGTTGACCCGCACCGCGCCGCCGGTCACGTCGTACAGCCGGGAGACCAGCGAGGTGATCGTGGTCTTGCCCGCGCCGGAGTGCCCCACCAGCGCGATCAGCTCGCCGGGCGCGGCGGTGAAGCTCACGCCCTTGAGCACCTCCTGGCCGGGCCCGGTGTCGGGGCGGGCCACCGACTCCAGCGAGGCCAGCGAGACCTCCTCGGCCGAGGGGTACTGGAAGCGGACGTCGTCGAACTCGATCGTGACCGGTCCCTGCGGCAGCGGCCGGGCGCCGGGGCTCTCGGCCACCATCGGCCGCAGGTCCAGCACCTCGAAGACGCGGTCGAAACTGACCAGCGCGGTCATGATGTCGACGTGGACGTTGGACAGGCTGGTCAGCGGCCCGTACAGGCGCATGAGCATCGCCGCGAGCGCGACCAGCGTGCCGATCGGGAAGGCGCCGTCGACCACCAGGACACCGCCCGCGCCGTACACCAGGGCGGTGGCGAGCGCGGCGACCAGGCCGAGGGCGACCCGGAACACCGTGCCGTACATGCCGACCGTGATGCCGACGTCGCGCACCCGCCCGGCGCGCTCGCCGAAGTGCGCGGCCTCGTCCTCGGGCCGGCCGTACAGCTTGGCGACCATGGCGCCGGCGACGTTGAACCGCTCGGTCATCACCGAGCTCATCTCGGCGTCGAGTTGCATCTGCTCGCGGGTCAGCCCGGACATGCGGCGCCCCACCCAGCGGGCGGGGAAGATGAAGACCGGCAGCAGGACGAGCGCGACCAGCGTCACCTGCCACGACAGCAGCAGCATCGCGCCGAGCACCATGATCAGGCTCACGACGTTGGAGACGACGGCCGACAGGGTGCTGGTCAGCGCGCGCTGGGCGCCGATGACGTCGCTGTTCAGCCGTGAGACGAGGGCGCCGGTCTGGGCGCGCATGAAGAACGCCACCGGCATGCGCTGCACGTGGTCGAAGACCTCGGTGCGCAGGTCGTAGATCAGGCCCTCGCCGATGCGCGAGGAGAACCACCGCTGCACCAGCCCGAGCCCGGCGTCCACCACGGCGAGGCCCGCGATCATGAGCGACAGCCAGATCACGATGTCGGTGCGGCGCGGGACGATGCCCTGGTCGATGATCGCTTTCAGCAGCAGCGGGTTGGCGATCACGATCGCCGCGTCGAGCACGACGAGCACCAGGAAGGCGGCGATGTGCCGGCGGTAGGGCCTGGCGTACCGGGCGATGCGCGGCACGGTGCCCGGCGTCAGCCGCTCCTTGGTCACGGAGCTGTCCCGCCGCAGGGACCGCATCACTTGGGGGCTGTATCCCCCGCCCAGCATCGACATCGTGCTTCTTCGCCGGTCCTCTCCACGTTCGCCCGTCTTCTCCTTCGGCGAAGCGCGCGTCCCGGTCGCGCCATTCCCCGATCAGCCCGGATCAGCTCACGGCGAACGATCATCGCAGGGAGTCCGGCCGCCGGGCGCCCCGGGTCAGGCGGGGGCCCCGCTGTTCCTCTCCGCCGCTCACGGCGGCCTCACCACCTACCGCTCCGGTGCGGCGGATCCCGCGGCGGGCGCGGCGAACAGCGCCCGCACACGCGCCACCTGCTCGGCGCGCTCGGCCGCGGCCTGCTCCTCCAGCGAGCGGCCCGGCGCGTCCCGCAGCAGCCGTTTGGTCGCCGCGGCGGCGGCCCTGTCGGTCGCGAGCAGGGCGGACGCGAGCTTCGCCGTGGCCGCCTCCAGTTCCTCGCGCGGGACCACCTGCTCGGCGAGACCGAGCCTCAGCGCCTCCCCGGCCTCGACGACGCGGGCGGTGAGGCAGATCTCCACGGCTCTGGCCACGCCCACGAGGTCGACCAGCGGCTTGGTGCCGGTGAGGTCGGGGACGAGCCCGAGCGCGGGCTCCTTCATGCAGAATCTGGCGTCGTCCGCGAGGATCCGCAGGTCGCAGGACAGGGCCAGTTGGAATCCGGCCCCGATCGCGTGTCCCTGAACCGCCGCGATCGACACGATGTCCGGCCGGCGCAACCATAGGAACCCCTGCTGGGCCCCCTGGATCCGCCGTTCGAACGCCTCGGAGTCGAGCGCGGCCACGGACGCGAACGAGCCCTGCCCCGGCACCCCCTCCGGAGTGAGCATTCGCAGGTCTATGCCCGCTGAGAAGGACGGCCCCTCGCCTCTGACCACGACGACACGCACGTGCCCGGGCAGCGTACTGCCGATCCGGGCCAGGGCCGACCAGGTGGCGAACGTCTGAGCGTTCCGCTTGTCCGGCCGGTCCAATGTGATCGTCGCGATCTCGCCGTCCACCTCGAAGCGCATGCCGATCTCCGCGAGTTCCTCGCTGCCGAGGGCCCTGTCAGCCTCGCCGCGCACATCATCCGAGCGACTCCGCGCTCCGTTCGTGCCCGGTCCGGCGCCCTCGCCCGCCGAGATCGCCGCCGCACTCCCCCCAACCGTCGCTTCCGGCATCGCTCGCTCCGTTCGTGAAGTCGCGGCCCCACCACGTCCGGCCCCGGTGATGGCTCCAGAATCGGATTCTACCGGTGGGCGCGGATCGGCCACGGACGAACAGGACGAGCGGTTGCGGTCGCGCGTTCCGAGGCGGCCGCTTCTAGCGCTTCGACTTACCCCGGGTGGCCCCGCCGCGCCCGCGCAGAGTCACGCCGGACTCGCTGAGGATGCGGTGGATGAACCCGTACGACCTGCCGGTGGAAGCGGCAAGCGCGCGGATGCTCTCACCCGCGGCGTAGCGCTTCTTAAGATCGGCGGCCAGCTTCTCACGGTCGGCCCCGGTCACCCGGGTGCCCTTCTTCAGAGTCTCGGCCACGAGTACCTCCTGTAGTGCCAGACTTCCGCAGCGTTACTCACGCCATGATCAGTCATTTCAGCCGGATCGGCTACCTACTCCACGGGAAAAGATCCGTACCCGCTCAAATTAAGATCAGGCAAGTGCCACAAGATCGGAAAATTCATCACTCCAAGCGTCTTCCACTCCGTCCGGTAGCAAGATCACCCTATCTGGTCGTAGGGCCTCTACGGCACCCTCGTCATGTGTAACGAGGACAATTGCCCCAGAATAGGACCTCAGAGCTGAAAGTACTTGATCGCGGCTGATCGGATCCAGATTGTTCGTAGGTTCGTCCAACAGCAGGACGTTGGCGCTCGAGAGCACCAGTGTGGCCAGGGCCAGTCGGGTCTTCTCCCCTCCGGACAGGACCGAGGCGGGCTTGTCGGCGTCGTCGCCGGAGAACAGGAACGAGCCGAGCACGTTGCGCAGGCCGACGTCGGGCACGTCGGGACCGGCGGAGCGCATGTTCTCCAGCACGGTGCGGTCGCCGTCCAGGGTCTCGTGCTCCTGGGCGTAGTAGCCCAGCTTGAGGCCGTGACCAGGGCGGATCTGGCCGGTGTCGGGCTTCTCCAGGCCGCCCAGCATGCGCAGCAGCGTGGTCTTGCCCGCGCCGTTGAGACCGAGCACCACCACCCGGCTGCCCCGGTCGACGGCGGCGTCCACGTCGGTGAAGACCTCCAGCGAGCCGTAGGACTTCGACAGGCCGGTCGCCGTCAGCGGGGTGCGGCCGCAGGGGGCGGGATCGGGGAAGCGCAGCTTGGCGACCTTGTCGCTGCGGCGCTCCTCCTCGACGCCTGCGAGCAGGCGCCTGGCCCGCCGCTCCATGTCCTGCGCGGCCTTGGCCTTGGTCGCCTTGGCGCGCATGCGGTCGGCCTGCGAGAGGAGCTGGGACGCCTGGCGCTCGGCGTTGGCCCGCTCGCGCTTCCTGCGGCGCTCGTCGGCCTCGCGCTGGGCGAGATAGGCGGTCCAGCCGACGTTGTAGGTGTCGACGACGCAGCGGTTGGCGTCGAGGTGCAGGACGCGGTTGACCGTCGCTTCAAGAAGCCCGACATCGTGGCTAATAATGATCAAGCCGCCCTGGTGTGATCGTAAAAAATCACGAAGCCACCCGATTGAGTCTGCATCGAGGTGGTTTGTCGGCTCGTCAAGCAGGAGAGTCTCCGCTCCGCTGAACAGAATGCGGGCCAGCTCGACCCGTCGTCGCTGGCCGCCGGACAGGGTCTCCAGGGGCTGCTTGAGCACCCGGTCGGGCAGGCCCAGGCTGGAGGCGATCGACGCGGCCTCGGCCTCCGCCGCGTACCCGCCGAGGACGTGCAGCCGGTCCTCCAGGCGGCCGTACGCGCGGACGGCGCGGTCGCGGACGCGCTCGTCGGCCGAGGCCATGCCGCCCTCGGCCTCGCGCAGCTCCCGCAGCACCTCGTCCAGGCCGCGGGCGGACAGGATGCGGTCGGAGGCGAGCACCGCCAGGTCGCCCGTGCGGGGGTCCTGGGGGAGGTAGCCGACGCTGCCGCTGGTGGTGACGGTGCCGGTGGCGGGCAGGCCCTCGCCCGCGAGCACCTTGCACAGCGTGGTCTTGCCCGCGCCGTTGCGGCCCACCAGGCCGATGCGGTCGCCGGGGTTGACGCGGAAGGACGCCCCTTCGATGAGCAGGCGGGAACCGGCGCGCAGTTCGATGTCGGACGCGATGATCATGATGAGGGAACACTCCCAGAGCGGGGAACGAGATTCGAGGGACGTGCTGTCGGAAAAGAGCACGGGTGCCGCGAGACGGCCCGGCCGCCTCCGTGGTGAGTGCGCCGATCAATCGGGAGTGCGCATAGGCCTAGTGTAAGGCCCGCGCTCCCCTGGGGCCCCGTACCCGCGGCCCGGCGTCAGGCCGCCTGCCGCCGGGGTACTCGCCGACCGCGTTGTCGCAGGTCATTGCAGTTGAGCACGTAGAGTTGGGGAACGGAGACGCCGACCTGCAAACGTCGGCGCCCACCCGCGGAGGCAGGTGCCGTGCCCTCGCGGGTTCCCGCGTCACGACCTGACAGGAGGTCCCCCGGGCGGGTACCGGGGAGCGGGAGGCCGATACCGCGCGGACGGAGGCATCTGTGGGCATCTGGCACACGCGGTCGCCGTCATGCGACCACATCAGGCGCGGGCGGAATCGCCCCGGCGCCCGCCGGAACGCGGCGGGCGCCTCCTCGGGCACCGCCTCGGGTGCCGACGGGATCGCCGCGGTCGCCGGCAGAGTCGCCGGCGGCCTCCCCGCGGTCGCCCTCATCACCACCGCCGCCCTGGCCGCCCGGGCGGCCGGCAGGAAGGTGCTGCGCCGGGTGAGCGACATCTCGGCCGAACTGGCCGCGATCTACGAGGGCGACGCCGGCGGCAGCATCGCCCCGGAGCACGACCCCGAGGAGATCGCCGAGCTCGTCCGCCATCTCAACGTCACCCTGCAAATGCTCTCCCGGGAGCGCGGATTCACCTCCGACGTCTCCCACGAGCTCCGTTCTCCCATCACCGCGCTCCGGGCGGAGCTGGACGACGCGCTCCTGTACCCCGGCCAGACCGACGTGCCGACCCTGACCACCCGGCTGCTGCCGTGCGTCGACCGACTGGAGGCCATGGTGACGGACCTGCTGACGCTGGCGCGGTCGCGGGTGGGGCGCGCCGGGCGGCGTGAACGGTTCGACCTCGACGAGTGCGCGCGTCAGGTGGTGTCGGAGCGGCTGGACCGGTGCCCGGTCACCCTGATGGCCGGCTCGGGCGTCACGGTGGACGCCGTGCCCGCCGAGATCAGGCGGGCCCTGGTCAACCTGCTGGACAACGCCCAGCGCTACGCCCGCAAGACGGTGGACGTCGAGGTCCGGCGGCAGGGCGGCGACGCGCTGCTCGCGGTGTCCGACGACGGCGAGGGGGTGCCCGAGGCCGACCGGCGGCGGATCTTCGAGCGGTTCACCCGGCTCGACGTCTGCCCCGAGCGCGACGGCCTGGGCACCGGCCTCGGCCTGGCGATCACGCAGGAGATCGTCCGCGGGCACGGCGGGTCGATCCACGTCGAGGACTCCGAAACCGGCGGGGCGCGGTTCGTCCTGCGCCTCCCGCTGTCCGCCTGACGCGGGCGCGGGCTCATTCCTCCGGGTCGACGACGCGGATGCGCACCGCCCTGAACCTCTGAGGCGTCTCCTTCAGCACGGCCAGCCGGGGGTCGGGGACGTCCAGGAACGGCCCGGACGCGAGCGCGAAGACGGCGGCGAGCCTGCGGTCCTCGCGCAGCGCGTCGGCCGCCCGCCGGTCCCCGCCGAGCACGACGGCGTCCAGGTCGGGCACGTGCGGGCCGAGCACCCGGGCGGCGACGTCGGCCGCCGCCCCGAGGGCCTCGTCCGCCTGCTTGCGCCTGCGCCGGGCGAAGCGCTGCTGGGACCAGCCCCCGGCGGCGCTGCGCCCGTAGACCTGCCGGGAGCCGACCTTGGAGGCCACCAGGCGCTCGCCCTCGAACACGCCGGCGGCGTACCCGCCCAGGCGCACGAGCAGCACCCCGACGCGCCGTTCGCGCGCCGCGTGCGCCGCCAGGTCCGCCACGGGGCCACCCTCGCCGGCCGGGCCGTCCTGGACCGGCAGCGGAGGGAACGGCACGTGGCACTCGGCCAGGGCGCCGTCCTCGGCCCGCAGCCGGACCACGTCGCCCTCCGTGACGGCGACGACGGGGCCGTGACGTCCGGCGAACCCCTGCGCCCAGCCCGCGAGGCGCTCGGGGGCGACCGACACCCACCGCCCGCCTCCCGCCGCGGGACGTGACGTCACGATCTCCTCCTCCCGGGCCCGGGCGAACCCGCGCGCCGCCTGACCGCACACCTTACCGAGGGCGGGATCCCGGCGGTCGCGGGCGGCTCGGGGAGGGCGGGACGAGGGGTCCGGGACCGTGATCATGGTCACGAACGGTGACACTGTTCCGGACTTCCAGTAAAGAAGAACTTCCCTTCCAACGAAAGGGGAAATGTGGGTGAATTCGCCTTTCTGGGCGGTAGTTCCCCCTGAAACCGCAGGACAATCGCCACGTGACGGTCCCCAGGTCCACCTCTCCGGCCGCTTCACCCCCGGAACTCTCCACCGCCGACGACGCCTACCGCCAGGCGTCCGGCGGCTCTCCCCTATTCCAGCCGATCGTCGACCTCGACACCGGCGGGGTGATCGCCGTCGAGGCCGGCGCCGGCGTCACGCTTCCCGGCTTCTCACGTGACATCTCCTCCGCCGTCGCCGCCGCCTACGCCGCCGCGCGCGAGGAGGCCCTGCTGCCCCTCCTCCTGACCGTCGCGTCGGGGGCCGTGATCGAGGGCTCCGCCGCCATGGCGCCGCTCCACGAGGCGATGCGCGCCACGCGACGGCGGCCCCGCGAGGTCATCCTGGTCGTCACGGGCGACTTCCCCCCCGAGTACCGCCAGGCGCTCCTGGTCGGCGTCGAGGGCCTGCGGGCCATCGGGTACCTGGTCGCCCTCGGCGGCCTCGGCACCACCCACATGCCGCTGGACCTGGTCGCCGACGCCTCGCCGTACGCGGCCGTCCTGTCCCCCGAATTGGTCGACCGCATCCCCCGCGACCCGCGGCGCAACGCGCTCGGCGAGGCCGTCGCCCAGATGGCCAAGACCATCGGCATCCACGTGCTCGCGCCGCACGTGCGCGACGAGATGCAGCTCACCACGCTGCGCGGCTGGGGCATCCGGCTCGCCCAGGGCCCGCTGCTCGCCCCGCCCGACTGGCGTCCCGCGCACGGCCGCGTGCACGTCCCCCTGCCGGTGCCGGCGTCGGCCGCCGAGCCGTCCACGATCGACCTCGGCCCGCGGGTCCAGGAGTTCCTCATGCCCGCGGTCACCCTGGAGATGGACGCGACGGCCGAGGACGTGGTCGACGCGCTCGGCACCGAGCCGTCGATCACCAGCGTCATCCTGGTGGACGAGTACCAGCGGCCTCGGGGCAGCGTGGAGCGCAGCCGCTTCCTGCTGTCCATCGCCGGGCCCTACGGCCACGCCCTGCACGCCAAGAAGCCCGCCCACCGCCTGGCCGACGCGCCGCGCGTCGTGCCGAAGACGACGCCCGCGATCGCGGCCATGCAGGTCGCGGGCAAGGACGGCGCCCGCGTCTACGACGACCTGGTCGTGGTGGACGAGGTGGGGCGGTGCATGGGGGTGGTCCACGTCGGCGACCTGATCCGCCACGTCGCCGACCTGCGCCCGGGACGCCGCTGAGGGACGTCCGGGAACGTTCCGGCCGTACCGGGCCGTCCCCTCGCGCCGTTTCGGGCCCGGCCTCGCGTGTCGCGCCCCGGTGGGCCTGGATGCGCGACCGGCCCGGCGTTACCCTGCTCCTGGCGCGCCGGGGGGCGCGGGGGAACGGGGGCGGCGCGGGCATGTTCCGCTCCCTTGGAAGGGGTTCGCGATGCCGCTCAAGTCTTATGGTGTGCTCGCCGGCCGGGCGGTCGCCCGGCGCAGGGAAGGCCGCGGCGACACACCGCACTACCAGATCCACCTCGTCGACGACATGGGCACGAACTACCGGGCGGCGGTCAACGTCCTGTCCCAGCAGGCGCCCTCGGAGCTGCTGTACGCGGCGGTGGAGGACTTCCGTCACCCGCTCACCGCGGCGCTGCCGCCCGCGGGCAGCGGCTGGACGTCGCTGCCCAGCGCCCCGGGCGGCGCCGCGGGGGACTTCATCCGGGGCAACCTGTTCGACCCGGCGGCCATGCGCCCGCTGCCGCCGGACCTGCCCGGCGAGGACAACGACCTGGCCGACCTGCTGGACCACTACGTCCAGCGGGCGATCGGCGACCCGCGGGCCGGGGTGTACGTCCTCGGCGAACGCTGGGGGCCCGAGCCGAGGACCGCGGACAAGATCTTCGGGTTCCTGCCCGGCAACGGCGTGCACGACGTGCACATGAACCAGGGCAACAGCGGCCGCTTCCGCGCCGACGACCACGTGTGGCAGGACGGGGCCCTGCTGGTGCACCTTCCGGCCCAGTCGCGGCCGGCCGAGTCGCGGTGGGTGGGCATCTTCCTGGCCTTCCAGTCCCAGGCCTGGCACACCGACGACGTCACCGGGCACGCCCTCGCCGAGGCGCCGGCCCGTCCCGCCACCGGCGCGGACGCGCGGGTGCGGATCATCGCGGCGCTGGCCAACCCCACCGGCCCGGCGCCCGAGCACGAGACCGTCACGCTGCTCAACGCCTCGCCCGACCCGGTCGACCTGGCCGGGTGGCGCCTCGCCGACCGCGCCAAGAACGTCCTGGCCCTTCCCGCCGGGCCGCTGGCCCCGGGCACGACCCTGGTGGTGCCGACCGGCGAGGGGCTCCAGCTCGGCAACAAGGGCGGGGCGATCACCCTGCTGGACCCGGCCGGACTGAAGGTCCACGGCGTGGCCTACACCGCCGACCAGGCCGCCCGGGAGGGGTGGACCATCACCTTCTGATACCTTCCTGACGCCTTCTGACAGTGAGGATGTAGGTGAGCGCCTTCCGGCGGGGTTTGACCCCACTTCTGACTGACCGCAGGGTCCTTAACGGGATCTGTCGGCCCCGGCCGGAAGGCGCTCACCTGCACTCACTGGACGCGGCGCGTGACCTTATAGGAGCCTGGCCAGAGGCCCCGTCACTGGCCCTTGCGCGGACCACGACCCAGCCCTCGCGGTGCAGCGGAGAGACGGTGGGGGCCCTCCATGCCAGGGTGATCGCGATTGCCTCGTCGATGCGCTGAGGGGGCTGCGCTCAGCCCCCGATGGGGCCGTAGTTGGCGACCGAGGAGATGCGGTCGTTCCAGCCGATCCGGCCCAGGTCGGGTATGTCGATGCCCGGGGTGCCGTACAGCCTGATGCCGCCGTAGTTGATGTGCTCGTAGTAGAAGACCAGGCAGTTGGTCGCGCCGATCGAGCTGATGGTGTCGTTCCAGTCGGAGCCGGGCCAGGAGCCGTGCCTGACCCGGGTCAGGTCGGGCCAGCCGAGCTTGGCGCCCAGCCAGAACCAGTCACCGCCGTAGAAGTGGTGCTCGAACATCTGCACCTCACCGATCGTGGGCGGCCGAGGGCCGGCGCGCATGTCGTCGGGCGTGGCGGTGCGTGTGCTCGACCGGCCGATCGCCTTGGCCGCCCATATCGCCGTGCGCAGCGGCCGGTCGTCGGTGAAGGCCAGGATGCGATCGGTGGAACCGTCGGCCACGAAGGTCAGCACCTGACCGTCGAAGCGCGTGACGTCCGCCGGGTCGTACTCGACGCCGTCGATGACCACGGCCACCTGCGGCACCCGGTGCGACAGGAGCGCGGACGGCGGGTCGGCGTCCACCGGAACGGGCGCGAGAAGGCGGGTGGAGTCGAGGGGCTCGGGCTCGGCGGGTGGCGGCACCGCCAGGGCGTGCTGGACCAGGGACTCCAGCGTGGTGATGCCCGCCTCGCGCAGGACGGCCAGGACGTCGTCCTCGTTCAGCCCGCCGACGTTCCCGGAGAACCGCAGAAGCCTATCGACGCCTCGCCGGGTCTCGACGCTGAGCTGATCACTTGACATGGGTGTGTCTCCGTTCGAGGGGGGTACTCGAGAGACGCCCACCATGGTCGGAGGGCCGCGACCAAGCATATCCGAAACGTAGTCGACCGACCACATTCAGTTAGAGTCGTCTGCGAGCCTCCTTATCCGGAGGCGTTGCGGAACCTGGGTGAAGCGCCGGGAGCCGCGCCTGTGGGCCTTTCACTGCTGCACCGTAGGCAGCGACTGCTGCCACCGCCGATTTCCGCAGCCCGCGGGCTCAGGGACCGCGGGCTCGGATACGGCGGCGTCAGATACGGCGGGCTCAGATACGGCGGGCTCAGATGCGGCAGGCGAAGATGGCCGTGGCGAGGACGGCCTTGGCGCCGATCTCCGAGAGCCGGTCCATGACCTGCTGGTGGCCCTTGCGCGGGACCATCGCGCGGACCGCGACCCAGCCCTCGCGGTGCAGCGGCGAGACCGTGGGCCCCTCCATGCCGGGGGTGATCGCGATGGCCTCGTCGATGCGCTCGGCCCGGATGTCGTAGTCGATCATGACGTAGTCGCGGGCGACGATGACGCCCTGCAGCCGCCGGACGAGCTGGCGGACGCCGTTGGTCTCCTCGGCGCCGACCTGCTTGATCAGCACGGCCTGGGAGTGGGCGATCGGGTCGCCGAAGACCTCCAGGCCGACGTTGCGCAGGGTGGTGCCGGTCTCGACGACGTCGGCCACGGCGTCGGCGACCCCGAGGCGGATCGCGGTCTCGACCGCGCCGTCCAGCTTGATCACCCGGGCCTCGACGCCGACATCGGCGAGGTGCTTGCCGAGCAGCCCGGCGTAGGAGGTGGCCACGCGCATGCCCTCCAGGTCCTTGACCGAGGAGAACGCGCCGGCCTTGGCGGCGAAGCGGAAGGTGGAGACGCCGAACCCGAGCGGCATGACCTCCTCGGCAGGGGCGCCGGAGTCGAAGAGCATGTCCAGGCCGGTGATGCCGGCGTCGAGCGTGCCCTCGCCGACGTAGACGGCGATGTCGCGGGGGCGCAGGAAGAACAGCTCGCAGCCGTTGTCGGGGTCGACGACGACGAGTTCCTTGGAATCCCTGCGGGGGCGGTAGCCCGCCTCCTTGAGGATGGTCTGGGCGGCCTCGGTGAGGACGCCCTTGTTCGGTACGGCTATGCGCAGCATGGCTTACGGAGATTCCTTCGGATCGGAGAGACGAGGCCGGTCGGCGAAGGCCGGGAGGGACCCGGCCTAGAGATGCTTGTAGACCTCGTCGAGCCCGATGCCCCGGGCGATCATCAGGACCTGCACGTGGTAGAGGAGCTGGGAGATCTCTTCGGCCGCGCGCTCGGCGGACTCGTGCTCGGCCGCCATCCAGCTCTCGGCGGCCTCCTCCACGACCTTCTTGCCGATGGCGTGGACACCGGCGTCCAGCGCCGCGACGGTGCCCGACCCCGCGGGGCGGGTGCGCGCCTTGTCCGACAGCTCGGCGAACAGCTCTTCGAAGGTCTTCATGATCTCTCTCACGTCGGGGTGCCTGCTCGTCAAGAGTAGTCGTCCGCCGCTGGAAGACGTGTCAGGCTCTCACCTGGCGAGATCGCGTCACGGTTCCCGGGCGTGCCGGGACGTCCCCGCGGCCCGGCACCGGGGGGCGCGCCGGGACGCGGGGAACCCTGTCACCCCGTCCGCCCGGGACCACCGGGGCGCCGCGGTGTCGGCGTCACCGCGGCGCGTCCGGGACAGCGATGCCCGGGGCCGGACGGGGCGCGGAGACGGGGCCGGTCGGCGTCGCGGTCCCGCCTCACGTTCTCCATGCCTTATGGCCTTCTACGGCCTTTGCCGACTCGTAGGGGAAATGCGTGGCGTGTCCCTGAATGGATCAACCGTTTGCCTTACGGCAGCACCCACTTCTGGTTGGGGATGCCGGCGACGCAGTCCCAGATATGGATCTGGGTGCCGTCGGCGGAGTTGTTGCCGGCGACGTCCAGGCACTTGCCGGACTGCGGGTTGCGCACCGTGCCGTCGCCCTGCGGCGCCCAGTTCTGCGCGCCGGTGTCGTTGCAGGTCCACAGCTGCACCTTGGTGCCGTTGGCGGTGCCGGCGTTGCTGACGTCCAGGCACTTGCCGAGCGCCCTGATCGTCTGGCCGTTGCCCGTGGTCCACTGCTGTGCCCCGGTGCCGTTGCAGGTGTAGAGCTGCACCTTGGTGCCGTCGGCGGTGCCGGCGTTGCTGACGTCCAGGCACTTGCCCGCCAGGCCCTTGATCGGACCGGTGCGGGTGGTGGGGGGCGCGCCGAGCTCCTTGATGCGGATGTTGCGGAACGAGACGTCGTCGCCGTCGCCGTGGTTCTGGAGGCCGATGTGGCCCTGGCGCAGGCTGCGGACGGGGTCGGTGTTGGTGAAGTCGTTGATCTTGGTGCCGTTCAGGAAGATCTGCACGCGCTCGCCCTCGACCAGCAGCTCGTAGGTGTTCCACTCGCCGGGCGGGTTGAGCGCGGCGTCGCGGGCGGCGACGTCGGCGGACTTGAACCCGTAGACCGAGCCGGTCGTCTTGTCGGGGGCGTCGGTGGCGTCGATCTGGATCTCGTAGCCGTTGTTCACCGCCGACCACGGGTCGCTGCTGGCCGGGAAGCCGATGAACACGCCGGAGTTGTCGTCGCCCGGCATCTTCCAGTCGAGCTTCAGGGAGTAGGAGCCGAACTCCTTGGCCGAGTACCACAGCATGCCGAGGCCGCCGAAGGAGGTCAGGGCGCCGTCGGCGTTGGTGAACCCGCCGGGCCCGGCCTGCGACCAGCCGGTGGTCGATCCGTTGTACAGCGTGGTGTAGCCGGACTCGGGACGGCAGTCCGCCTTGGTCTTGCCCGCCGCGTAGCGGATGCCGCCGAGCAGGTGGGCCCGGAAGGGGGCCTCGGAGAAGGAGGCGATGGTGTGGCCGCCGCCGGTGTAGAACGAGCGCCCGCCGCCGTAGGTCTTGCACCACGCCGTCGGGTGGTCGGCGCCCATGGTGCCGCCGGTGTAGGAGCCCTCGTCCAGGGTGGCCAGCACGCGGGCCGAGGCGCGGGGGTTGGTCTGGTAGTTGTACCACTCGTCGGTGCGGGTCCAGGTCGCCGGCAGCGAGGCGGTGGCGGCGTGCGCGCGGTCCACGACCCGGACGCCGGCCTGCTGGATGGCCGGGTGGGACGAGAACCAGGCGCCGACGAGCTGGCCGTAGAACGGCCAGTCGTACTCGGTGTCGGCGGCGGCGTGGACGCCCACGTACCCCTTGCCCGAGGCGATGTAGGACTCGAAGGCCGTCTGCTGGGCGGCGTTCAGCACGTCGCCGGTGGTGCTCAGGAAGATCACGGCCGCGTACTGGGCGAGGTTGCCGGTGGTGAACGCGGCGGCGTCCTCGGTCGCGTCGACGGTGAAGTTATTGGCCGCGCCGAGGTCGCGGACGGCCTGGATCCCCGCGGGGATCGAGTCGTGCCGGAATCCGGCGGTCTTGGCGAACACGAGCACCTTGTAGGGGGTGTCGGCCGCCATCGCCTGGCCCGTGCCGGCGCAGACCATGGCGGTGACGATGGCCGCCACCATGACCAGAGCGCGGCGCAGATGGTGTCTCAACTTGCTCCCTCCTTGTCCTGAGTGCCGAGTCGATGCCGTTGAGCGCTCCCGTGCCGGGAGCACTCCACCGGCGGCCCTCCCGGGCCGGTCGCAAACGGGGCGGCGCGAGGGCCGCCCCGTCAGCAGACGCGACCGGTCAGGGCAGGGTCCACTTCTGGTTGGCGGCGCCGGCGACGCAGTCCCAGATCTGGACCTGGGTGCCGTCGGCGGAGTTGTTACCGGCGACGTCCAGGCACTTGGCGGACTGCGGGTTGCGGAGCGTGCCGTCGCTCTGCGCCGCCCAGTTCTGCGCTCCGGTGCCGTTGCAGGTGTAGAGCTGCGCCTTGGTGCCGTTGGCGGTCGCTCCACCGGCCACGTCCAGGCACTTGCCGAGCGCCCGGAGGGTCTGGCCGTTCACCGCCCAGTTCTGCGCGCCCGTGCCGTTGCAGGTGTAGAGCTGCACCTTGGTGCCGTCAGCGGTGTCGGCGTTGCTGACGTCCAGGCACTTGCCCGCCAGGCCCTTCACCGGGCCGTTGCGGGCGGGGGCGCCGGTCGCGAAGGTGAAGGAATCGACGTCGTACAGCGCTCCCGCCCCGCCCTTGAACACCAGGTAGAGCGTGGTGGCACCCGCCGGCCCCGGGTTCAGGGGGGCGGTGACGTCGCGGAAGGTCTCCCACCCGCCGGTCACCGGCACCGTCACGGCGCCGAGCAGGGTGCCCGTGGCCGACCCGGCCCGCACCTCCAGCGTGCCGCCGGCGCCGGCCGAGGAGACGCGCGCGGTGAAGGAGGTGACGCCGGAGAGCAGGTAGGGCTGGAAGGCGATCCAGTCGCCGTTTTCGATGTCGCCCACCGTCTTGCCGCCCTCGGCGCCCGCGTGGTTGATCGGGTTGACGCCGGAGGAGGACGAGTAGTGCTCGGCCTGGCGGTGCCTGGGCTGCAGCGTCACCTGGGCCGTGCCCTTCAGGCCGCCGGGGTCGGTGTACTCGGCGACCAGGACGCCGAAGGTGTTGGCGTCGGTGGCGTGCTCGCCGTCGACCGCGGTGGTGATCGTGCCCGAGCAGCCGGTCTTCGAGGTCATGGCGTGCGCGTGGCTGTCGTGGCCGAGCAGGTAGTTCATGGTGACCTTGGCGCAGTCCACCGTCCCGCCGTCGGGGTCGGTGACGCTGATGCCGTAGGAGACGGTGTCGCCGAAGGTGAACGGCTGCCCGTCCCCGGGCGAGGTGATCGTCACCTGCGGGGCCGTGTTGCCGACCGTGATGATCGCGTTCGCCGATCCCGTCGCCCCCTGCGGGTCCCTGACCGTCAGCGTGGCGGTGTAGGTGCCGTTGGCGGTGTAGGTGTGGGAGGGGTTGGCGGCGGTGGAGGTGCCGCCGTCGCCGAACGTCCACGCGTACGTCAGCGCGCCGCCCTCGGGGTCGGAGCTGCCGGCGGAGGAGAAGGCCACCGTCAGCGGCGCCAGGCCGGAGGTCGGGGCGGCGCTCGCCCGCGCGGTCGGCGCCCGGTTGCCGGTGCCGATGTGCTCGATGCGGTACAGCGCCGAGTTGGCGTCGCCGCCGAAGTACCCAGTGCCGTAGTCCAGGACGTACAGCGCGCCGTCGGGGCCGAAGGCCTGGTCCATGACCTGCTTGCCGGTGAACGGGACCGAGGTGATCGCGCCGCGGGCGCCGCCCGGGCCGACTTCGATGGCCTTGATCCAGCCCCGCCCGAACTCACCGGCGAAGAACACCCCGTCCAGTTCCTGCGGGAACTTCACCGGCGAGGTGGAAGAGGCGTCGTAGCGGTAGACGGGGCCGCCCATGGGCGACTCGGAGCCGCCGCCGAACTCCGGCGGGGAGCCGGCGTCGCCGCCGTACCGGATCCAGGCGGGCTGGGCGGCGGGGAGCGTGGGCCGCCCGGTGTTGCGGAAGGAGTTGTTCGCCGGGCCGCCGGCGCAGTTGTACTTCGCGCCGTTGACGCCGGTGGCGAAGTCGTACTCGGCGTAGGTCTCGGCGGCGGTGTTGGTCCCGGTGCAGTACGGCCAGCCGAAGAAGCCGGGGCCGGTGATCCGGTTGAACTCGACCTGGCCGCTCGGGCCGCGCGCCGAACTGGTCCCGGAGTCGGGGCCGTAGTCGCCGAGGTAGACGACGCCGGTGGCCTTGTCCACGCTCATGCGGAACGGGTTGCGAAAGCCCATGGCGTAGATCTCGGGGCGGGTGTTCGCGGTGCCGGGGGCGAACATGTTGCCGGCCGGGATGGAGTACGTGCCGTTGTCGTTCACCTTGACGCGCAGCACCTTGCCGCGCAGGTCGTTGGTGTTGGCGGAGGTCCGCTGCGCGTCGAAGACGGGGTTGCGGTCGGCGCGCTCGTCGATGGGGCTGTACCCGTCGGAGGAGAAGGGGTTGGTGTCGTCGCCCGTGCTCAGGTAGAGGTTGCCCGCGGCGTCGAAGTCGATGTCCCCGCCGACGTGGCAGCACATGCCCCGATCGGCGGGCACGTCGAGGACCTTCACCTCGCTGCCGGCCTGGAGCTTCCAGTCGGCGGTGAGGGTGAACCGGGAGAGCCGGTTGACGCCCTGCCAGGCCGTCCAGTTCGTTCCGTTCGCCGGGGCGTCGCCCGCGGGGGTGGACAGCGGGGGCGCGTAGTACAGGTAGATCCGGCGGTTGGTGGCGAAGCCGGGGTCGACGCCGACGCCCTGGAGCCCCTCCTCGTCGTGGGTGTAGACGGGGAGCGTGCCGACCACGGATGTCGTGCCGGCGGCGTCGGTGCGCCGTAGTGTGCCGTCGCGGGCGGTGTGCAGCACCGAGCGGTCCGGCAGGACGGCCAGCGACATGGGCTCGCCGACCTCGGCCACGCCCTTGGCCATCGTGACCTGCTGGAACGCCGCGGGGTTGACGGGCACCGCGGCGGCCGGGGACGCCCCGGCGACCAGCGCGCCCGCCGCCACGAGCAGAGAGGCCGCCGCCGCCCTGGCCCCGCGGGTGAGGCGCCACGCGAGGCGCCCCGATGGGGCGCGGCCGGGCGCGCCCGCGCCCATCGGCGCGCGCCGGTGTGGAATCGCCGTTGACATGCTCAATGTCTCCTTCCCTGGCCGATGTCTCGCCAGGCAAGGCGCGCCGCCCCCGCGCCTTGGGCACAGGTGCGTGCCCGGTCCTGTTTCCCGGAGGTTACGAACCGCACCTTCGGGGCTATTGGCCGCGACTCTAGATTCTTTCGATCGACCCGTCCAGCCTTTAGATCGGTAAATCGTAACTTTCGCTGATATGGGCGGAAGTTTGCGCGCGCTCGCCCCCGAGAAAGGTGACGGGCCGCCGGGAACCCCGTCGGCGCCGAGGATTCCGGCCATCCGAAACACGGCCGACAAACACCTCGATATGCCCAAGCGACCCAAAAGTCGATTTGTCCTGACATTCAGTCACAAAACTCCGGACATCCGTCCGGCGTGGCACACAAACCCGGTGGTCAGACGGCCCGGTGCCACGATCGCAAGCCACTCGACCCTCACCGGATCCGGTGTGTTCATGTCCGGTTAAGCGCCTTTTGCCATGGTTCCTCAGTAGCCGGACCAAGATCGATCCGGCGGGATGGAAAGGCAACACATGGGCCACGGGCACGATCACCCGCATGATCACTCTCACCCGCACACTCACGGCCACGGGGCCGGTCAGGACCAGGGCGACATGGCCCCGGTCGTCGACCTGACGATCCCGGACGCCGAGCTCTCCCCGTCCGAGCTCTCGCGGCGCCAGATGTTCCGCCGCGCCGGCCTGCTCGGCGCCGGCCTCACCGCCGCCGGCGTGCTCGGGACGCAGGGCCAGGCCGCCGCGTCGGCCTCCTCCGAGCGCCGCGCCCGCCACGGCGACGAGCCGCGCGACGGGTACCACTGGCTGGCCGGTGACCACCACATCCACACCCAGCACAGCAGCGACGCCCAGTACCGCGTCATCGACCAGGTCATTCACGGCAACGCGTACGGCCTGGACTGGATGGTCATCACCGACCACGGCAGCGTCGCGCACGCCAAGATCGGCGTCGAGAAGGTCAACCCCGACATCGTCGAGGCCCGCCGGGCCATCGACGACACCCTGGTCTTCCAGGGCCTGGAGTGGAACATCCCGGCCGCCGAGCACGGCACCGTCTTCGTGGCCCCCGGCCGCAACGAGGTCGCCACGCTGAAGGAGTTCGAGAACTCCTTCGACGGCACGGTCAAGGGCGCGAGCTCCAACACCCCGCAGAACGAGGCGCTCGCCATCGCGGGCCTGAACTTCCTGGCGGACGCGGTGAAGAGGCGCCGCGTCGACGACGCGCTGTTCCTCGCCAACCACCCCTCGCGCAAGGGCATCGACTCCCCGCACGAGGTCCGGGGCTGGCGCGACGCCCAGCCGGACATCGCCATCGGCATGGAGGGCGCGCCGGGCCACCAGGCCGCGGGCATCGCCAAGCCGAACGGCGGCGGCTCCGGCCGCGGCTACTACGACAACACCCCGAGCGCGGACTCCTTCCCCGGGTACCCGGCCGAGAGCTACAAGACCTTCGGCGGCTTCGACTGGATGACCTCGACGGTCGGCGGCCTGTGGGACAGCCTCCTCGCCGAGGGCAAGGGCTGGTGGATCACCGCCAACTCCGACTCCCACACCGTCTGGGGCGACACCAGCGTGCGCGGCCCGGGCAGCGACTTCAACGCCAACGGCCGGTACAACGACCCGGTCCACGGCGGCACCGCGCCCAACCTCACCAACGGCGACTTCTGGCCCGGCTACTACAGCCGGACGCACGTCGGCGCGCGCGGCTTCTCCTACCGCGCCGTCATGGACGGCCTGCGCCAGGGCCGCGTCTGGGTGGACCACGGTGGCCTGATCAGCGGCCTGGTCGTGCGGGTCCGCGAGGTCCGCGGCGGCGAGCGCGGCGTCACCCTCGGTGACACGCTGCAGGTCCGCAAGGGCGCCAAGGTCGAGGTCTCCATCGAGATCACGCTGGCGAACCAGCCCAACTGGGCGCAGTTCGTGCCGACCCTGGCCCGCGTGGACGTCATCCAGGGCGACGTGACCGGCCCCGTCTCCAACAAGGACGTCTTCACGACCCCGGCGACGAAGGTCGTCAAGTCCTACGAGGTCGGCAAGAACACCGGCACGGTCAGCTTCACCTACCAGCTCGGCGAGGTCGCCAAGCCGGTGTACGTGCGCCTGCGCGGCACCGACGGCAACCGCAGCGCCACGGGTCTGCTCGGCGCGTCCGTCGACCCGGCCGGTCCGGCGATCGACGTCTTCGGCGACGCCGACCCGTGGAAGGACCTGTGGTTCTACAGCAACCCGATCTGGATCGTGCCCCGCGGATGATCCTCGGACTGGACGCGGGCACGCGGACGGTTCCCGAGGCCGAGCACCTTCTCCATGACATGGTGGAGGCGCTCGGCCTCCCGGCCGGGACCATCGGCTGCACGCACTTCGTACGCACGGCGACGGGCCTGCCGCACGTCGCCCTCTCCCTGTCCCTCGCCGGCCACCCGGCGGACGGCGACGTGGACCTCTCCGCGGTGCCCGAGAGCATCGGCGTGGCGCTCGGCGAGCGCCGGAACGGGCCCGGGGACCTGGCGGAGGGCGCGGCGCTGGCCGCCGCCGAGCACGCCGGCAGATCCGGCGGACGTCTGGTGGTCTACCCCGGGCACGCAGAGCTGACCGGGACGCTGAGCGTTTCGGAGGTGCTGGCCCGCTCGGCGATCGATCAGGTCGCCGTGCTGGCACAGGCCGAGGAGCCGCCCTCCGACGCCCCGGTCGCGACCCAGGACTTCGTCCGGCCGCAGTGGCGGGACGGGCGGGCCGTCCTGCTGACGATGCCCGCCAGGGGCGGGCTGCTCATGCCCGCCGAGGTGCCGAACCCGACGCCCTGCTGCGCCGACCACTCCTGACGGCTTCCCCGGCCCACGACCGAGCCGCCCGGCGTTCCCGGGCGGCTCGTCGCGTTTCCGGCCGCTGCGGCGGCCCTTCGCGTCGTCAGCGGCCGGTTCTGCCGCCCGAGCGCTCCGCGGAACCCTGGCGCCCGCCGCGCGGGCCCGAGCCGCGCGAACCGGGCGCGCCCCGGAACTCGCCGCGGCCCTCGGGACGGCGCTCCGGACGGCGCTCACCGTCGAACCGGCGCTCGCGGCGGTCCGCCGGGCGCTCGCCCTCGCGGCGCTCTCCGTCCTCACGGCCCCGGTCGTGGAACCGGCGCGGACGCCGGTCGCCGCCCTGGCCGCCCTCGCGGCGCGGGCGCTGCTTGACGGCCGGAGCCGGCGGCTCCCACACCGGCACGGCGACGCCGCTCGGCTGCCGCGCGCCCGCCAGCTCCGCGAGCATGGGGTGGCCCGGCGTGGCCTTCAGCCGCTGCGGCTCGACGCCGGCGCGCCGGGTCATCGACTCGGCCGAGCGCCGCTCGCTCGGCAGCACGAGCGTCATGACGGTGCCGCGCTCGCCGGCCCGCGCCGTGCGGCCGCCGCGGTGCAGGTAGCTCTTGTGGTCCATCGGCGGGTCGACGTGCAGGACGAGGCTGACGTCGTCGACGTGGATGCCGCGGGCGGCGACGTCGGTGCACACCAGCACGCCGATCGTGCCCTCGCGGAACTCCGCCAGGATGCGCGTGCGCTGGTTCTGGCGCTTGCCGCCGTGCAGGCCGCCCGCGCGGACACCGACCCGGGCGAGCTGCTTCACCAGGCGGTCGACGCCGTGCTGGGTGCGCACGAACATGATCGTGCGGCCCTCGCGGCCGGCGATCTCGGCGGTGACCGCGAACTTGTCGTCCCGCGTGACCTGGAGCATGTGGTGCTCCATGGTGTCCACGGGCGAGGTGGCCGGGGCCAGCGAGTGGGTCACCGGGTCGTCGAGGAACCGGCGGACGAGCTTGTCGACGTCGCCGTCGAGGGTGGCCGAGAACAGCAGGCGCTGGCCGTCGGCGGGAGTCTGCTTGAGCAGCGCGCTGACCACGGGGAAGAAGCCGAGGTCGCACATGTGGTCGGCCTCGTCGAGGACGGTGACCCGGACGTCGGCCAGCGAGCACTCGCCCTGCTGGACGAGGTCGGTGAGCCGCCCGGGCGTGGCGACGACGATCTCGACGCCGCGCCGCAGGGCCTCGATCTGCCGGCCCATGGACATGCCGCCGACGACGGTCTTCATGCGCAGCCCCAGCCCGCGGCCGAGGGGCTCCAGGGCGTCGGTCACCTGCATGGCCAGCTCGCGGGTCGGCACGAGGACGACGGCGAGGGGACGGCCGGGAGCGGCCTTGACGCCGGCGGCGCGGGCCATCGTGGGCAGGCCGAAGGCCAGGGTCTTGCCCGAGCCCGTCTGGCCCCGGCCGAGCACGTGACGCCCGGACAGGATGTCGGGGATGGTCGCGCGCTGGATCGGGAACGGGCTGGTGATGCCCTGGCGCGCGAGCGCGGCGACCAGGGGCTTGGGCAGGCCGAGGAGGCTGAACTCCGGCGGGCCCGCGGGGGTGTCCGACACCGTCAGGGGAGACGCCTCCCCCTCCTGCCCTGCCCCGGCGGGGGCGTCGGCGGGCATGACGGCGTTGCTGATGGTCACGAGTGTCGTGCCTTTCGATCGAAGCGATGCGGCGCGTCACTTCTGCGAAAGGACGAGCCAGGGGGTGCACGGCGTGCTGCCGCGCGAGGGATCACGTGGTGCCTACTGGGGCACTGAGCGGGTATGTCGGTCACGACACACGAGCACCGCTCATCATCGTCGTCCCTCAGTCTACCGGACGCGCGGCGGACCGCGATCAGCACGCGCACGGGCGGCCTGTTCGCGGTCGTCACCGCCGGTGGCGGCCGGCCCTTCGCCGCCCTGGACAGCCGCCGCGCCCGGGGCCACGGTGAGGGCGCCGGGGCCTGAAACGTCACGCGCACGACCCCGGCGGGTGGGACGGTACCCCGGCGGCGGCCGGGACGTTCGCCGTCAGACGTTGAAGCCGAGCATGCGCAGCTGCTCGCGCCCGTCGTCGGTGATCTTGTCCGGTCCCCACGGCGGAAGCCAGACCCAGTTGATCTTCACGTCCGAGACCATGCCGTCCAGGGCCGAGTGCGCCTGCTCCTCGATGACGTCGGTCAGCGGGCACGCCGCGCTGGTCAGCGTCATGTCGAGGGTGGCGACCGGCGCCGCGCCGGGCTCGCCCGGGTCCAGGTTCACCCCGTACACCAGGCCGAGGTCCACCACGTTGACGCCCAGCTCGGGGTCCACGACGTCCTTGAGAGCCTCCAGGACGTCCTCCATGCCTGTCTCACCGTCGAACCCGGCCGGGGTGCCGATCGGGGTCTCCACGGGCTTGCTCACGCCGCCTCCTCGCCTCGCCGCACCCCGGCCGGGGTGCGGCGGTAGTCTGCCCGGACTAGCCTGCCGCTCATGACGAACTCCTCACCACGGCGTCCTTGTAGGCCATCCAGGCGAGCAGGGCGCACTTGACCCTGGCCGGATACTTGGCCACACCCGCGAACGCCACGGCGTCCCCGAGGACGTCCTCGTCGGGCTCGACCTGGCCCCGGCCCTGCATGAGCCGGGTGAACTCGTCCACGACCGCGAGGCTGTCCTCGACGGTCGAGCCGGTGGCCAGCTCGTGCAGCACCGACGCGGCGGCCTGGCTGATCGAACAGCCCTGCCCGTCGTAGGAGACGTCCTGGACCTTACCGCCGTCGCCGAGTTTCACCCGCAGGGTGACCTCGTCGCCGCAGGTCGGGTTCACGTGGTGCACCTCGGCGTCGTACGGCTCGCGCAGGCCCCGCCCCTGCGGGTGCTTGTAGTGCTCCAGGATCAGCTCCTGGTACAGCGACTCGGCGATCATGTCTTATCCGAACACCTTCTGGACGTGGTGGAGCCCCCGGACCAGCGCGTCGATCTCGTCCGTGGTGTTGTACAGGTAGAAAGACGCCCGCGTGGTCGCCGGTATTCCGAAGCGCAGGTGCAGCGGCCGCGCGCAGTGGTGCCCGACGCGGACGGCGATGCCGAACCGGTCGTCGAGGATCTGCCCGACGTCGTGGGGGTGGATGCCGGGGATCGTGAACGACAGCGTGCCGCCGCGCTCCTCGGCCGTGGCCGGGCCGATGATCCGCAGGCCCGGGACCTCCGCCAGCGCCTCCAGGCCGTACACCGTGAGGTCGTGCTCGTGGCGGCGGATCGCCTCCATGCCGACGCCATTGAGGTACTCGATGGCGGCGCCGAGCCCGATCGCCTCGACGATGGGCGGGGTGCCGGCCTCGAACTTGTGCGGCACCGGGGCGTAGGTCGAGTGGTCCATCCAGACGGCCTCGATCATCTCGCCGCCGCCCAGGAACGGGGGCATGGCCTCCAGCAGTTCCCGGCGGCCCCACAGCACGCCGATGCCCGACGGGCCGACCATCTTGTGGCCGGTGAAGGCGACGAAGTCGACGCCGAGCGCGGCGACGTCCACCGGGCGGTGGGGCACCGACTGGGAGGCGTCGAGCATCATCAGCGCACCGACCCGGCGGGCCCGCGCCAGGACGTCGGCGACGGGGTTGACCGTGCCGAGGACGTTCGACTGGTGGACGATCGAGACGATCTTCGCGCGCTCGGTGACCAGCTCGTCCAGCCCGGACAGGTCCAGGCGGCCCTCGTCGGTGACGGGGAACCAGCGCAGCGTCGCTCCCGTGCGCTGCGCGAGAAGCTGCCAGGGCACGATGTTGGAGTGGTGCTCCATCTCGGAGATGACGATCTCGTCGCCCGGCCCGAGACGGAAGCGCTCGTCGGTGCCCACGGGGTTGCCGAAGGCGTAGGCCACCAGGTTCAGCGCCTCGGAGGCGTTCTTGGTGAAGACGATCTCGTCACGGCTCGGCGCGTTGACGAAGGCCGCCACCGCGTCGCGGGCGCCCTCGTAGGCCTCGGTCGACTCGCTGCCGAGGACGTGCAGGGCCCGCCCGACGTTGCTGTAGTGCTGCTCCAGGTGGTCGCGCATGGTGTTGATGACGTGCGCGGGCTTCTGGGAGGAGTTGCCTGAATCGAGGTAGACCAGGGGCCTGCCCCCGGGCAGCTCGCGGGAGAGGATCGGGAAGTCCTTCCGGATCCTCTCCACCTCGAACATGCTGTCGGTCATGCACTCGCCTTGGTGTAGCGCTCGTAGCCCTCGGCCTCGAGCTTGTCGGCCAGCTCCGGGCCGCCCTCCTCGACGATCCGCCCGCCCGCGAACACGTGGACGAAGTCCGGCTTCACGTAGCGCAGGATGCGGGTGTAGTGCGTGATCAGCAGCACGCCGGTCTCGCCCGCGGCCCGGAAGCGGTTGACGCCCTCGGACACCACGCGCAGCGCGTCGACGTCCAGACCGGAGTCGGTCTCGTCGAGCACGGCGATCTTCGGCTTGAGCAGTTCGAGCTGGAGGATCTCGTGGCGCTTCTTCTCACCGCCGGAGAAGCCCTCGTTGAGGTTGCGCTGGGCGAAGGAGGCGTCGATGGACAGGGCGTCCATGCCCTCCTTGAGCTCCTTGGTGAACAGGCGCAGCTTGGGCGCCTCGCCGCGCACGGCCGTGACGGCGCTGCGCAGGAAGTTCGACACCGAGACGCCCGGAACCTCGACGGGGTACTGCATCGCGAGGAACAGGCCGGCGCGGGCGCGCTCGTCCACCGACAGGGACAGGACGTCCTCGCCGTCGAGCGTGACCGTGCCGGAGGTGACGGTGTACTTCGGGTGACCCGCGATCGCGTAGGCGAGCGTCGACTTGCCCGAGCCGTTCGGCCCCATCAGGGCGTGGGTCTCACCCGACCCGACGGTCAGGTCGACGCCGCGCAGGATCTCCTTGTCCGCCACGGCGACATGCAGGTCACGAATTTCCAGGGTGGACAACTTAGGACTCCTGATCTTGGGCTGGTTCGGTGCCGTCCGCGTCGACCGAGACGAGCACGTCGTCGCCTTCGAGCTTCACGCGGTACATGGCGACGGGACGGGTGGCGGGAGGTCCGGTCGGCTTGCCGGAGCGGATGTCGAAACACGAGCCGTGCAGCCAGCATTCCAGCGTGTCGTCGTACACCTCGCCCTCGCTGAGCCGGACCTCGGCGTGCGAGCAGACGTCGTGCAGGGCGAAGACCTCGCCGTCCCTGCGGACCAGTGCCACCGGCAGCCCGCCGGCCTCGACCCCGACGACGCCGCCGTCCGGGATGTCGGAGAGGTTGCAGACCTTTTCGAACGTCATCGCGCGAGCTCCGCCTCGACGGCCGCGAGCACGCGTTCGCGGACCTCCTCGACCTCGATCTTCTGGATGAGCTGGGCGAAGTACCCCCGCACGACGAGGCGGCGCGCCTCCTCGTAGGGGATGCCCCGGGCCTGCAGGTAGAAGGTGTGCTCGTCGTCCAGCCTGCCGGAGGCCGAGGCGTGCCCCGCCCCCGCGACCTCGCCCGTGAGGATCTCCAGGTTGGGCACCGAGTCGGCGCGGGCGCCGTCGGTGAGGATGAGGTTGCGGTTGAGCTCGTAGGTGTCGGTGCCGGTGGCCTCGACGCGGATGATCACGTCGCCGATCCACACGGCGTGCGCCTCGTCGCCCTGCAGCGCGCCGCGGTAGTCGACCTTGCTGCGGCAGTCGGGCACGGTGTGGTCGACCAGCAGGCGGTGCTCGAGGTGCTGGCCGGCGTCCACGAAGTACAGGCCGCTCAGGTCGGCGTCGCCGCCGCGCCCGGTGTAGGAGACCGACGGGGACAGGCGCACCAGGTCTCCGCCGAGGGCGACGACGAAGCTCTTGAACGTGGCGTCCTTGCCGAGCTGGGCGTGGTGGTGCGAGACGTGCACCGCGTCGTCCGACCAGTCCTGGAGGCTGACGACCTTGAGTGAGGCGCCCTCGCCGACGACGAACTCGACGTTGTCGGCGTAGACGGCGCTGCCGCGGTGGTCGAGGATCAGCACGGCCTGCGCCAGCGGCTCGACCTGGACGACCAGGTGGCCGTAGGTCGCGCCGCCCGCGCCCTCGCCGCGGAGGTTCACCACGGTGGGCTCGGAGGTCACGGCCTCCTTGGGCACCGTGATGACGGTGGCCTTCTCGAACGAGGTGTACGCCTGCACGCTCACCCGGTCGGCCGGCACGTAGGCCTGTCCGACGCGGGGGTCGTCGCGGCCGACGGTCTCGACCGAGACCTCCGGGGACGGGTGCACCTCGACGACGACGCTGCCGGTGACCGGCGCGGTGCCGTCGTGCAGGCCGCGCAGGCGCGACAGCGGGGTGAACCGCCAGGACTCCTCACGCCCGGTCGGCACGGGGAAGTCGCCGATGTCGTAGGAGGACTTCCCGTGCAGGGTGGAGAGAGGCTTGGTGTCCAGGCCCATGGTCAGCCCACCGCCCCTTCCATCTGCAGCTCGATCAGGCGGTTGAGCTCCAGGGCGTACTCCATGGGCAGCTCGCGCGCGATCGGCTCGACGAAGCCGCGGACGATCATCGCCATCGCCTCGTCCTCGTTGAGGCCGCGGCTCATCAGGTAGAAGAGCTGGTCCTCCGACACCTTGGAGACCGTGGCCTCGTGGCCCATCGAGACGTCGTCCTCGCGGACGTCGACGTAGGGGTAGGTGTCCGAGCGGCTGATCTGGTCGATGAGCAGCGCGTCGCACTTCACGGTGGAGGCCGAGCCCGCCGCGCCCTCCTCGATCTGGACGAGGCCGCGGTAGGACGTGCGCCCGCCGCCGCGCGCGACCGACTTGGAGACGATCGTCGAGGAGGTCTTCGGCGCGAGGTGCACCATCTTGGCGCCCGCGTCCTGGTGCTGGCCCTCGCCGGCGAAGGCGACGCTCAGGGTCTCGCCCTTGGCGTGCTCGCCCATGAGGTAGACGGCCGGGTACTTCATCGTGACCTTGGAGCCGATGTTGCCGTCGATCCACTCCATGGTGGCGCCCTCGTAGGCGACGGCGCGCTTGGTCACCAGGTTGTAGACGTTGTTCGACCAGTTCTGGATGGTCGTGTACCGGCAGCGGGCGTTCTTCTTCACGATGATCTCGACGACCGCGCTGTGCAGCGAGTCGGAGGAGTAGATCGGCGCCGTGCAACCCTCGACGTAGTGGACGTACGAGCCCTCGTCGACGATGATCAGCGTGCGCTCGAACTGGCCCATGTTCTCGGTGTTGATCCGGAAGTAGGCCTGGAGCGGGATCTCGACCTGCACGTTCGGCGGCACGTAGATGAACGAGCCGCCCGACCACACCGCGCTGTTCAGCGAGGCGAACTTGTTGTCGCCCACCGGGATGACCGACCCGAAGTACTCCCTGAACAGCTCGGGGTGCTCCTTGAGGCCGGTGTCGGTGTCGAGGAAGATGACGCCCTTCTCCTCGAGGTCCTCGCGGATCTTGTGGTAGACCACCTCGGACTCGTACTGGGCGGCGACGCCGGCGATCAGGCGCTGCTTCTCCGCCTCGGGGATACCGAGCTTGTCGTAGGTGTTCTTGATGTCCGCGGGGAGCTCCTCCCAGGAAGCGGCCTGCTTCTCGGTGGAGCGGACGAAGTACTTGATGTTGTCGAAGTCGATGCCCGTGAGGTCGGAGCCCCAGCTCGGCAGAGGCTTCTTGCCGAACAGGCGGAGGCCCTTGAGGCGAAGGTCGAGCATCCACTCCGGCTCGTTCTTCAGCGCGGAGATATCACGCACGACCTCCTCGGACAGGCCACGGCGCGCGGTGGCACCGGCCACGTCGGGATCGGCCCAGCCGAACTTATAGTTCCCGAGGCCCTCAAGCTCCGGGCGGTCGGTGACAGTCACCTTCCGGTCTCCTTGCTCTTATCGATCGAGTTCCGCGAATTGCCGACGGTCGGGTCGGAGTCGTCACGCGTGCCCTGCGTGATGCGCTGGGACGCCAGCGCCCTCGGGCTGACGTGGGTCGTGCACACCCCGTCGCCGTGGGCGATCGTCGCCAGGCGCTGCACCGGCGTGCCGAGCAGATGCCCGAACGCCTCGGTCTCGGCCTCGCAGAGCTGCGGGAACTCCGCCGCCACGTGCGCGACCGGGCAGTGGTGCTGGCACAGTTGCTCGCCGCCGGACTTGGCCCTGCTGGCCGACGCGGCGTAGCCGTCGGCCGTCAGCGCCTCGGCCAGCACGCGCACCCGCTGGTCGGCGGGGACCTCGCGCATCAACGGCTCAAGGCGCCTGACCAGGCCGCTGACCTGGGATCTGGCGAACTCGGCCACGGCCTCCTCGCCCATGCGCTCGGCAAGGAAGCGCAGCGCGCCGCCCGCGAGGCCGTCATAGGCGTGCTCGAAGGCGCTGCGGCCCGCGTCGGTGATGACGAACAGCTTCGCCGGCCTGCCCCGCCCCCGCTGCCCCCGTGGCCGTGCGGTGCGAGGCTCTATCATTCCCTCGGTGAGCAGCGCGTCCAGATGGCGGCGGACCGCCGCGGGCGTGAGCCCCAGCCGCTCGCCCAGCGCGGCGGCGTCGACGGGGCCGTGTTCCAGGATCAGCCGAGCGACGCGCGCGCGTGTACCGCGCTCGGCGCCCTTCTCGGCGTTCGTCATCCCGGCCACGTTTTTCACAACATCAGTGTGCCGTAATTCCTTCCCGAGGCACAACCCGAACGGCACGCAGGAGGAATGCAGTCCGTCACGCAGGTAAGCCTTACCTAACCTGGGGTTTCGTCACTCCCAGCGGAACGTGCGAGCGGCGAGGGTCAGCGTCACCGCGGCCCACGCGAGCAGGATCAGCAGCTCCCGCACCGGAAGCCCGGCGCCCTGGGCCAGGATCGACCGCAGGCCCCCGGTCAGGGCCGTGATGGGCAGCACCTCGGCCACCACCCGCAGCGCGTGCGGGAACGACGTCACCGGCACCACCACGCCGCCGAGCCCCAGCAGCACCAGGTAGACGAGGTTGGCCGCCGCCAGCGTCGCCTCGGCGCGCAGCGTGCCCGCCATGAGCAGCGCGAGCCCGCTGAACGCCGCCGTCCCGGCGAGGACCGTCACCAGCACCCAGGCGACCGCCCCCAGCGGGTCGCCGTGCGGCCGCCACCCGAGCGCGAGGGCCACGGCCGCGATGACGGCGAACTGCAGCACCTCGACGACGATCACGGCGAGGGTCTTGGCCAGCATCAGCCCCGCGCGCGACAGCGGCGTGGCGCCGAGGCGCTTGAGCACGCCGTACCGGCGCTCGAAGCCGGTGCCGATCGCCTGGCCGGTGAACGCCGTCGACATGATCGCCAGGGCGAGCACCCCGGGCGCGACGAAGTCGATGCGCCGTCCGGGCACCTCCAGCAGCGGCGCGGCCGAGAAGCCGACGAGCACGAGCAGCGGGATGATCAGGGTGAGCAGGAGCTGCTCGCCGTTGCGCAGCACCGCCCGCACCTCGGCCGCGGTCTGGGCCAGCACCATGCGGCGCAGCGGCGCGGCGCCCGGGCGCGGCGTGAAGTCCAGCGCGGTGGTCACCGGAGCTCCCTTCCGGTCAGTTCGAGGAAGACGTCCTCCAGGGTGCGCCGCTCGACGCTGAGGTCGTCGGCGGTGACGCCCTCGGCGGCGCACCACGCGGTGACCGTGCCGAGCAGCTCGGGGCCGACGTGCCCCTCGATGACGTAGTGGCCGCTCGGCGACTCCTTGGCGGCCGTGCCGGCGGGCAGGGCGGTGAGCAGCTCGTCCAGGTCGAGGCCCGACCTGGCGCGGAAGCGGAGCTGCCGCTCGGCGCCCGTCAGCGAGCGCGGGCTGCCCTCGGCGACCACGGTGCCCCGGTCGATGATGACGACCTTGTCGGCGAGCTTCTCGGCCTCGTCCATGTGGTGGGTGGTCAGCACCGTGGACACCCCGCGGGCGCGCAGCTCGCCGACCACGTCCCAGCAGGCGTGCCGGGCCTGCGGGTCCAGCCCGGCGGTCGGCTCGTCCAGGAAGACCAGCTCGGGACGGCCGACGACGGCGGCGGCGAGCGACAGGCGCTGCTGCTGGCCGCCCGACAGGCGGCGGTAGGGGGTGCGGGCGTGCTCGGACAGCCCGAGCCGGTCGAGCAGGGCCCCGGGGTCGAGGGGATGGGCGTGGAAGCGGGCGACCAGCCGCAGCCATTCCCCCGCCCGGATGGCCGGGGGCACGCCGCCGGCCTGCAGCATCACGCCGATGCGGGGCTTGAGCGCGGCGGCGGCGCGCGCGGGGTCGAGGCCGAGCACGCGGACGGTGCCGCCGTCCGCCTTGCGGAACCCCTCGCAGATCTCGACCGTCGAGGTCTTCCCGGCGCCGTTCGGGCCGAGGATGGCCGTGACCGCGCCGCGCTCGGCGCTCAGCGTCAGGCCGTCGACGGCGAGAGTGCGGCCGTATCGCTTGACCAGGTCGGTGAGCGCGACGGCTGGGGAGTCCATGCTGACGAGTCTAGGGACCACCTGGGGCGGTCCCCGCGCCGGACCGCGCCGCCAGGGCCGCGTCACGGTAAAGGGAGGTAAAGCTTGCGGGTGCCTCGGGCCAAGGCGGCCTGTCGCCGCCCGCGGGGAGGGCGCGCCGTGTGACGCTGGCGCCGTGCCGTCCGCCAGATCGGGCGCGCGGCGTCCGCGGCAAGGGAGGTCCGCAATGCCGGCCCGTAGCGGTTACCAGCCCGGCGTGCCCTGCTGGGCGGATCTCTCCAGCCCCGACCCCCACGCGTCGGCGGCCTTCTACGAGGGGATCTTCGGGTGGCGCGCCGGTTTCGATCCGGCCCCCGAGGCGGGCGGCTACGGGACGTTCCGGCAGGACGGCAAGCTCGTCGCGGGCGTCGGGCCCACGTCCGGCCCCGGCAGGCCCCCGGCCTGGAACACCTACATCGCCACCGGAGACGCCGAGTCGGTCGCCGACCGGGTCAAGGAGGCCGGGGGGCGGGTGTCCACCGGACCGGTCCAGGTCTTCGACGAGGGCACCATGGCCGTGTTCGAGGACCCGGCGGGGGCGGCCTTCATGGTCTGGGAGCCCGGGCGCCACTTCGGCGCGCAGCTCGTCGGCGAGCCGGTATCGACGTGCTGGGCCGCGCTGGACACGTGCGACCCCGAGGACGCCAAGGCGTTCTACCCGGAGGTGTTCGGCTGGGCGGCCCGGGGCGTCCCCGGCGGGGAGCGCACCGAGTGGCTGGTGGACGGCAGGCCGGTCGCGGGCATGACCCCGGCCGGCGGCGCGCTTCCGGGGGGAGGGCGGGCCCGCTGGCTGGTCCACTTCGCCGTCCGCGACTGCGACGCCGTCGTGGCCCTCGCCGCCGAGCGCGGCGCCACAGTGGTCGAGCGGCCCCGTGGCCTGCCGCAGGGGCGGTCGGCCGTGCTCGCCGACCCCTTCGGAGCCGCCTTCGCCGTCACGGCCCTCAAACCCGCGGAGTGACCCCGCGCGCGGGCGGTTGAGCGGCGTCTTGTATTCCTGGTAGGGCACTGAGGCGTGCCCTCGGGCGCGGTGTCCCCGCGGCCGGCCGGGCATTCCCCCGACCCCCGGCCGCATCCAGAACGCGAGTGGACCCCCCATGACCGTGCCGACCCTGTCCCTCTCCGACGGGCCGTTCTCGCGGGATCGCCCGCGGCCCGGCTCCCTCGCCCGTGCGGCGGCCGGAGCCGTGCCCCCGTCGGGGCTGGTGGTCCTGGCGATCCTGTCGGTGCAGATCGGCGCGGGCTTCGCCAAGGACCTGTTCGCCGAGCTCGCGCCGACCGCCGTGGTCTTCCTGCGCGTCGCCACCGGGGCGCTGATCCTGGGCGTCGTGGCCCGGCCGCGCCTGCGGGGGCTGACGCGGCGCGACCTGGCCGCCGGGGTGGCCTTCGGCGTCACCCTCGGGGTCATGAACATCACGTTCTACGAGGGCCTGGCCCGGCTGCCGATGGGCATCTGCGTGGCGATCGAGTTCCTCGGCCCGCTCGGCGTCGCCGTCGCGGCCTCCCGCCGCCGGACGGACCTGCTGTGGGTGGTGCTGGCGGCGCTCGGCATCGTCCTGCTGGCTCCGTGGAACGGCGGCAGCGGTCTCAGCTGGCTCGGCATCGGCTTCGCCGCGCTGGCGGGCGCGTGCTGGGCGGCGTACATCCTGCTGTCGGCGGCCGTGGGCAGGCGGTTCCCCGGGACGAGCGGGCTGTCCTTCGCCATGATCGTCGCGGTGGCGGTGACCGCGCCCGCCGGGATCGCGACCGGCGGCGCGGACCTGCTGCGTCCCGAGCTGTTGCTGCTGGGCGCGGGGGTCGGCCTGCTCTCGTCGGTCATCCCCTACAGCCTGGAGCTTGAGGCGCTGCGCCGGATGCCGAAGCGGGTCTTCGGCATCCTCATGAGCCTGGAGCCGGCGGCCGCCGCGCTGGTGGGCCTGTTCGTCCTCGGCGAGTTCCTGGACCTGCGCGAGTGGGCGGCGATCGGCTGCGTGGTCATCGCCTCGGTCGGGGCCACCCGCTCCTCCTGAGCGCGCCGGGAAACGCCTGGGAGGCACGAGCGGACGCCATGGGGCCGCCCGATCCCGGGGCGTGGCCGGCAGCGGCGGCCCGGTCTCACGCCTTGACCTCGCGCGGGCACCCGGTCTCGACCTCAGGTGATGAGAGGCGAGACGCCCGGTCACTCCGGACGGTCGGCCCAGATGCCCCGGACGTGCCGGATGTGGTGCTCGATCACGCGCCGGGCGGCCCCGCCGTCCCCGCGCACCAGGGCGTCCAGGATGTCCAGGTGCTCGCGGGCAGAGTTGACGAGCGTGCCGCGCTCCGACAGCCCCTTCAGGCCGTACAGCCGGGCGCGGTACCTCAGGTCGCGGGCGATCTCGACCAGGTGGGCGTTGCCCGCCAGCCGCAGCAGGTCGACGTGGAAGCGCAGGTCGGCGTTGACGTAGGCCAGCAGGTCGCCGGACTCGGCCGCCGCGACGATCTCCAGGGCCACCGGCCGCAACGCCTCGAACTCCTCCGCCCGTGAGGCGTCGGCCAGGCGGGCGACCGTCGGCACCTCCAGCAGCGCGCGGATCTCGGTGAGCTCGTCCAGCTCGCGCTCGGACAGCTCGGTGACCCGGAAGCCCTTGTTGCGCACGGCCTCGACGAGCCCCTCCTTGGCCAGGTCGAGCATGGCCTCGCGCACGGGCGTCGCCGAGACGCCGAACTGGGCGGCCAGCACCGGCGCCGAGTAGACGACGCCCGGGCGCATCTCCGCGGCGACCAGCGCGTCCCTCAGGGCCTGCGCGACCTGCTCGCGCAGGCTCTGGCGCCCGCTCATGGCCGGCAGGTGGAGCCGGCCCTCCTCGGTCACGGCCCGCTCGGCCCCGGTCGTCATCCCGGCATCCCCTTCCGGCTCATCTGCCCGTCCACGCGGCGTGGACGGCGTCCGCCACGACCAGATCCTCCCAGGCCATGCCGACACTCGTGAACAGCGCGGGCCCCGGCCCGGCGGCGACGGCCCCGCCCACCGGCTCGGCGAGACAGGCCGCGCGGGTCCTGCGCTCCAGGACCGTCCGGCCGGGATGTCCGGTGCGCCCGCCGTGACGACGCGGAACGGCTCCCCGCCGGTGTGGTGGTCGACCGTCTCGATCGCGGCCTCGAACTCCGGTCCCATGGTCAGACCCCGCCCAGGTAGGCCTCGACGACCCGGGAGTCGCCGCGCAGCTCGGCCGCGGACCCGCCGAGCACGCACGCGCCGCTCTCGATCACGTACCCGCGATGCGCGATCCTCAGCGCGGCCTTGGCGTTCTGCTCGACCAGCAGGACCGACACCCCCTCCAGGTTGACCTCGCGGACCAGTTCCATGACCGACGCGACGACGAGCGGCGCCAGGCCCATGGACGGCTCGTCCAGGAGCAGCATCCGGGGGCCGGAGACCAGCGCGCGGCCGATGGCGAGCATCTGCTGCTCGCCGCCCGACAGCGTGCCGCCCTGCTGGGCGCGCCGCTCGGCGAGGCGCGGCAGCAGGGCGTAGACCCGGTCGACGCGCCGGCGGATCTCGGCCTTGTCCTGGACGAGATACCCGCCGATCAGCAGGTTCTCATGGACGGTCAGCGTGCTGAAAACGCGGCGTCCCTCAGGGACGTGCACCAGGCCCGCCCGGACGATGGCCTCGGGCCTGGCCCGGGTGAGGTCCCGGCCGTCGAACACGACCGCGCCGGCGCTCGGGCGCACCAGGCCGGAGATCGCCGAGAGCGTGGTGGTCTTGCCCGCGCCGTTGTTGCCGAGCAGCGCGACGATCTCGCCCTCCCCGACGGTCAGCGACATGCCGCGCAGGGCGTGCACGCCGCCGTAGTGGACGTCGAGTCCCTCGACCTCAAGCGCCGCCATCGCGGCCTCCCTGGTGTTCCTCCGAGGCGTCCCCGCCGTTCTCGCCGGCCTCGTCCTCGTCCTTGCCGAGGTAGGCCTCGATGACGGCGGGGTCGCGGCGGACGTCCTCGGGGCGGCCGTCGGCGATCTCGCGGCCGAAGTTGAGCACGACCACCCGTTCGGACACCTCCATGACCAGCCCCATGTCGTGCTCGATGAGCACGGTCGCGATGCCGAGGCCGCGGACCCTGCGGATCAGGTCCGGCATCTCGGCCTTCTCGCCGTGGTTGAGCCCGGCGGCGGGCTCGTCGAGCAGCAGCAGCCCCGGCCTGCGGGCCAGCGCGCGGGCGATCTCCACCCGCCGCTGCTCGCCGTACGGCAGGGCGCGGGCCTGGCCGAAGCGGTCGCCGCGCAGGCCGACGAAGTCCAGCCAGTGGTGGGCCTGCTCGGTGCACTCGCGCTCGGTGCGCCGGTAACGCGGGGTGTGCAGCAGCGCGTCGAGGAAGTTCTGGCGCAGCCACAGGTGGGCCCCGGCGCGGACGTTGTCCAGGACGGACATCTCGCCGAACAGGCGCAGGTTCTGGAACGTCCGCGCCACGCCGAGCCCCGCGATCCTGGACGGGCGCATGCCGGTGACGTCCCTGCCGGACAGGGTGATCCGCCCGGCGGTGGGCTTGTAGAACCCGGTCACGCAGTTGAAGGCGGAGGTCTTGCCCGCGCCGTTGGGGCCGATGACCGAGACGATCTCGGCCTCTCCGACGGAGAAGCTCAGGCCGTCGATGGCCAGCAGACCGCCGAACGACAGGCGCAGGTCCTGGACCGACAGCAGGGTCATGAGCCCGCCTCCCGGGAGCGGTGCGGCCACAGTCCCTGCGGGCGGACCAGCATGACGAGGATGAGCAGGACGCCGAAGGCGAAGAATCGGTAGCCGGCGAAGTCGCGCAGCACCTCGGGCAGCAGGCTGATGACGATCGCGCCGATGACCACGCCCGGGGTCGAGCCCATGCCGCCCAGCACGACGGCCATGAGGACGAGCGCCGACTGCAGGAACGTGAAGCTGCCCGGCGAGATCGCCGAGAGCTGCGCGGCGAACAGCACGCCCGCCAGGCCGCCCCACACGGCGCCCGCGATGTAGGCGGCGAGCTTGACGCGGTAGGTGTGCACGCCCATGGCCTCGGCGGCGTCCTCGTCCTCGCGGACGAACCGCCAGGCCCGTCCGAGGCGGGAGCGGCCGAGCCGGGAGGCGCCGATGACGGCGACCGAGACGATCGCCACGACGAGATAGTAGAAGACGACCGGGCCGCCCGTCAGGCCGGGGATGCCGTAGATGCCCGAGGGGCCGCCCGTGATGTCCAGGTTGTTGGCGGTGATACGGATGATCTCGCCGAAGCCGAGCGTCACGATGGCCAGGTAGTCGCTGCGCAGCCGCAGGGTTGGGGCGCCGACCACGATGCCCGCGACGACGGTGACGGCGATCACGGCGGGCACGGTGGCGAGCAGCGGGAGCCCGAGCCGGGTGCTGAGCACGCCGCTGGTGTAGGCGCCGGCGGCGAAGAAGGCGACATACCCGAGGTCGAGCAGGCCGCAGAAGCCGACGACGATGTTCAGCCCGGAGGCGAGCATCACGAAGATCGCCGCGCTGGTCATGACCGACAGCGCGTACGGCGTGGCGATGACGAACGGGGCCAGCACCGCGACGGCGAGCCCGGCGAGGCCCGCCCACCTGCTGTCGAACAGGCGCGTGGTCGCGCGGCCGAGCGCCGTCCCCTTGCGCGGCCGGACGGGGGTGGGCTTCTGATCGGGCTTCGGGGCGGGCGCGATCATACGCGCTCCGTCACGCGCTCGCCGAGCAGGCCGGTGGGCCGCACGGTCAGGAACAGGATCAGCACGCCGAAGGCGAACACGTCGCGCCACTCGCCGCCGAGCCAGTAGGTGCCGAACGACTCCAGCAGGCCGAGCAGCAGGCCGCCGAGCATGGTGCCGGTGATGTTGCCGATGCCGCCGATGACCGCCGAGGTGAACGCCTTGAGCCCGATGAGGAAGCCCATCAGGAAGTCGATCTTGCCGTAGTAGGCCCCGGCCATCACGCCGGCCGCGCCCGCGAGCGCCGAGCCGAGGAAGAACGTCCGGGAGATGACCGCGTTGACGTTGATGCCCATGAGCGCGGCCGTGCGCGGGTCCAGGGCGATGGCCCGCATGGCGCGGCCCTCGCGGGTGCGGGTGACCAGCACGTTCAGCGCCGCCATGAGCACGACCGCGACGATGATCAGCGCGATCTGCTGGAGGGTGACGCGCGCGCCGAGCACTTCGACGGACGTGCCGCCGAGCCTGAGCGGGTAGACCCGCGGGTCGGCGCCGGCGGCGGCGCGCATGCCGTACTCCAGCGCGAACGAGGCGCCGACCGCCGTGATCAGCAGGGACAGCCGCGGCGCGCCGCGCAGCGGACGGTAGGCGACGCGCTCAAGGACGACACCGGACAGGCCGGTCACGCCCATCGTGACGACGAGGACGCCGAGCAGCACGGGCAGCGCCATGCCCGGCGAGACGCCGCCCACCGCTCCGAGGACCGCGAAGCCGGTGAAGGCGCCCAGCATGTAGATGTCGCCGTGGGCGAAGTTCAGCAGCCTCATGATCCCGTAGACCATGCTGTAGCCGAGCGCCACCAGCGCGTAGAAGGAGCCGACGAACACCCCGTTCCAGATCAGTTGTGCCATGTCGTGCCTCCTTCGAGGCCGCGGCGGCCGGGCGCGGGGTGCGCGCCGGCCGCCGGGGGGATCATGGGGTGGTCACCCCGGTGGGACGCCGCCATGCGGGGCCCGGCCGGCACGGTCACTTGAGCGCGTCCTGCAGGGCGAACCTGCCGGACTTCACGACCAGGATCTGGAAGCCGCCGGTGGACAGGGTGTGGTCGGCGGTGAACTTCAGCGGGCCGGAGAACATCTGGAAGCCGTCGATGGCCTCCAGCGCGGCGATCACCTTGGCGCCGTCGGTGGACCCGGCCTTGGATACCGCCTCGGCGGCCAGCCGGACGCCGTCGTAGGCCTGGTTGGAGTACGGGCCGGGGTCGGCGTTGAACTTCTTCTTGTAGGCGGCGATCCAGCCCTCGGCGCCCTGCAGCGTCTCGGGGGTCTGGGTCATCGTGGCGTACACGCCCTCGGCGTCGCCCCCGGCGATCTCGGCGAGCTTCGGCGACACCGCGCCGTCGCCGACCATGATGCCGCCCTTGTACCCGGCCTGGCGGAGCTGGCGGATGATCAGGCCGCCCTCCTGGAAGTAGCCGGTCCAGTAGACGAAGTCGGGCTTCTTGGCCAGGATGTTGTGGATGTTCGCGCTGTAGTCGCTCTCCTTGGGCGTCACCGCCTCGAGGATGGCCGTCTCGGAGCCGCCGGCCTCGTCGAGCAGCTTCTGGGTGCGGACGGCGATGTCCTTGGAGTAACTGGTGTTGTCGTGCATCAGCGCGACGCTCTTGGCGCCCTGCTTGGTCATCCAGGCCATGGCCGCGGTCGCCTGCTGCGTGCCGGTGCCGTTGATCAGGAAGACGTGCTTGAGGTGCTGATCGACGAGTTCCTGCGAGTTCGCGGCAGGGATGATAATCGGGATGTTCGCCTTGCCGAAGACCGGCAGGGTGGGCAGTGTGGCGCCGGAGCAGTAGCCGCCGACGGAGATCTTGATCCCCTCGGTGACGAGCTTGTTGGCGCCCGCGACGGCGGTCTGCGCGTCGCAGGCGTCGTCGGCGATCTTGAGCTCCAGCTTGCGGCCGAGGACGCCGCCCTTGCCGTTGATCTCGTCCACGGCGAGCTGGGCGGCGTTCTGCATGTACGGGCCGATGGCGGCCTCGCTGCCGGACTGCGGGATCAGCATCCCGAGCGTGATGGGTCCCTCGTCTCCCCCGGAGTTCGAGCCGCCGTCGAGGAGGCCCTGCCCGCATCCGGCGGTCAGCAGGCTCGCGGCCGCCAGCATCGCCGCGATCATCGAAATACGCGATCTGCCCATCGTCTCTTCTCCTCGCGAAACAGCGCCGTCCCACACGGTGCGTGACATTGCACCTGCGGCGTATGTCCGCGTCAAGACGTCGATACCAGACCGTTAAGAGGCCGGTAAGGGCGGCCGCGAACCCGTGACCCGGGTCAGTCGCCCGCGGGCGCGAGGGCGACCGTGCGGGTCGAGGTGTAGAACTCCTGGGCGGCCTTGCCCTGCTCGCGGGGCCCGTAGCTGGAGTCCTTCTCGCCGCCGAACGGCAGGTAGAAGTCCACGCCCGAGGTCGGGCTGTTGACCTTCACCAGGCCGGTGTCCAGCCGCGCCGAGACCTCCAGCGCGCGGTCCAGGTCGCGGGTGTAGACGGCGGAGACCAGCCCGTAGCGCACGCCGTTGGCCAGCGCCACGGCCTCGTCCACCGACCCCGCGTCCTGCACCAGGCAGATCGGGCCGAACACCTCGTCGCACGCCAGGACGTGCCCGTCCGGGACACCGTCCACCAGGGTGGGGGCGGCGAACCATCCGGCGCGGTCCAGCGCGGCGCCGCCGGTCAGCGCCCGCCCGCCGACGGCGGCGGCGACGACGCGGTCGCGGGCGGTCTCGTCGATCAGCGGTCCGACGGCGGTGCCGGGGTCGGACGGGTCGCCCACGCCGAGCTTGGCGACGGCGGCGACCAGCGCCTCGCGCACCTCGGCGGCGTTGCCGACCGTGATGACCCGCTTGGTCGCGGTGCACTTCTGGCCGGCGTACCCGAACGCGGCGGCGGCGATCTGCGCGGCGGCCGCCTCCAGGTTGGCGTCGTCCAGGACGATGCTGGCGTTCTGACCGCCCATCTCGGCCTGGACGGCGGCGCCCCGGCGCACGGCGGCCACGCTGACCTCCCGGCCCACGGCCGCCGACCCGGTGAAGGAGACGACGTCGGCCGCGTCCACGAGCGCCGCGCCCTCCTCGGGGCCGCCGGGGACGACCTGGAACAGGTCCTCGGGCAGGCCGAGCAGTTCGGCCAGGCGCAGGGCGCCGGCCAGGGCGTGCGGGGCGGGCTTGAGGACGACGGCGTTGCCGAAGGCCAGCGCCGGGGCCGCCTTCCACAGCGGGATGGCCAGGGGGAAGTTCCAAGGCGTGATCAGGCCCGCCACGCCGCGCGGGCGCCTGCGCGTGTAGGCGAGCCCGGCGCCGGAGGGCTCGTGCACCGCGCCCACCGGGTCGAACACCTGCTGGGCGTAGTAGCGCAGGATCGCCGCCGACCGCGCGACCTCGCCCCTGGCCTCGGCGACCGGCTTGCCGACCTCCCGGACCACCAGATCGGCGAGCTCGCCGGCCGCGCCCGCCACGGCCTCGGCCGCGGAGGTCAGCGCGGCGGCGCGCTCGGCGGCGTTCGCCCCGGCCCACCGCGCCTGCGCGGCCCGTGCCCGCCGCACGGCTCCGGCCACGCCGTCCGCGCCGGCCAGGGGCGCGCTCGCCACCAGGTCGGCGGGGTTCTGCGGCGAACGGCTTTCGACAACATCCATCATGGACCCTCTTCCCTATCCATTGTCCCGCTACATGGAGCCATAGTCCATGTCATGGACCATGGTGCAGTCGCTCAGGTATCACAGCAGAAAGCCCTCCGGGAAGGGATCCGAGGGGTCCAGGAAATGCTGGGCCGTCCCCGTCAGCCACGCCCGGCCCGTGATCGCCGGGACGACGGCGGGCACCCCCGCCACCTCGGTCTCCTCCAGCAGCCGCCCGGTGAACCGCGTGCCGATGAACGACTCGTTGACGAAGTCCTCGCCCAGGGCCAGCTCACCGCGCGCGTGCAGTTGCGCCATGCGCGCGCTGGTCCCCGTCCCGCACGGCGACCGGTCGAACCAGCCCGGATAGATCGCCATGGCGTGCCGCGACAGCCGCGCGTCCGACCCCGGCGCGACGAACTGCACGTGGTGGCAGCCCCGGATGCCCGGGTCCAGCGGGTGGACCGGCTCGTCCGCCTCGTTGATCGCCGCCGAGATCGCCAGGCCCGCGTCCAGGATGTCCCGGCCCCTGGCCCGGTCGAACGGCAGCCCCACCGACTCGATCGGCAGGATCGCGTAGAAGTTGCCGCCGTAGGCCAGGTCGTAGACGACCTCCCCGAACCCGGGCACCTTGACCGTGCGGCCGAGCCCCGCGCTGAACGACGGCACGTTGCGGATCGTCACCGCCGCCGCCACGCCGTCCTCCACCCGCACCGACGCGACCACCAGACCGGCCGGGGTGTCCAGGCGGACGGTGGTGACCGGCTCGACGACCTCCACCATGCCCGTCTCCACCAGGACGGTCGCGACGCCGATCGTGCCGTGGCCGCACATCGGCAGGCAGCCGGACACCTCGATGTACAGCACACCGAAGTCGGCGTCGGGACGGGTGGGCGGCTGCAGGATCGCGCCGCTCATCGCCGAGTGGCCGTGCGGCTCGAACATCAGCAGCTTGCGGACGTGGTCGAGGTTCGCCAGGAAGTACTCCCGGCGCTCGGCCATGCTCGCGCCGGGGATCACCCCCACTCCCCCGGTCACCACGCGCGTCGGCATGCCCTCGGTGTGCGAGTCGACGACGTGGTAGATCTTCCTGGTCCTCATCACCTCAGCCCTCCGGCCAGCGCCTTCTCGGTGGCGACGCGGACCGAAGCCTCGTGCTCGGCGGTCAGCGGGACGCGCGGCGGGCGGCACGGGCCGCCGTACCGGCCGGCGATGTCCATCGACAGCTTGATGGCCTGGACGAACTCGACCTTGGCGTCCCAGCGCAGCAGCGGGTGCAGCGTCCGGTACAGCGGCAGCGCCGTCGCCAGGTCCCCCTCGAGCGCCGCCCGGTACAGCGCCACGCAGGACGCGGGCAGCGCGTTCGGGAACCCGGCGACCCAGCCGACCGCCCCGGCGATGCCCAGCTCCAGCACCACGTCGTCCGAGCCGATCAGCACGTCCAGGCCGGGGGCCAGCTCCGCGATCTCGTACGCGCGGCGCACGTCGCCGGTGAACTCCTTGACGCCCACGATCAGGCCCTCGGCGTGCAGCTCCGCCAGCAGCGACGGGACCAGGTCCACCTTGGTGTCGATGGGGTTGTTGTAGGCGACGATCGGCACGCCCGCCTTGGCGACCTCCCGGTAGTGCCCGAGCACCGAGCGCTCGTCTGCGCGGTAGGCGTTCGGCGGGAGCAGCATGACCGCCTGGCAGCCCGCCTCCCCCGCCTGCTCGGTCCAGCGGCGCGCCTCGGCCGCGCCGTACGCCGCCACGCCCGGCATCACGCGGTCGCCTCCGATGGCCGCGACGGCCGTCTCGACGACGCGGGCGCGCTCCTCGGGGGTGAGCGTCTGGTACTCGCCCAGCGAACCGTTGGGCACCACGCCGTCGCATCCCTGCTCGACCAGATGGCGGCAGTGCTCGGCGTAGCGGTCCTCGTCGACGCTCAGGTCCTCGCGCAACGGCAGCGCCGTCGCCACCATCACGCCGCGCCAGGGCTTCTCACGGGTCGTCGTCATCGGGGGTCCTCTCCTCCAGAGTGTCCGTTGGGCCGATCGCCGTGCCGGACATATCGGCTTTGCCCGGAATGCTGTGCTTCCTCCCCGGGGGCACCGGGCGGCCGTCCACCGTGATCTCGAACGCGGTCTCGGCCCGGGGACGCCGGTCGCCGGGACGCCTCAAAGGCAGGCCATGCCCCGTCCAGGCACCGCGGCCGGGCGGCGTGATACGCGCACGCCGCTCCGACGACCCCAGCGCCGACCACAACGACGTCCGCCATCCCCACCTCATCGCCCACCGTCGCAATGAATCAGTAATATGTCACATATCTATTCCTCGTTCAATCCCCTGCCCCGCCCGCGCGGGCGGAGGACGTGCCATGGGTTCAGCCAACGCATCCGCAATCAGGGGCACTCCCCCTGGCACCTACGATGTGTGCCGTGACCGCAGCAGACCAGTTCTCCAGTAACGCCGGGCGCGGCCTCCCCGACCGGGTCCGGGGCCGGGCCCTGGAGCTGTTCCACTCCGCCTGGTCGCCCACGGCCGCCTCCATGCGACGGTGGGCGCTGGCGAGCGTGGTGGCGAACGCGGGCATCACCGTCACCGGCGCCGCCGTCCGGCTGACCGGATCCGGCCTCGGCTGCCCGAGCTGGCCGCGGTGCACGCCGGGCAGCTTCGTTCCCGCGCCGCACGACGCCCACGCGCCGGTCAACATGGCCATCGAGTTCGGCAACCGCCTGCTGTCGTTCCTGGTGCTCGCGGTCGCGGCGGGCTGTGTGGTGGCGGCCCTCCGGCTGGTCCCCCGCCGCCGGTCCCTGACGTGGCTGGCGCTGATCCAGCCCGCCGGGGTGGCCCTCCAGGCGGTGTGGGGCGGCGTGGTGGTCCGCTCGGCGCTCAACCCGGTGACGGTCAGCGTCCATTTCCTGGTGTCCGTCGGCATGATCGCGGGCGCGTTCGCGCTGTACGCCCGTTCCGGCGAGGGGGACGCGCCCGCGCGCCGCCTCGTCCACCGCGACATCCGCACGCTCGGGTTCGTGCTGGTCACGGCGGTGTTCGTGCTGCTGGTCGCGGGCGTCGTCGTGACGGGCACCGGGCCGCACTCCGGGGACGAGGCCGCCTCGCGGTTCGACTTCGACATCGAGGCCATGGCACGCCTGCACGCCGACGTCGTCTGGGTGGTGCTCGGCCTGACCTTCGCGCTGCTGTTCGCGCTGCACGTCACCGACGCCCCCGGCCGGGCCCGGCGCGGCGCTCTGGTGCTGCTCGGCGTCGAGCTGGCCCAGGGTGTGATCGGCTACGTGCAGTACTTCCTCGCCGTGCCCGCGTTCCTGGTCGGCCTGCACGTGCTCGGGTCGACGCTGGTCTGGATCGCCACCCTGCGCGTGGTGTACCTCATGCGCGCGCGCGGCCCGCTCGACTCCCTAGCTCCCGGCGCGAACGAAGTGGACGCGGTCGGCGTCTAAGCGAGCGTGCTTGTCGATCTCCCGTCCCCGCTCCGCCCGTGGCGGTGGCCCGTGCGGGCGCGCCGCCGCCTGTTCCTCGCGGCGGTCGCGCTGAGCCTGCTCGCCGTCGCGCCGATGACCTGGGCGTGGCTGTTCGCCGCGGGCCATCGGGTCACGGCCGGCCCCGGCGGCGCCTGGGTCCGCGATGTCCCGCCCGCTCCCGTGGCGCTCGTGCTCGGGGCCGGGCTGTTCCACGGCGTGCCCTCGCCGATGCTCGCCACGCGGCTGGACCTCGCCGCCGCGCTCTACCGGGACGGCCGGGTGCGGGCTCTGCTGCTGTCGGGCGACAACGGCAGGGTGGGGTACGACGAGCCGTCCGCGATGCGCGCCTACCTCCTCGCGCGCGGCGTGCCGGCCGGGGTCATGGTGCTGGACTACGCGGGGTTCGACACCTGGGACTCCTGCGTGCGTGCTCGCGAGGTCTTCGGGGCGCGCCGCCTGACCGTCGTCACGCAGAACTTCCACCTGCCGCGCGCGGTGGCGCTGTGCCGGGCGGCGGGAATCGAGGCGTTCGGGGTAGGCGACGACTCCTTCGCCGTGTGGCCCGGCCAGACCGTCGTGTACGCCGTCCGGGAGTTCGGCGCGACGGCCAAGGGCTTCCTCGACGCGATGGTGCTGCGCTCGTCCCCGGTCTTCCCCGGGCCGAGGGAGACCTCGCTGGACCGCATCCTCGGCTCGCGTCCCTGAGCCTCCCGCCCTTCCCTCGCGAAAGTTTCATCGGCCCCGGGGACGACCGCCGGGTGGACCTGCGGTTTCCCGTGCCATCGGAACCTCTCCGGCCCGCGGGCCTGGAGACGCCGTGCGACAGGGGATAATGTCCGCAGCATGCATGGGAGCGCTCCCAACGGAGCCGTCACCACGTACCTCATGTCCGAGGCGATCCGGCGGGCCGGACCGATGACGGCGGCCCGGTACCCGCTCGCGCTCACCGCGGGCCTCACCACGCTGATCACACTGATCACACTGATCACACTGATCACACTGATCGCACTGACGGCGCTGACCGGCTGCTCGGACGCCGTACGCGCGAGCCCGCCCGGCCCCCCGCCGGCCGTCGCGACGTCCCAGCGGCCCGCCACGTCGGCGGTGCCGTCGACCCATCCGGTGACACCCTCGTCGACACCCTCGTCGACACCGTTGCCGGCCTCCTGCTCGGCGTCCGTGAACACCGTGTTCGCCTGGCCCGGCGGGTTCCGGGGCGAGGTGACGATCAGGAACACCGGGGACGCGCCGATCAACGCCTGGTACGTCCAGTGGACGATGCCGCTCGGAATGACCCTCACCGAGGCGTGGAAGGGCACGCCGATGCAGAGCGGCCCGTTCGCGATGATCCACGCGCCCGTGGCGAACCCGCGGCTGGATCCCGGGTCGACCGCGAGCGCCGGATTCATCGCGAAGAGACAGGACGACACCAAACCCGCCTTCACGCACGTGGGATGCGGTTAGCCGATCGGCGACGCGCGTCCCCGGAACGTCGGGGACGAGGTCGGGCGAGGTCGGGGGTGGTCAGACGAGGTCAGACGGGGTCGCGCGGGATGCCGTCGGACGGAGGGTGCGGCGGGTACGGCGACGCGGACTGCCGCGGGTCGTGCCCGGGAGCGTACCCAGGCGGGGCCATCCCCTTGGCGATCGTGGTCTGGTGCCGCTCGGGAACCGGGAAATCGGACTTGGCGGCGCTCATGCAGGCCAGCAGGGCCTCGCGCTGCCCCTCGAAGGCCTCCCTGGAGATGACGCCGCGCCGCCCCCGGTCGTGCAGCAGGCCGAGCTCGGTCGCGGCGACCTGGTAGTCGCGCATGGCGCTCAGCCCCCGCTGCCCGCCGTGCGCCTTGGCCCACTGGCGGGCCTGCCTGCGCCCCTGCAGGGAGGACAGCATGAACACGTCGATGTCGGTGACGAGCCCGAGCCCGCCGTAGGGCGGCAGGTAGTACTGGATGAAGCCGACGATGCGCCTGCGGTCCCGCAGGACGACCCAAAGCTCGACGAAGAACAGCACCATCAGCAGCAGGTAGGCCGCCGCCAGCCCGCGCAGGCCACCGTAGGACGTGAAGCCGTTCCAGATGCCGTGCAGGGTGATCGCGCCGAGCCAGCCGAGGAAGACGACCCCGCCCCGCGCCGATCCGCGGTTCTCTGCGGCGTACGCCACCGCGATGCCGATCATCGAGGTGAACAGCGGATGCGCGAACGGGGACAGGATGCCACGCAGCACGACGGTGACCGCGAGCCCCTGCACGCCGTGCTGGTCCTGCGCCATGATGTAGTAGCTGACGTTCTCGCTCATCGCGAAGCCGAGGCCCACCATCCCGGCGTAGATGATGCCGTCGGTCGGCCCGTCCAGTTCCTGCCTGCGCCAGCGCAGCAGGCCGACCAGCACGAGCCCCTTCATCGTCTCCTCGACCACGGGGGCGACGAAGGTGGCCACGAGGTTGCGCGCGCCCGTGGGGTCCTGAGTGGCGATGGTGACGTACCGCAGGTTGAGGCTGTTCACGATGCCGGCGAGGAGCACGGCGATGCCCGCGCCCCACATGAAGGCGAACGCGAGGTCCTTGCGCGGCTCGGGCTCCAGGCGGTCCAGGGCGAGCAGGCCGGCCAGCAGCAGCGGGACGGGGGCCAGCGCCAGCACGAGCGCGATGAAGAACTGCACCGGCTCGCCGTTGAAGATGTCGAACGAGAACGACACCATCGCGCAGAGCCCGGCCACGACCAGGCCGATGATCAGCCGGACGGACGGGCGCTCCCTCAGCACCCTGCGGGGATCACGCTCTGTCATGTCCGCGAGCGTATTCGCCCACGCGGCGTGCGCGCCGCGTCTCCACCGGATCCGCAGGCCGGCACCCCGCGATCACCCCACCCACCCCGTACCAGAACGGCTCCCGAGCATTCAGGTCTTCCCCCGGAACAACGCTCCCACACCCGAACAATGCAGAGAACCCTCCCATCTTTCCCGGGTCCCGGCGAGCAGTGCCCCCGGCCGTCCCGGCTCAGCCACGCAGGCGGCTTGGGCGTTGACCTCGGCGCGGCGGGTGGGGTGGAGGTTGTTTTCGTAGTAGGCGATCGAGGACAGCGTCAGCCCGGTCTCCTGGAAGATGTCGCGCACCCGGGTGGCCGCGTCGAATCGATCTGCTCTGATGTGGCTCCTGGGGGCAGGCGCGGGCCACGCGGCGACTTCCAGGGCCTGGAAGCCCTGGTCGGCGGCCCAACGGGCAATCTCCGAAAGATCGCTCTCCGGTAGACATGCCGTAAAAATCCCAGTTTCATGCGCCACCTCCGGACAGAAGCGCTGGACTTGCGTGTCTTCACGATGCAACCATCGAGTGGACGGCTGGACTAACCTCCCACTTTTGTTTGATGAAAACTCATAAGTAGGGGGTATTCGCGCCATCACCATTCAAGGACCCGGCGTCCTCCGCGCCACCCCACAGCCGTCCGGCCGTCCCGAGCCCAGACGCGTACGCGCGCCGGAAACGGCCGCCTCCATCAGGGCATTTCTATGATCTCCCGCCCCGCTCCCCCGTACGACGCGACCGGCCACCGCGCGCTGGTCCGCGAGGCGGTGCGCATGCTGGCCGCCAACTGGGACGGCGGCCACACCGCCCCCTCGCGCCGCCTCTACCCGCACCAGTGGAGCTGGGACTCGGCGTTCATCGCGATCGGCAACGCCCGCTGGGCGCCGCGCCGCGCCAGGCACGAACTGCTGACCCTGTTCGGCGCGCAGTGGCGGGACGGCAGAGTGCCCCACATCGTGTTCAACCCGGACGTTCCCTCGGGCGCCTACTTCCCCGGCCCCGACTTCTGGCGCGTGCGCGCGCCCTCCGGCGCGGCGACCTCGAGGATCGTCCAGCCGCCGGTGCACGCGTCGGCCGCCTGGCAGGTGCACCTGGCGGACCCGGATCCGGCGTTTCTGCGCAGGATCTACCCGCACCTGGCCGCCCAGCAGCGGTTCCTGCGCGAGGAGCGGCGCTCAGCCGAGGGGCTGCTGTCGATCGTCCACCCGTGGGAGTCGGGCATGGACAACAGCCCGGCCTGGGACGCGCCCCTGGCCGCGGTGCCCCCCGACCCGCTCGGCGTCACCCGCCGCGACCTCGCCCACATCGACCCGGGCGAGCGTCCCACCGACCGCGACTAGCGGTACACCGTGCTGGCCCGCGCCTACCGCGACGCCGGCTACCGGGGCACGGGGGCCTTCTCCGTGCAGGACCCGCTGTTCAACGCCGCGTACGGCGCGGCCGAGTCGGCGCTGGCGAAGATCTCCGCCGTCTGCGGGCTCGACCCCGCGCCGCACCACCGCGAGGCCGCGGCCACCACCGCCGCGATGGCGGAGCACCTGTACGCCGACGGGCTGTTCCACGCGCGCGACGCGCTCACCGGCCGCCTGATCAGGTCCGCCAGCGCGGCCGGGCTGACCCCGCTGATCCTGTCCGGCCTGCCCCGCGAGATCGCCGACGCGCTGGCCGCCACCGCCCTCGGCCGGTTCGAGCTGGAACGGCGCGGCACGGTGCCGAGCTTCGCGCCCGGCACCCCCGAGTTCGACCCGGCCTGCTACTGGCGCGGGCCGAGCTGGATCAACCTCTCCTGGCTGATCTGGCACGGGCTGCGCCGCCGGCGCCCCGACTTGGCCGCGCTGGTCGCCGACGGCATGGTGCGGGCGGTCGCGCACGCGGGCTTCCGCGAGTACTTCGACCCCGCCACGCTGGACGGGCACGGCTGCCATGATTTCAGCTGGTCAGCAGCACTCGTCATCGACGTCCTAGCGCAGCACCGCCTGGACGGCCTGCCACCACCCGAAGGCGAGGTCGCACAGCAGCCCAGGCGCCTCGGCGAAGTCCACGACATCAGTGATCATGTTCTGACATAGGTCGCAGACAAAAGCACCCCTATGGTCGCGACCCCGACGAACCGCTCACCACGCTCGAACGCGGCCTCGACCTCCCCAGATCGTCACACCTGATGAGGCTGCTCGCTTCTTGCCAATCCAACCGAACTCCGTCTGCCAACGCTGCCCTGAAGCTATGGGGCAGGGCGGATCGCGTTGTCATCGAGCATGTCCTAGACCGCCCACCGCCCTAAAGTTCAAGGCCGTGAAGTTAGGGGCTGATCGGCCCTGTCAAGATGTCGATGCTGACCGTCGCCTTGTAGGTGCGCCGGTCGACGCGCAGGCTCTTGTAGGCGTAGCGGGACAGTGGGCGTTTGACGGCTCGTGGGCTGAGGCGTAGCCGCCGGGGCGGCAGGAGATGGTCCAAGACGGCTCGGCCGATGGCCCCGACCAGGTCGATGGTGGTGCCGGCGATGACACCGGCGGCCTGGATGACCTGGTCGCGGGCGGCCTGGAGGGCGATGCTGAAGCCGGCCCGGTCGGGGTCGGCGCCGGGGACGGTCCCGGTCGCGTCGGTGATCGCGATCCTGATCGCCTGGTAGGCGGTCAGCAGGGCGTAGATCTCCTGGGTGATGCCGGGCAGGGTGCGGGCCCGTAGCACCCGGCGGCCGAGCATGGTCTTCTTGATGGCGAAGTACGCCGATTCCATCTGCCAGCGCTCGGCGTAGGTCCGGGCGATTTCGATCGCGGGGGCCGCCGCCGGGTCGAGCAGGGTGGCCGGCAGGCGCAGCCGGGTGGTGCGGCGCTTGCCGCCGGCCTCGGTCACCACCAGGTCGAACTCCACCAGACGGGCGATGGTGTCGGGCAGTCGAGGCAGGCCCGGGTCTTTCGCCTGGCGGCGGCGCCGGTACCACATGTTGTCGGACTCGCGTAGCCGCACCAGGCAGG
>NZ_JBFBCI010000040.1:0-85372 GCF_040683095.1 Sphaerisporangium sp. NPDC051017
AAGATCAGCGACGACGAGAAGAAGACTTCTCCCCGTAATTCCCCGATCTGTCGATCATCCCAATAGCCCGATTGCCTTCACCGCTTGGGATCAAGCCCTGCTTCGTCCCACTGATCCAATAGGTAACGACTGGATCGCCCTCCACCGGTACTCCTCGTGGCACCGAGACAACTCAAGCCGTACGCGACTCTCTCCTCGTGAACGCGATCTCTTTCTTCTTCAATTCTCCTGGCTCGTGCCGAAGGGGAGCGGGCAGGCCGTGTACGAATACCTGGTCGAAAATCGGCTTGAGGGACGCTGGATGAACGATTATCATAAGGAGAAGCGTCAATACCTCGGGGAAGACGGATGGGCGCCGATCGTCGCCAAGCCTCGTGATCCAGATACTCCATCTCGACTTAGCGAAGTGGGTTTGGAAACCCGGCCAGCGATCGAGGAATACCTGTGGGAAGGGAACATCCTTGACTGTTCGATCGATGAAGGCCTGAACTTCTACACCCTCACGCATGAACTCGCCGGCCCGGCTCGATGGAAGGGCGATCGAACCGACTGGGTCGACGAAGACCACGTTGTCTGTCGCGCGGTGACCGTTCCGGACGCGGCTGGACGTGACCACAGTGTGCTGATCGCGGACCCGGCATGGCTGGAGCGGCGCCTTGCAGACCTTGACATGGAACTGGTCATCGGCACCCTTGGGGAGAAGAAAGCAGCCGCTGAGGACGACGATGATGACCGTGCGATGTCATGGTCCGACATCACTTATGCAGGACTCCTGGTTCCCGGCCGGCCGCTTCAGGTGACGGGACCCTTCGTCAATGTTCAACGGATTGTTGAAGAGTCTCCATAAGTCGCGGTGGCTCGATCGGACTTGGAATGGCTTAGGAGCTGGTAGTCAAGACTCGAAATTCGATTCGACCTACATTGATCTTCCGCCCATGGGGACCTGTGCGTCATTGACCGAGCTGGTGTTCATGGCGCTGGGCCTGCTGCGCAGGTGGCGGCTTGAGGTGCCCTGATCCTTCCGGACACGGACCAAGTAGGGTTACGGTCGGTCCAGAAGGAAGAGTACGTGGGTAAAAATCTCGCATCTATTCCCCCCTCGAGTTTGGCCGTTATCCCATTGCGTAAGCCCAGGTCAGCGCCTCGTCCTCGATTTTCGTGGGGTCGGCCTGCGAGGGCGGGGTCGCGGAAAATCGGGCGGCGATGATCGTGCGGCGGAGCAGGGCGAGCATGTCGTCGAAGCTGGGCTGGGTCTTGGTGCGGTACCAGGGGGAGCGGCGGCGGTGCTCGGCCACCACGTCGGTGGTGGCGTGGGCGTGACGGGCGTACCAGACGATGACCAGGCTGTAGGCGATCACCCCCAAGGGCAGGGTGCGCTCCACCGCCTTTTCGGTGCGGTTGCGGGCCTGACCCACGCCGAGCAGATGCCGTGCCTCCAAGAACGCCTGCTCGATGCTCCACCGCCATGAGTAGCGGATCATCAGCTGCTCGGCCGGGGTGTGCAGGTCGGTGGTCACCAGCGCCAGATCGAAGGCTTTCTCAGAGTCGATGGCGCGGACCCAGATGACACGAACCGGGCGGGCACCGAAGCTGCCGTACCACAGGCACCGCAGCTCGCTAATGCGCAGAGTGCGCTGCTTGTCGTACAGGCGCAGGGTGTGGATCTTCCACGAGCGGCAGGCGGCGAGCTCGGCGACCTGGCCGAGCCGCTCTCCCTTGGTGCGGGGACGGCCTCGTCGTTTGCCGTCCCGTTCGGGTGCCAGGTTGTACAGGACGGCGTTGCGCGGGATCCGGCAGGTCCACGACACGCCCTCGGGCAGGGTGTGCAGGGGTTTGCCGTGGTAGGCGGCGTCGGCGACCACGTGAATCGGACGGTCACCGGCCGCGGCCGCCTGCAGCGTGGTCAGCTCGGCGGCGATGGCGGCCTTGCCCGGCCCGTCCTTGACGTACAGTCGCGCGAGCACCGGCAGGCACATCGCGCGGGGCAGGAACGGCAGATGGACGACGATCCTGAGCGTAACGAAGCAGTTCCCCCGGCTGGTCTTGGTCGTGCCGGTGGCCGAACCGTTGTATTGCCAGAACGCGCCGTGCACCTTCTTGCCACTGCGGCGGGTGACGTTGTCGTCAATCGCCACGACCACGGGTGCGCCGGTCTCGGCGAGGGCGGCGAGGATTAGGCGGGCGAGCACCATGCCGACGTGGTCGGTGCACCAGACCGCGCGGGAGAAGAAGCGGTGCGCACGTTCGTGCCTCCACGCGAGGTTCATGCCGGCGCCGATCAGCATCCCGGTCACTGTGCGAAACCGGGTGCAGGCCGCCAAACCCGTGGTCAGAGCGCAGAACACCGGGAAAGTGGATGATGAGAAACAGCGTCGGAACTCTGCTGGCAGGACTTGCCAGGTTGCCGGTAGGGCCGGTTCCGGAGACATCGGCGGACGCCCCTCCACGGAGACGGTGTGATCAGAACCGCCGATGTTTCCTCATGTCAGAGCACCCTCAAGAGCGAATGATCAGACTATGGGCCGCTCTTGACCGCTCACTCAGCCCGCCACCTTCACGCCACGACCGACTCATGCGCCCGTCTACGCTCCAAGATCACGAAAATGGCCGAAGTCGAGATAAGAAGCACCCGGCCATCGGGCGGCCTCATACGAGGTCGCCCGGCCGAGGACCGAACTTCTCTACCGTGTGTCCCGTCTGAGCCTGACACAGAGGGGTGACATAGCGAATGAAAAGCTCTGGGATGCTCACGATGGCAGCGAACGAGGCCAGAAACTTGAGCGCTATCTCCTGAACATCAACAATCTGCTCGGGGATCGCTGGTAGCCACTCACTTTGAGCGCTCGCCTTCACGCATACCGCTGGCGGCTGGTCGAGTTGGCCCGCGCTGCGGCGATCGCCTGGCACGTCGCGCACGTGGCGGGCGGCCGCCGACAGGCGATGGTGTGCGCGCGGCACAGCGCGCACGACGGCAGCCCGTCACCGGCCCGGGGGGCGGTGCCGCCCGGATTCCCGTGCGGGCATACCGGGGCTCTGGGCTCCAGCGGCGTGACGTTCGCATGCCCGTCACCGCCGGGCTCCTCGAGATCCGGCTGACGGTCGGGAGTGGCGTCGGAGATCGCCTCGGCAACGGTCCGGTCCCGGCCCTGCCGAGGCGCGGCCACCACTGCGGCGGCCGGGCGCTGCTCGGCCTCGCTGGCGTCCATGACGGCCGCCACGACGTCGGCCAGGTCGCCCTCAGCCATGCCCGCCATGTACGGCACGAGGTTGCCGATCGGCCGGGCCGCGCGGCGCCGCACCTCTCTGATCACGTGCGCGGCCTCGGAGTCCGTCAGTCGAAACCAGGCGTGGAGCCGACGCGCGGCTTCGCGATCTTGCGCTGACTGACTGATCTTCTTCTCCTGTTCTTCTCCCTGATCTTCTAGTTGCGCGCGGGTTTCCCGCGAGTCGGTCTGACCTGCGGTGCTGCTCCGTTCTGCCTGGTCGGCCCGTGTCGCGGATTCCCCGCGAGTCGGCGCGGCCTGCGGCTTCAGGGCGTTTCGGCCGGTCGAACCGACTCGCGGGTTTCCCGCGTCCGGTGACGTCTCGGCCTTGGCGAATCGGCCCTGGTCAGACCGTCTCGCGGTTTTCCCGCGCGTCGGCTCGTCGCCCGAGGGGAGCTCGGGCTGCTGCGGCACGTCGTACAGGACGCTGCGCGTGGTGAGCTTGCCGTCCGGGCCCCGCACGCGCTGGCGCACCAGGTACCCGAATCGGCGCAGCTCGGCGAGCTGGCGGCGCACGGCGTCGCGGCCGTCGGCGCTGTGCTGGGCGAGGAATTCCTCATCGCTACGGAACCCGTCGGCGTGGCTGAGCATCTGCACGGCCAGGCCCCGGGCGCCGTTGCTGAGGCGCGGATCACGGGCCAGGGTGTGCGGGACTTTCGTCCAGCCGCCGGGGTCGCTGTCGCGGATGGTGATGGTCAACGCGCACACACCATGGGGGTGCGCGACTTGCTGGGCATGCTGAAGACCCCCGTGTTCAGGGCAGCTTGAGATGGCGCCGCGGCGTGGTGCGGGCGCCTGTGGGTGTTAGGGATTCGTCAGGAAATCGAAGGGGTCAGCCGGCGTCTTCGGCGTTGCCGGCGGCGTCCTTCTCGTCTCGGGCGACCTTGGCCCAGCGGCCGGTCGCTTCGCCCTGGATGATCTGGCGGATGCGGGAGAAGTGCAGCGGATGCCCCTCGCGCCCGAAGCGCTCGCCGATCTCCTTGTAGGTCTGGCCCTGGGCCCTCAGCTCGCGTGCGGCGGCCTGTCGGATCTGTGCGACCTCGGTGTTCAGCGCCTTGACGTGTTCGAGGGCTTCGGTCGCCATTGCGCCGCGCTCGCCGGGATCTTGGATCGCTTGGAGGTCTTCAATCAGTTTGCGCAGCACAGCGGCGGGCCTCCTCATGTCGGTCAGTCTAGAGGCCACCGCGCAAATCAGCCGTAGTCCATAAGAGGTAACCTCTTGTATTGCATGATAGGTTACCTCTAATGCTTGGTCGTGAGCAACCAGCAAGAAGGAGCGCCGAGATGAACCTCATACGCCGGATCACCCGCCTCGTCCTCCCGCGTGTCAGGCATGGACTCGAGCAGTTCCGCGGGCTCCGTGAGGCCCATCTCGTCGAGACGACCCGGCGCCAGCCCTCGCGCCGACGCCCGAGGCCGACACGGCCTCGATCCCCGAGGTGGCCGACATGCAGGATGCCGCCCGCCTGTATGAGCAGACGCGACGCCGGGTGGGGCCGCTGCTTGGCCGTCGACGAGTTCGGCGTAGGTGGTGGCGGTGTACTCGGTGCCGCGCTCGTAGCAGCGGGCGCCGGCGAAGACACCGTCGTCCAGGACCTCTCGGAGCTCGCTGAAGTCGCAGTGGCTCTGCACCGGCGCTGCCGCCGCCTGCTTGGCGAAACCATACCGGCCCCGCGCCGCCTCGACGGCGTGGCATGCGGCTTCGAGGTCGGCGTCGGCTCCAGACAGCTCCAAGAAGACCTCTGCGTGCCCGGCGGCCGCCCTAGAGTTCGGGCAGACCGTGGATCTTGCTGGTGACCGTGGTGGACGAGTGGTGCGGCTCTCCGCCGGCCAGCGGAGAGCCGCACCACTCTGAAGATTCTGCCGTGTGCGCTGTCACCCGCCGACTAGATCAAGTCTTTCGCATCGACCAGGCGGCCTCAGCCTTGATGACCAACAAGAATGTGTCATTCGGCATCAGTACCTCGCCGTTGTAGCGGCCGATCTCGTTGATCAGCAGTTCCTTGCCGTCATCGCCGTGGTAGGCGTACACTACGAAGTTCGAGGTGCCGGTGTGACGTACACGCATACTGACCAGGCCGCCATAGGGCGGATCGATGTGGACGACGTCGTCGCCATCTCCCTTCAGGGCAACGCCCTTGGAGGTTCGGGCGAGCGCCAGGGGGCGCAGCACGACAGTCCATGCACCGTCGGCTGTGATCTTGAATGCAGAGGTCTGCGTGCCAGCATCTACGTTGTAGACGACCGTGCCCTCGTAGTGGCCAATGGTGTTGACCAAAAGGTCTTGTTGCTCGCCGTCCTGGGTGACGGTGGAGATGACGAAATTAGAGCCGCCGCGGTGCGTGATGGTCGCCAGGCCAGGCTTCTCGGTCGGCTTGATCTTCAGGACTTTGGCGCCAAAACCCCTGTAGGTCTTGGGTTTGGTCAAAGGGCTAGGGCTAGGGCTGGGGGTGGGCGACTCGGTTTCGGCCGTCGGCTCAGCCGCTGCGGCGTCGCTGGAGCCCTGTGCGCCAGGTGAAGAAGCTGCCTGCGCAGTGGTGATGTCCTTGTGGGGGGCTGTCGTGGCGATGTTGGCGACCACTGCCATGCAGCCGACGAGGAGTACCAGGGGGAGTCCGAGGATCAAGAGCCAGAAGGGAGCGCTGCGGCGCTTCTTCGGCGGCGGATATGGCGGGTAAGGGGGATAGGGCGCGTACGACGGATGGGGCGGTTGCGGGGGTGGTCCGCCGTACTGCTGTGACATCGCTGCCTCCTGCGTCGGGACGGGACGGCAGAAAGACGCGCTCGAGAATGGATCGGTTGGCGAGCTATGCCCAACGGGTCGGCTTACATCGCTGAGCCAATGGCGTGATGTGGCGGCGCACGGGGCCCTGCCGTGGGAAGTACTTCTCACGCACCCGTGCGCCCCCCTGACCCGCCCGGCCGCGGCTGCAGCCAGGCGGGAGCTCCTACCGGGTTGCGGCGCACCCTTCGCGCGGCCGCGCGGGTCCTGCGTCGGCTGCGCTCCTTCAGCCACGCCGTCATATGCCCGGACTCGCACCACCAGGCGAGCGTGAGCATCCCCCACACCGCCAGGACGATCGCGATGTCTTTCAGGTTGACTTCGGGCATGCGTGTCTCCGTTCGGACGAGGGATGAAGCGCGGCGGCGCGCCCCGACACCCGGCTAGGGAGAGGTGCACGCCGCCGCGCCATGCCCGCCGCACGGCACCCTGCGAGGTCGGTCCCGCCAGCGGGGGTCTGGCCGAGCTTCACCACGAACTCAGCGAGGCGGAACTGGTTCCCGGGGGCTCCTCGGGAGGTCGTGATCGTCACGCTCACGCCGTACCGGTGAACGGCGACGCTCGCCCCGCCCGGCCGCACATCCACCGGCATGCCGAGCGCATCGGCCCACTGCGCGACGATCTGCACTTGCCTGGCGGGGTTCTGCTGGACCGGGACCGCCCGGACACCGGTCTGCTTGCTGCGGCAGACCGGGGTGCTCGCGTTCGAGGCCGGTCATCACGTCGGTCCAGCCCCGGCCGCGCCGCCGCGCGCGGCGAGGTCAGGGACGGCGCCATTCGGCCCATGCTCGTGTCGCATCCGCCATCCGCCGGGCCCACGGGAAGGGCTTGTCGATGATGAACCGCGCCCAGAACGCGGCGTTGACGTCGGCGAACAGGTTCAGCGCGGCGCCGTCCGCGGACTGCCAGGCAGGGAACCGGCTCAGCCATCCCTCGGCCATGGCAGGACTGTGCCCGGCTTGCAAGAGCCAAGGGAACAGAAGGGCCTGTTCGATCCAGGCGGCTCCCCGGGTGGCGTGCCCCCAGTCGATGACGTACACCTGGCCGGTGTCGGTGAGGAGCAGGTTGCCGGCTTTGAGGTCGGCGTGCACCAGGTGGTCACCGGCCAGCGGGGACAGGTCGGGGTTGAGGCCTTCTCAGCGGCGCTCCACGCGCAACGTCATGTAGGCCGGGGCCGGTGTCGCGTGCAGCTGCTCGACCACCTTCGCCAGGTGCTCCAGGTCCGGGGAACGGGGCGAGTAGTCCGGCTGACGGCCGTCGATGTGCTCCAAGCCGAGCACCAGCCACCCCCCGGCCTCTACCTGCCAGAGAAGCCGGGGGGCCAGGTGCTGCACGTGCGCGCTGATCCGAGCTTCGCGGCGTAGCGACCACACCTCCGGCCGGGCCGGTTCGATCTGGACGCCCTTGATGAACACGGGCCCGGTTTCGGTCCACAGGGTGGCGGTGATGTCGGAGTGCTCGCCCGCGTCGGCGGGTTTGCTCGCCGTCACCTGCCCAGTGTGCCCTTCGATCAGGGCCCGCACCTCGGCCGGTAGGTTGTTCCAGTCGCTACGTCGCATCTGCCGGCCTCAGTTCAGTTCGGCGACGCGGTAGTCGCAGTTGTCGGTGGACCCGCAGGAGGCGTCGGCCTGCCACATCGCCTCGTTCACCGGGTACCCGGCCGCGCGGATGGCCTGGACGGTGTGGGGCACCGACTTCCACCCCAGGGTGGTGCCGGGTAGGACGGGCAGGTGGTGGATGAACTTGCCGCCGGTGAGCTTGGAGCAGAACTGGTGGTACTCGTCGGTGAAAGCCAGGAAGGCGTGCCAGCCGGGGTCGACCGCCTTGGAGGGGCTGAGCTTGGCGGCGTCTTCGTCGTCGGTGTCCTGCGCGGCGATGGTCGCGAGGAAGGCGAGCGCCTGCTCGACCACGAGCTCAGCGTAGAAGGTGGCGACCGGCATGTCCTCCTGGACACGCGCCACGAGCTTGGCGAACAGTTCGGGTGCGACGAGCTCGCGGGGGTCCTCGAGCTTCTCGGTCGTGGGGGTTTCCTGGGCGAGGGTCATGTACGTCCTCCTTGTGGATGGATGGTTCGTGCTGCCCGACCGGTCCCGTGAAGGGACTGCACCCGGCCGGGGGTCTGGGGGATGGCGGGCCGTCAGCGGGCCCGGCCGAGCAAGATCCGTTCCCACAGCCGTCCGGCGTCGGGGTACAGCATCGGCTCGGTCTCGGTTACCTCGGGCTGCGCCAGGACGTGACGGCGACGCTCGCATCGCACCCATGCCCGGCCGCCGCCGACCACGAGGAAGTACATGACGAGCCTGCACGCGCAGGTCCAGCGCAGTTCCCGCGCCCGGTCGACGTGCGCCGTGTAGGGCTGCCACCGGAGCCGCTCGGCCCTCGGGTGGGCATGGGCGGGGACGTGCGGGCCGTGGTCGGCGTACCCCTCGGTGGCGCTGAGCATGGTCTGGTGCATCACTGCGGCCGCCACGTTCGGTGATCCTCGCTCATTCGGATAACCAGGGCGGACAGCTCCAGCGCGTTCCAGTCTTCGCCCTTGGCCTCGCGGCCGCTCCTGGTGCGGGCCGCCCGCAGCATGCCGTCCTCGCCGCGGACGGGCCGCTCGAACTCCGGAAGCTCCCCCCGGCGCGGCCAGTGCGGCCGGCGCGGTCACTGCGCACCGGCCAGGGCCGCGCGTGCTTCCTGCTCGGCGATCGCCCGCGCCAGGGCGATCTCGTCATCGCCGTCAACCGTGCGCTCGACCCCGGTCCCGGCCACCGAGCGCGGCCAGGGCCGTTCACGGGTCGCCCACCAGCGACCGGTGTTGGAGCGGAACGCCCGCCATCCGGGCGGGACTGCCTCATGTGCGGAGCCGTACACCATCGATGTGTCTCCGTGCTCGTCATCACGTTCGGTTACCTGATGAGCACAGTAAGGAGAACTGAGGGCGTCAATGCGCACAACATGTGCGCATCACTGGGCTTGACTCAGCTCAATGCCATGCGATCCTGAAGCACCCTGAGCGGCTCAGGGAGCGTCCGGTAATGGTCGAGCAACCGGGCCGTGGACTCCCTGGCCATCGGGTGGTAACGGGTCATCTGGGGCGCGATCTTGTCGGCGTTCACCAGGCGCCTCAAAGCCTTGTCGAAGGCACCCACAGACACCAGGGCACGACTCATATCGATCTCGTGGTGTGCGTGCCGCTCCGGCGGCAGCCCCGAGGGCGTCTTCTGCCACCGCGTCGTCATCTGTGCGTCTCGCCGGATCGCGTCGTCGAAGTCCTCCAACTCCACCGCGACCGCCGCGCCGTGCACCTCGACGTTGGCCAGGTTGAACTGCAGCGCGTAGAAGTCCTGCGCGCGCTTGGGCAGCCGCTGTGCCACTTCAGCCGCGGCACCGTAGTGCTCCCACGCCGCGCCGGCGTCGCCGTCCCGTGCCGACAGCATCGCAGCGCGCAGTTGCAGCGCGCCGGATACGACCCGCGCCTCGGTCGTGTCAGCGTCCATGCGCTCCCCGGCTCGGCGGACCATGGTCAGGCCCGGCTTCCACGCGCCGGCGGTCATCATGAGCAGCGCGCGGGACAGTTGCACAAGCCGAGGCAAGTTCGGATCGTCGGAGCGGGCCGCTGCCCGCTCGATGCCGAACGCGGCCAGGTCGTTGTAACCGAGACGTCGCGCCAGCGCGGCGGCTACCGCTTGGGTGGCGTTCAGCAGCCGCCACGACCGTGGGGTGTCCCGGTCGTAGGCGTGCACCGACAGTTCGGCCAGTACGGCGGGTAGACGTGCTCCCGACCTGGATGTGTCGCGCGGCAAGCGACAGCTTGCGCAGGGAGGCCACCTCGGCGGCGAGGTCGTCGAGTGGGCGGAGCGGGGTGTCCAGCTCGGGTGGAACGTCGATGTAAGAGAGCGCTCGGCGGACCTCAGGGATGTGAGCGTGTACCCGGTCGGCGTGCGCAGTCTCACCCCGGTAGGGCTGCCCGTACAGCTCGGCGGGATCCAGGTTCAGAGCGGAGGCCACGGCGGCGACGAGCGAAGGGCTGGCCGGTTTGCGGCCCCCCTCTACCTGTTGTATGAGGCTGCGGGAGACGAACGCCAGATCCGCCAGGCCCTGTTGCGTGAGGCCGGCGCGACGGCGCTTGTGACGGATTCGTCGCCCGATGTCTTCTGGGCCGATGCTCGTGCTACGGTCGTCCATAGAGCCCTGACCTTCCCTGAAACCTCGACAGCTTCAGTCAGGCTACGGCGCAGGGCTTTCTTCTTGCCACGATTCCCAGCCCGGGGCTCAAACCGGCCTCCCCCCAGCGCAGAGGCAGTCACGTCATGGTGACCCTTCCTGGGGTGCGTGCGCGCCCTTCGTGTCAGCCCCGGCGGTTCTGGTAGCTCAGCTGCTCGGCCATCGTCCGGGGTGAGGAGTCCTGCGGCGGGTGATAGTTCTCGATGTGTACCGGTGTGGTCTTCCGCATCTCGTCGACCGCCTTGACGACCTGGGCGAGCTGTCCCGCGATGTCACCGAAGCTGCCAGCCGCCTCGCCGACGCCACGGTCGCCTTCGGCGAGAACCTGCTGGGCGCGATCCTCGGCGGCTGCCTGGAGTACCTCAGCCTGATCATCGGCTACGAGGGCCTGCTGGTCGTCGTCGACCTCCTGTACCTCGGCGCCTTCGCCCTCCTACCCCGCACGGCAAGGGCTCTATAGGGTTTTGGTCTCGGTAGCCCTGCGCTGGCTTCCCATCGCAGGGTTGACGGTAGGCGTCCTACCGCGATCCGAGATCAAGCCTCCCTATTCGTACAATGTGGCTGCGGCCAGCATTTCGCCGATGAGCCTCCATGAGGGCTGCTCGGGCTCAGTCAATCCCTGGTTCCTGAAATAGCCGTTCATCCCGCTGAGCCAACCCGCCAGTCCGTCAAGGAATCGTGGAAGAGTATTGTTCTCCCACTCCTCGTCCTCTGTTGAGGACGCGACATCGGCCATCGCCGCCACAAAAGCGGCTAGATCCGCCCTGGTGTTGATTTTATCTGCCTCAGTCGCAAGGTCCATGCCATTCATCACCTCTGATCTGAATACCTCTGCCGTCTGTCTCGGTCGTAAACTTCTTGCGCCATTCCTTTCTTGTCTCTGCTGGCGTGGCCATTCTGTATGGGACGGACTCTATGCCTGCCTTCTGATACGCGACAAGACGCCTATTGTCCAATGTGTAAAGGTTGCCGTTACGCTCGACGAGTCGGATTGGATCAAGGTCGGTGGGGCTTAGTGCGCCACTTGCAAGTGCGCTTGCCGTCTCCTCGATCGAATGGCCGGATTTGAATAGGCGACTTACGCTGTTCTGTGTGAATCGGACACTATTAGGATTAATATTACCAGGCTCATCGCCCGTGGGGTCGGGGGTGCAGTTACCTGCCGGGGGATTGCGCGGTGGATTAGCGCCGGTGCCGCCGGGTTGGGGGTTGGCGGGGGTGGGGTTTTCCACGGTGGGGTTGACGGGGGCGGCCTGGCCGGGGGCCGGTTCTTGCACGCTGCAGGCGGCCATGCTGAACGCGCTGGTGGCACAGCCGCCGCCGGCGGGTAGCGGCTTGGGAAGGCAAGAGGCCACCGTGCCGCCGTCCCCGCATGGCCGGTCGGGTGATGCCTCGCCGTTGCTGCTGAGGGTGAGCGGGTAGACGGGCGGGGGGCTGCCGCCCTCGGGGGTGGTGGAGGTGTTCAGGTTGACGGTCGCGGTCCTGGTGATGGTCCAGGAGTGGGTCCAGGCGATCAGGCGGTCGGCGCTGCGCTCGGTGGCTCCGTCGTGATACGTGGTGATCGTGTACTGGTAGGTCCGCGACCAGTCGTCGACCCGGTCGTATATGTAGTTCGCGTCGTAGTAATGGGTGCTACTGGTCTCGTACGTCGTGTACTGGTAGCTGGTGACGACGGGAGGGGGCGGTGGTTTCGGGGTCTCCACGGTGGGGCCGCCGGAAACAGGTGTGGAACTTCCTGTGGGCTGTGCCTGCTTTCCGCCGTTTTGCCCCTTGCTGCCGGCGCCATTCGTGCCTTGCTTCGGGCCGGACCCTGTCCCGCCTGTCGGTGTTTTGTCGCCTTTCGGTGTTTTGTCGCCTGTCGGCGTTGATCCCTTGGGGGTCTTGCTCCCGCCTTGTGGGGTGGCTTGCTCGGTGACTTGAGGTTTTGTCTGAGGCTGTGCTGGGGCGGCCACAGGGGCGAGCGAGCCGTCTGGTTGACGGCTGAAGTAATAGACGAGCGCTCCTGCCGAGACCACCAGAACGGCGCCGACAACGACGAGTCCGCACACCACGGAGGCGAAGCAGGCCTCGACGGCGATGCCGGCGGCCGTTCGGGCGATGGCCGCGCCGACCTGCCGGGCGGCGCTCAGGAGGAAGGTCCGGACGGCCTGGGACGCGGCGATGGCCCAGAGCCGGGTGCCGAGCCACCAGGTATAGCGTGCCGTCGCGGCGATCGTTTCTTGCGCCGCGCTGATGGCGGCGCCGGCGGCTCTGAGCGCCGCAGCCGCGCTTCTGAGGTGATTCGCCACCGTGCCGAACAGCGACTCGAGGAGATGGCCGGTGGGGTCCGTCATGGAGAGTGGGTTCGCCCCGCCGTAACCGTAGGTGTTGGCGCCGGCGGCAGGTGCGACGGGGACGGAGGCGCTGTCGCGGGAAGCGAAGGTGCCGGTCTCCGGTGTGTACCAGCGGGCATGCATGTCGACGCGGCCCGTGGCCGGATCGGTCCATTCCCCCTGGTAGCCCAGGGCCTGGCCATTGGCGGGACGGGTGGTCGTGGGCGCGCCGTAAGGGTCGTAGCCCATGAGGGTGGGCTGGCCGGAGCCCGAGCCGGCGGGGTAGGTGGCGACGACGTCGCCGTGGTTGTCGGTGACGTACGCCGAGGCGGTGCCGCCGCTCAGCGGCGCGGTCGCGAGCGGCTCGCCGGAGAGCCCGCGCAGGTAGCGGTTCCCGGCTGGGTCTCGGTGAGCAGACGGCCCAGCGTGTCGTAGGTCCGGAGCAGTTCCAGGCCCCCGGGTGACAGCGCGCGCGTCATGTTGCCAAGGTCGTCGTAGAAGTACTTGGTCGAGTACCGCAGCACGTCGGAACCGGCCTGGCGGTCTACGTCGGTCGAGACCGACTGCCGGTCGAGGTCGTCCCACTGCCATTCCTGGGACGCGCCCGACTGGTCGGTCGCCCCGACCATGTTCCCCAGGTCGTCGTAGCGCATCCGGGTGGAGCGCCGAGTGCTCTCTCCGGGAAGCAGCGGGTCGATCTTCTGGTAAAGGCGGCCGAGCTTGTCGTACCGGTAGCTGACGGTGGTGCCGCGCAGGTCCGTCTCTTCCAGGACGTTACCGAGCTTGTCATAGGCCCAGGTGCCGGTCGGCCGCACCGTGCCCCCATCCGGAGCCGGTTGTGGGGGCCCGAGGTACCGGACGCGGCGTCCTTCGATGTCGAAGGTCGATTCCGCGACGTTGCCGCGCGGGTCCTTGGAGTGGGTGACCTCGCCGAACGTGTTGTACCCGGTCACCGCCTGCGGCCGGGCGTTGGCGGTTGCCTTCCCGAACTCGTCGATGGGGACCGTCGGCGCGATGGCGGTGACCTGACGCCCGAGCGCGTCATAGGTGTATTCCGTCCTGTTGCCCCGTGCGTCCGACGATGAGTTGACCAGCCCCCAGTCGTCGTAGGAGACACGCGTGGTCAGGTCGGTGTCCCCGTTCTCGACGGTCTCGAAAATCGGCAGGCCGCGGGCGTCGTACCCGTAGCGGGTCTCCTCCGTCCTGCCGCCGCCGTCCGACACTCGCCGGGTCGTGAGGTTGCCGAGGCCGTCGTAGACGAGATCGGTTGTCCGCCGGAGGCCGCCGGGATCCTCGACGATCTTCAGTGGCCGGGACAGGCCATCGAAGGTCGTGGTGGTGACGCGGGTGCCGAACTCCGTGGTCTTCACCACGTTGCCGGCCCGGTCGTAGTCGTAGTCGACGATCGGCAGGTCCCTGCGTGAGCCGTTCGGATTGTGGAAGCCGAGCAGCGTCACCTTGTCCAGGCGGTCGCTGGGCAGGTAGTGGTAGCGGCGGGTCCTGCCGAGCGCGTCGGTGTTCTCGACCATTCGGCCGCCGAGGTCGTAGGCGTACTGGCCGATGTACACGTCCCGAGGCGTGCTGCCCGCGACGGGATCATCGACGAGGTTCTTCAGTACCACGGAAGTGACCTGGTCGGCCGCGTTGTAGGCCATCTGGGTGACGGTGCCCGACTGGTCGGTCGCCTTGGTCAGGTTCCCGGCGTCGTCGTACTCGTAGGTGGCCGTTCCGCCGCCCGGGTAGGTGATGGTGCGCATCCGGCTGGAGGCGTCGTAGGTGTACGTCGTGATCCGGTCGGGATCGTCCCCGGCGACGTCGGAGATCTTGGTCGAGGTCAGCCGGTACATCTGGTCGTAGGTGTAGTCGGTCTGAAGCTGGTGGTCGACGCCCGTGACCTGGTTGCGGACGCGGGGCTGTGTCTCCCGGACCAGATTGCCCACCACGTCGTAGCCGTAGGTGGTGGTCACGGGACCCGTCACCGCGTCCCCGTATTCGGTCCTGCCGCTCAGCCGGCCAGAGTCGTCGTAGTCGTACACCGTGCGCCGGCCGAATCCGGAGGTGGTGTCGGACCGGCGCTCCTGGGTCTGGCGCAACTGCCCGCGGGAGTCGTAGCTATATTCGAGGTCGGTCCTCCCCGGGGCGATCACCCGGCGCACCAGTCCGTGAGGCACCACCCCGCCGCCGTAGGCAGACTCGTCGCCGACGGTGTAGTAGTACTGGGTCCAGGCCCTCTGGCCGCCGGTATCGGGGGGAGCCCACCGGGCGGTGAGCTGGCCGAAGGCGTCGTACTCGAAAGTTGTCCGGTACGCGGGCGAGGATCCGCCGCCGCGTGGATCCGTCATCGAGGTCAGCTGGTCGAACCGTGGGTCCTCGGGATTGGAACTGCCGTACTCGTAGGCCGTGTACTCCAGCGACTCCGATCCGTCCCCCGCGTAGACCGACCTGCCGACCAGCCTGCCGAAGGCGTCATAAGCGGTGTGCAGGACGTTGCCGTTCTCGTCGGCGGCGCCGCTGAGATTGCCGGTGGGCCCGTCGGCGCCCGGCCAGTACAGCCAGTACCGCGATCCCCCGTTCTCGCCGTCTCGCTGGACGAGGTGATAGACGCTGTCGAAGTGCCACGTCGCCCGACCCCCGCGTGGGTTGGTGACCAGCACCTGCCTCGGCAGGGGACTGCCGCCGACACTCGTGTAGGTGAACTGCCAGCGTCCCTCGTGGCCGTCGCTGACGAGCGAGACCCGCCCGGAGGAGTTGTAGCCGATCACTCTGGTGGGAGTGGAATCGGGCGGCGTCACCCAGCTCAGAAGCGGGCGGGCCCCGGTGGTCGAGTACTCGTACCTGATCCCCGTGGACGTCGGCGGGACCACGGTGTTCAGGTACTGACGTCCCGCGCCGCCCGGGGTGGTGTAGGTGTACTTCCACGCCTGCAGGACGCGTAGGTCCTGTCCAGGAGGCTGGAAGGTCACGTCGACGCGGATCACGTTGCCCGCCGACCAGACGATCCGCAGGCCACGCCCGGTGATCGGGTGCACAATGCGCGTGGGGAGCCCCTGAGACCCGTCGTAGCCGAATGCCCAGACGTCGGTCTCGTTGGATCGGCTGGTGATGGACTGCAGCCGGCCTTCCAGGTCGAATTTGTAGATCACCGGCCCCACGTAGACGAACAGCCAGCCCCCGCAATGGGTTCCGGTCGCGAACACCCGGGTGGCCGTCCCGCTGCCCACCGAGGGCACGAACCGCCCGTTGGGGTCGCATCCGAAGCGTTCCTGCCGGCCGTCGGGGTGGGTGAACAGCACGCCTCCGGCGGGGTCGGGGCTGCGGTCCACCCGCGCGTCCAGCAGCGAACTCCAGCCCACGCCGAACGAGCCGTCGCGATCGTCGAGGCTGTTGTACGTGGGGACTAGCGACATGCCGATCCCGTAGGTGGGCAGCGAGATCTGCGGGGCGGAGGTCACGTAGTTGCCGATGGGCAGGTTCACGTCGGCGACCGACGCCGACCCCGTACCCATGCCGTACCGTTCGGCCTGGTCGGGGTTGGGCACGACGGTGGTGAAGTAGTTCGACACCGACGGCGTGGTGGTGTCCAGCCCATCGGTGATCGTGACGGACCATTCGTATGTGGTGTTCCAGTACAGGCTGTTCAGGGGCGGCACATAGCTGTCGCCGGTCGTCCACGCCGAGGTCTGGCACTGCCCGTTCGTGGGGCCGGTACGAGCGCAGATCTTGTACTGGTACCTGAGCGATCCCGGGTAGGCGTCCGGGTCGTTGCCCGACACCGACAGCGTGGGCCTCGTGGTCTCCACGGAAGCCTCGTTGGCCGGGGCCTTGACGGTGACGTTGGGGAACTGGTTGAAGACGGTGTAAGTCACCACCGGCGAGGCGACACCGTGTTCGGAGAACCAGGTCGCGTCGCCTTCCACTAGATTCCAGGCGATCTTGTATGACTTGCTCTTAGTGGATCCGTCGCCGGGACTCAGCGGTCCCAGATCGGCTGTGAAGTCCAGGGCCGTGTTCGGTGGCACGTCGAGTGGCAGCGGGGTGCGCGCGCCGTCCTTCGTGATCAGGTTGTTCGCGGTGTCGTAGACCCAGTAGCTCAGCTTCACCGGGCCGTCCTGCCAGGTGAAGTCGCTGCGATTCACGACGCGGAAGGCCAGCTTCCCGGCTGCGTTGTTCGTCACCGGCCGATCGGCGAGGAAGGCCCCGGGGTAGTACTCGGCCCCGTAGGTCGCCGCCGACGTCGTCGCGAGGGCGACCTGCGAGGCGGTGGTGATCCGCGGTCCGCCCGCACGGGCGGAGGCCGGGGCGACGCGCGGTGTGGCCGCGCCGGCCTGCGGCTGTGGCGCCGCGCCGTTGATCTCCGGCATCCGGGGCCGTGCCGCCGGGGCCTGATTCGGCGGGGTCGACGAGGACTCCGGCTCGGTGACCGCCTTCGCCACCTCCGCTTTGATGCGCGCGAGTTCCTTACCACGGGCGCTGTCGGCGGGTGGTGACGCGGCCGGGATCGTGCTGGTGGCCCTGGGGTTGGCACGTTCCGGATCGGTATGGCCGACCGACACCACGGGGGGTGCGGCGCCCTCGGTGAACGCGGGCTCGTCGGCCTATGCACGCCTCGCCTGCGGCGGCGCGCCGGAGAGGATGACGGATACCAGGACGACCAGAATCACGCCAAAACGCGTCCGAGCCAACGGACACCCCCAAGGAAACGGCGATGAGCCTAGTGATCGTCGATCTTGGGGTGGCGTGTCTTCAATAGCTGGTGCCGGAATTCACCAGATTTGCGGTGCTTGTCATCTTGTCGTCCGCGGAAATTCGCCGCCGCGGGTCTTGACCCGCAGCCGGACACATCCGCACACGGTGGGGTGGCTCAGAAGCCGCAGGCGTTGGCGAGGGTTTGGCGGTCTGGTCGTTCGGGGTGGGGGTCTTCGAGGGGGTGGGACGGGCCGCCGGGCGAGAACGCGTGGGGGTCGGTGCGGCCGCGGGGGTGCCGGCGGACGGGCTCGCGGTGGCGCCCTGCGCGAGGCCGGACGGCGTGCCGCCGCCTCAGCACGCCCAGTACGCCGGGGCGTTCCGTCGATGAAGCGCACGCAACTGAGAATCTAGAGATCAACAAGTGGGGACTTATAGTTTCTCACCATGAGAAAGCGATCTTCTGTCCTTATCGTCCCAGCCGCGCTCGCCGTACTCGCCGCTCCCGGCGCGGCCTCGGCCGCATCGGGACTTCCGACGGCAGGGGTTTCCTCGGCCTCGTCGGCTTCGCGTACCGCGATCTTCTCCTTCCGGGGCATGAACCTGAAGCTCCCCGTCGGCTGGAAGGTGCACCGCGACGGAGACGAGGTCGTGGTGGCGACCGGAAAGTGCAAGAAGCCGGAACCCTTCGCTCCGAGCTGCCAGGCCTTCTGGGTGTTCGGTCCGACGGCGTACACCAATCTCCCGGTCGGGGGCGGTTCCATCACCTACACGGGCAAGTACCAGTTCCACCCCTTCAGCGGCGTGATTCCCTGCCCGTTCAATGCCAAGAACAGCTGGTACCCCGCCGAGAAGGCCACCTCGACAGGTCTGCGTCAGGTCGGACGGGGCCACAAGGCGAAGTACACCGCCTGGCCCAACCAGTGCGTGACGAACAACGGTGGCCGGCGGACGGCGAGCTTCACCCAGCAGGAGTGGTTCCTGCCCAAGTCGCAGATCCTGGTGGTGGACGTCTGGAACACCCCAGGGCTGTCGAAGGTACTCAAGCGCGCCACCTGGAGCTGACCGTGAGTCGTGTGCCGGACCCCGGCGTCCGGCACACCCCATGCGCCGGGCCGTTCCCAGGTGAACGCCCTGTCGTGACGGCCCAGTGGTCCGGATGCCGGTGGCCGCAGTGAGCAGGCCGGTCTCGTACCCTGCCGCGACCGCGGCCGCCCGGTCGTTCACCTCGGGTTTGGCGAAGATGTGCAGCAGGCGCGTCTTCACCGTCGTCTCGGTGATGAACAGTTTCACGGCGACCTCTCGATTGGTCGCCACAGGCGATGAGCCCGAGCACCTCGAGTTCCCGGCGGCTCAGCATCCGCTGTTCCGGCGTGCGCACCTTCTGCGTCAGCACGCGGGCCACGGAGGGGGACAGCGATCACCGGACCGGCGATGCGATGTCGCGGTCAGAAGCCGCAGGCGTCGGCGAGGGTTTTGGCGGTCTGGTCGTTCGGGGTGGGGGTCTTCGAGGGGGTGGGACGGGCCGCCAGGTGGGAACGCGTCGGGGTCGGTGTGGCCGCGGGGGTGCCGGCGGACGGGCTCGCGGTGGCGCCCTGCGCGACGCCGGACGGCGTGCCGCCGGGAGAGGCCGAGGCGGTGGGGGAGGCAGTGGCGCCGACGGCCACGGTGCGGGCGGCCGCGTTCTCCGACTGCTTGATCGCACGGGCGGTCAGGCGGCGGATCTTCACCCAGTCGGCCGCGCCCGGCCAGATCGTGGGTGGGACGAACTGCAGGCTGGTGGTCCTGGCGTCCTTGACCTTCAGCGCCAGCGGCACCAGGTGCTCCAGCAGGTCGCGCGGGATGTCGGTGCGGAACATGTGCCGCGTCGCGCTGGCGATCTTCCCGAAGTTGGCCAGGACGACACTGGGCGTGGCCTGGTCCAGCAGGGCGCCCATGACGCAGCGCTGGCGTGACATGCGCGAGAAGTCGTCGCTGTCGACGCGCGAGCGGCCGTACCAGAGCACGTGCTCGCCGTCGAGTCTCTGGACGCCGGCCTTGATCGTGCCCGCCGTCCCGAAGTGGCCGCCCCACTTGATGTCCTGCTCGACGCGGATCCTCAGCCCGCCGATCGCGTCGATCAGCGCGGCGAACCCGTACATGTCGACGATCGCGTAGTAGTCGATCTTGAGCCCAAGGGTGTGGCCGATGGCGCTCTTGAGCTCCTGGTGGCCCCTGCCCTTGCCGATGTGGTCCTCGGCGTACTGCCAGACCTCGTTCAGCAGGCCCTGCCCGGAGTCGCCGGTGAAGCCGTTCGGGAACCGCGCGGCCAGCGGGTCGCCCTTGGGGAAGCGGATGTACTGCAGGTTGCGCGGCAGGCTGAACATGACCGCGTTGCCCGTTCTGACGTCGACGCTGGCGACGGTCATGCTGTCGGTCCGTACGCCCGTCCTGTTGCCGGCGGCGTCGCCGCCCACGAGCAGGAAGTTGACGCGGCGGCGGCCGTTCCAGGGGTCCTGCTGTTTGACCGGCGCGACCGTGGTCGAGGGGTCGGGGTCGGAGGGGAAGACGGCGTTGACGGTGTCCCGCGCGGTGACCACGCTGCTCGCCGTCAGGGCGAAGGGCGCCATCACGGTCACGCACAGCACGCCGACCACGATGCCCGAGACCACCTGGCCGCTCTGGGGCAGCCGCTGGGGGCCGAGCGCGACGTAGGAGGTGGCGACCAGCGCGAACCACGCCAGCGCGCCGACGCCGGCGACGACGGTCACCGCGACCAGCGTGCTGTCCTTCACGGCCAGGCCGACGTTCTCCCGCAGGACGAGGGCCAGGACGGCCGCGGTCACCAGGATCAGGCCGAACGCCCCGAGCAGGATGAACCCGGCCCGGCGGCGTCCCGCGCGCAGGTGGGCCGCGCCCGGGACGATCGCCGACAGGCCCGTCCAGCCGATGACGGACGCGGTGCTCGGCGGCTTGGCGAAACGGGGAGGAGCCGTGGCCGCCCGCTTGGGAGCCGGTTCCTCGGGGCCGTCGGCGTCCGCCTCCTCCGAATTGTCGCCAAGCGGCGTCGTCACAAGCGCTCCCCTGACTGGTTCGAATCCGGCCGCCAACCAGGCGAAATGCCATGCTGGCCCGCGCGTACCTGGATTCCAGGATTGTAGCCCCATACCTGGACATCACAGACGCAAGACCAATACTAGGGAATCGCCCGGTAACAAGTGCCTTAAGTGGTGATGTCGCCCGACGGCGGCGGAGCGCCGTAGGGTCGCAACCAGGTCGCTGATGGGCCGCTACCGGGCTGTTACGAGGTCGTGGAGGCGGGGGCCAGCCACGTGTTGCACTGGTACGTCTTGAGGCGCTCGTAGCCTTGCCGGAACCAGCGGCCGCTGTTGGGCGGCGAGCCGTGGTCGCGCGGGTACCCTGGCCAGTCGCCGACATTGGAGAAGAAGTAGTACAGGTTGCTGCGGCGCGCGGGCGTGATCGGGTAGCTCGCGGCGACCGACCGCATCCACAGGCCGCTGAAGCAGTTGGCCTGAAGCTCGTACCTGCGGCTGAGCGCCAGCCTGCCGCTCGTCGTGCGCGAGTCGAGCGTCTTGCGCCACCAGGAGTCCTCCAGCCCGGTCAGGTGCTGGACGTGGTGGCCGTACTCATGGGCGAACATGCCGGTGAAGGCCCCGTGCCAGCTCGACAGCGAGCCGTACCCCCGCTGGTTCCCCTGTCCCCGCGCGATCGCGGACGTGGAGCCGTAGATCGTGCTGTTGCGGGGGCAGTAGTACGGCACGATGCCGCCCTTGTGCGGGAAGTCCCCGCACGCGCCGCGCCCGCCCCGGGCCGTGATCGCGTAGTTCGGCGGCGAGAACGGGATGCCGACCCTGCCCAGCGCGGCGGCCCACGTCCTGTTCATGCACTTCGACGTCGCCAGGATCAGCGCCTTCAGCTGGGCGTTGTCGAAGACGTCGGTGGCCCTCGCGCGGCAGCTCGACTTCGGCAGCGAGCCCACGTTGTAGACCGTGTTGGCGGTCAGCGTGGTGTTGAGGACGGGCCTGGCCGGCGGCGGCGTCCTGTCCGGCCGGGAGCCGGTGCTGCGCGTCGGCAGCGGCTCCACGGGGGCGTTCGTGAAGCGCGGGTCCGGCGTGTACGGCTCGTACGTCGGGATCGCCACGGGGGAGGTCGTGGTGCCGCCGTTCTTGGAGCCCGCGAGCAGCGCCGCGCCGATCACCAGCAGGACGAACACGGTCGCGATCGCGCCCAGCACGCCGCCGACGATCGCCGCGCCGCTCGATCTGCGCTTCGGCGGGCGCCATCCGGGCGTTCCCCAGCCCGGCGGGCCGTACGGCCCCCGCACCGGACCGGGCGGGACCTGCCGTCCGGGCGGCGGGGGCTGCGGGAACGCCCGGCCGCCCTGGGGCGGGGGAGCCTGGTGCCCTCCGTGGCCGGGCTGCGGCGGGTACGGCTGCCGGTACGGCCGCGCCGGGCCCTGCGGGGGAGGCGGCTGCGCGGGGCCCGGGTACGGCGGACGCCCGGGCGCCTGGCCCGGGTACGGCTGCCGCCCCGGGATCGGCGCACCCGGTCCCTGCCCGGGATATTGCCCGGGATACTGGCCCGGGAGCGGCGCGGCGGGACCCTGGCCGGGGTGGCGCCCCGGCGGGTTCTGGCCCGGCTGCGCGGGGCCCGGGTACGGTGAGCGGCCGGGCGGGGCCTGAGGTGGGTAGCCGGGCGGGGGCCGCATCGGCCCCTGCCGCGCGTACGGCTGCCCGGGCGGGGGCGCCGGCGGTGCGCCGCCCTGGGGTGGTCCGTAGGGGTGACGCCCCCCGTGCGACGGTGGTAATGGCTGCCGTCCGTCGCCGCCCCCGTTGGTGGCCATTCCGTGCGCCCCCTTCCCGGTCCTTGATGGACCGAGCCGTTCTCCCCTGTCACCAGTTCCGCAATTCACACCATTTAGGGCAGAACTCTACTCATTTCTCAGCAGTCACGGATGTAGCCGTATATGGTTACATTCTGAAATCATCCAAGGTGATCTCTGCGATGTTCCGGAATCGCCGCGCCCCTCTGCCCTAGCTTCGATTCCATGAATCTGCAGCAGCTCCGTTATGTGGTCGCCACTGCGGAGCACCGCACCATGACCGACGCGGCCAGGTCGTTGTACATCGCCCAGCCCGCCCTTTCCCGCGCCATTCGCGACTTGGAACGCGAACTGGGCATGACCCTTTTCGCGCGTTCGGGCCGGGGAGTGGTGGTGACCGCGCAGGGCCGTCGCGTCGTGAAACTCGCCAAGGAAGCGCTCGAGGCCGTGTCCGAAATCGAGGCGCTGGCCACGCACACGCATTCGGGGGGTGGCGAGCTGCGCATAGCCTCGCCGCCGACCCTGGAGCCCGGCCTCGCGGGACGCCTCCTGCCCGCCTACGTCGCCGACCATCCGGGCGTGCGCGTGCAAATCGTTCGCTCGGACGGCCGGGACGGCGTCGTGCACGCCATCCGCGAGCAGCGCGCCGACCTCGGGCTGACCGACCTGCCGGTTCCGGCCGACCTGGTCAGCCATCCGCTGGAGCGCCAGGAGATCGTGCTGATATCCCCGCCTGGGCTCGACCTGCCGGACACGGTGCCGATGATCCGCCTCAACGGCATGCGCCTCATCCTGCCCCCGCCGGGCAGCGCGCGGCGCCGGGAGTTCGACCAGCTGTTCGCCACCTACGGCGTACGGCCGGTCGTCGCCGCCGAGACCGACGAGCGCGGCGCCTGGCCCTCGCTGGTGCGCACCGCCTCGGCGTCCTTGCTGTGGTACCGGGGGACCGCCGAGCAGGCCGTCAAGGCGGGGCTGGTGGTCCGCTCCCTCGACCCGCCGCTGCGCAGGATCGTCGCGCTCGTGCACGCGCGCAGGCGCCTGCCCGCCGTGGCCCAGGATTTCCTCACGCTGGCCGAGAAGGGGCGTGCGATCTGAGTGGTTTTGGAGCGTTCCCGGCGGGTGGGAGCGCTTTCCGGTGGAGCCGTTCTTCCCCACGGCGATCCCGGCACACAGACCCGCACACAGAGCCTCACACGGACCCGGCACACAGGCCCGGCACACGCGTCCGGCACGGCGGGCGTACGCTGGCGCCGATGCATACTTTGCGCCTGCGTGACCGCGAGTTCCGCCCAGGCGACTTCGCCGTCATGGCCGTCGTCAACCGCACCCCCGACTCCTTCTACGACCGGGGCAGGACGTACGGCTTCGACGCCGCACTCGCCGCCGTGGACGCCGCCGTCCGCGCCGGAGCCGACATCGTCGACATCGGCGGCGTGAAGGCGGGTCCCGGCGACGCGGTGGACGCCGCCGAGGAGATCCGCAGGGTCGCCGACCTGGTGGCCGCCGTGCGCGAGGCCCACCCGCGTCTGGTGATCAGCGTGGACACCTTCCGCGCCGAGGTCGCCGAAATCGTGGCTCAGGCGGGAGCCGACCTGCTGAACGACACCTGGGGCGGGCCCGACCCCGGCCTCGCCGGCGTCGCCGCCAAGCACGGCATCGGCCTGGTGTGCGCGCACGCCGGGGGCGTCACCCCGAGGACGCGACCGCACCGCATCGCCTACGACGACGTGGTGGCCGGCGTCCTCTCCCACACCGTCGGGCTGGCCGAGCGAGCCGTGCGCGCCGGGGTGCGCGAGGACGCGATCCTCATCGACCCGGCCCACGACTTCGGCAAGAACACCCGCCAGTCCCTGGAGGTCGGCCGCAGGCTCGGCGAACTGGTCGCCACAGGATGGCCCGTGCTGGTCGCCGTCTCCAACAAGGACTTCGTAGGGGAGACGCTCGGCGGCCTACCCGTCGAGGAGCGCCACGCCGGCACGCTGGCCACGCTCGCCGTCCACGCGTGGCAGGGGGCGCGGGTCTTCCGCGTCCACGACCCCGCCGCGGCCGTGACGGCCCTCGCCGAGGTCGAACGCCTCCGGGCCGGTCGTTAGCCGCGCCCTGTTAGTCACGATGGGCGCGGCCCCGCCGGGGCTCAGCCGTACAGGACCGACAGGAACCTGATCAGGATCGCCTCGCGGGTCGCGGCGGGCAGCGCGTCGAGCACCGTGTTGACCACCGCCATGTCCGGCCCGCCCGATCCGCCGAGGTCCACGCCGACCGACGCTGCCAGCTCGGCGAACGTCGCGTCGTCCAGCGCGTCCAGGTCCAGCGAGGCAAGGATCTCCGCCAGCCCGTCCGGCACCTTCGCCGGCCCTCTGCGCCGGGCGGCGGCGGCCGATTCGGCGATCACTTCCAGCATCGCCTCCACGCCCTTGAGCGTGACCCGGTGACCGTGACGTGCAGGTTCGCCGGAATGCCCGCGTAGGAGAGCTGCGGCTGCAGGAACCAGCCCCGCGCGCGGGCCTCGTCCGACAGCACGAAGACGTCGACGCCGTCGGTGCCGGTCGCACCGGTCGAGCCGGTGAACGCCACCAGCGACGCCTCCGGCTCGCCCAGCACGCGCAGGCCTGGGATCTCGCCGATGCCCTCGGCCAGCCTGCGCGTCGCCGCCAGCGTGTCGCGGGCGAGGCCGAGGTAGCCGTCCCGGCCGAGCGCGTTCAGCGTGGCCCAGGCGCCCGCGAGCGGGCCCGCCGACTTCGAGCTCTGCACGGTGGTGTTGATCACCGTGTACCCGGGCCAGGCGGCCGAGGCGAAGTACGCGGCGCGGCGCAGCGCCGGGTCGGCGAAGAGCACCACCGAGGCGCCCTTGGGGGCGTACCCGAACTTGTGCAGGTCGCAGGAGATGGACGTCACGCCCGGCACCGACAGGTCGAACGGCGGGACGGCGGCGCCCGCCCGGGCCAGCCATGGCAGCAGCCAGCCGCCCACGCAGGCGTCGACGTGGCACAGCACCCCGCGCTCCGCGGCCAGCGCGGCGATCTCGGCCACCGGGTCGACGACCCCCTGCGGGTACGACGGGGCCGAGACCACCACCAGCACCGTCTCGGGCGTGATCGCGGCGGCGACGGCGGCCGGGTCGGCGCGGAAGGTGACCGGGTCCACCTCCACCGGCGCGACCTCGGCGCCGAGGTAGTGGGCCGCCTTGTGGAAGGCCGGGTGGGCGGTGACCGGGACCACGATCCTGGGTCTGCCGGCGACCGGGCGCGCGTCCCGGGCCGCCTTCACCGCCAGCATGATCGACTCGGTGTCGCCGCTGGTGAAGATGCCCGGAGTGTGCGGCCCGCCGCCCAGGAGCTCCGCGACGGCCCCGACGACCTGCTTCTCCATGGCGACGACGCTCGGGAACGCCGTGGGGTCGAGGGTGTTGACCTCCAGCATCTCGAAGTACGCCCGGGCGGCCGCGTCGTGCACCTCCGGCCGGCCGGTGTCGTAGACGTAGGCGGTGACCTTGCCCCCGCGCACCTGCAGGTCGTCCCGCTTCAGCAGGGCGAGCTCGGCGAGGATGTCCTCGGCGGAACGGCCGTTCTCGGGAAGCACGTGGTTCTCCCTCGCTGCGTGAATGGCGCCGCCGGCACGCGGCTCCTCGCCGGACGGCCCCCAGAGCACGGGTGCGCCGCGTGGGTCGGCGAGGGACATTATCCCGCCCATCACCGTATGTGGGGCATGTGAGACATGGGCGGTGAGCGCGTCCCGGTCTACGAGGCGGCCGGGCACGCGGGGGTGCCGGACGGGCGAGCCGTTGGCGGCCGACCCGCCGGGGGGCTACGAGGGGTTCGGGCTGAGGGGCAGGCGGACCACGGCGCGCAGGCCGGGAGAGGCGTCCTCCAGGTGCACGGAGCCGCGATGGGCGCGGACGGTCTCGCGGACGATCGCCAGCCCCAGGCCCGCGCCGCCCTCGTCGCGGCTGCGCGCCCCGTCGAGCCGGGTGAACCTGTTGAACACGCGTTCCCGGTCGGCCTCCGGGATGCCCGGCCCGTCGTCGGCCACCGTGATCACGGCCTGCGCCCGCGTCGCCCGCAGCTCGACGGAGACCTTGGCGCTCGCGTGCCGCACGGCATTGTCGATCAGGTTGACCAGCACCCGGCCGAGGTCCAAGGCGTCGCCGTCCACGACCGCGGGCTCGGCCGCCGTCACGGTGACCACCTCGTCGTCGTAGCGGGCCGCCGTCACCCCCACCAGCTCGCCCAGGTCCACCGGCTGCCACCGGGCCGGACGGCGGCGCTCGTCCAGGCGGGCCAGCGTCAGCAGCCCCTCGGCCAGGCGGCTGAGGCGCAGCGTGTCCTCCAGGACGCCCTCGGCGGTCTCGCGCCAGTCCTGGCCGTCCGGATGGCCGAGCGCGACCTCCAGCTGCAGGCGGATGCTGGCGAGCGGGCTGCGCAGCTCGTGGGCGGCGTCGGAGATCAGCGCGCGCTGGGACGCGTCGGCGGCCTCCAGCCGGGCCAGCATGTCGTTCAGCGTCGTGGCCAGCTCGTGCACCTCGTCGCGCGCCTCCGGCACCGGCAGACGGCGTGCGCGCGCGGCCGCGCTGACCTCGGCCGCGCCCCGGCGCAGCGCCGTGATAGGCCGGAGTGTCCTGCCGATGATCAGCCAGCTCGCGGCGCCGAGCAGCACGAGCAGTATCGGCGTGCCGATGACGAGCATGTGGATGGTCGTGGTGAGGCTGTCGGCGACGTCCCTGAACGGCCGGGCGGCGATCACCGTGCGGCCGTGGTCGGCGCGCAGGACCACCACGCGCAGCGGGCCGGGGATGCCGTACGCGTCGCCGTCGACCGTGCGGCCCTGGTCGCCGGACGACTCGCGGCGGGGCGCGCGAGGGTCGGCGAGCGGCACCAGCCGGTCGGCGCCCGGGGTGACGTGGGTGATGCGGCCCTGGGCGTCCACGACCTGGACGATCGTGCCGTCGGCACCCGCGATCGGGTCCGACAGCCGCTCGTCGTCGGCCAGCGCGACGACCTCCCTGGCCCGCTGGTAGGCGACCGCGTCCGTGGACTGCATGAGCGCCCGCCCGAGCACGCCCACCAGCAGCGTGGCCGCCAGCGCGAGCGCCGCCGCCAGCGCGGCCGAGGCCGTCACGGTCAGCCTGAACCGCAGGCTCTTCCGCCGCCACCACGTCAGAGGCGACCGTGCGGCGCCCGGCGGCATCCGCCCCGCCTGGGCCGCCGCGCCATCGTCCCCATCATTGAGGGACGGAGACGGGTCAGCCGCCATCGCCCACCAGCCTGTAGCCGGCGCCGCGCACCGTCTGCAGGGCGTTGCGCCCGAACGGGGCGTCGATCTTTCTGCGCAGGTAGCCGACGTAGACCTCCACCACGTTGGGGTCGGTGTCGTAGGTGTCCCAGACGTGTTCGAGGATCTCGGTCTTGGACACGACCTCGCCGGGCCGGCGCAGGAGGAACTCCAGCAGCCCGAACTCGCGCGGCGTCAGCTCGATCGGGGTGTCGCCCCGCGCCACCGTGCGGCCCGCCGGGTCGAGGGTGAGATCGCCCGACCGCAGCACCGCCGGGCGACGGCGGGCGCCGCGCCGCATGAGCGCGCGCAGCCGCGCGACCAGGACCACGTAGGAGAACGGCTTGGTGAGGTAGTCGTCGGCGCCGAGGTCGAGGCCGTCGGCCAGGTCGTACTCGCCGTCCTTGGCCGAGAGCATCAGGATGGGCACCCAGTTCTCTTCGGCCCGCAGCCGCTTGCACACGTTGTAGCCCGACAGCCTGGGCAGCATGATGTCGAGCACGACGACGTCGTAGTCGCCCTCTCTGGCCAGGTGAAGTCCTTCCTCGCCGTCGTGGGCGAGGTCGACGGCGAAACCCTCGGCCGTCAGCCCGCGCCTGAGCGCTGCGGCCATCCGCCTCTCGTCCTCTACGACGAGCACGCGCATTCATACCCCCCTGTGTGGTGTCCCCCCATCTTGGCCTGTCCTCCCTGAGACCCGCCTGAGAGCCCCGGCAGCAGCCTCGTCCCCCGCCACCAGCGCGAACGGTCCCGGCGGGCCGAAGTCTGAGAGCCTTCTCAGCCTGTCTCAGCTTCGGCTCAGGACCCGGGCGGCAGTCTGCGTGGTGTCGGATCGAAGGACTTACCGTTGAGGAGTGACATGCAGTCCACGTGGAGAAAGGCGCGCGCCGTGAGGTGGGCCGTCCCCGTCGCGGCGTTCGTCATCGTGGGGGCCGCCGTCGGCGCCGGCCCCGTCATCGCCGCCGTCCAGGGCGACCCCACCCTTCCCGACCGCACCGCCGAGCAGTTGCTGGCCGAGGTCGTGAAGACCGCGCAGCACGAGCGGCCGCCCGCCATGTCGGGCACCGTCGTCGAGACCGCGTCGCTCGGCCTGCCCTCGCTGCCGCTGCCGTCGGGGACGAGCAGCTCGCCGCTGTCCCTGCTGTCCGGCTCGCACACGCTGAAGGTCTGGTACGGCGGCGACGGGCGGCTGCGGCTGGCCCTGCCGGGCCAGATGAGCGAGACCGACGTCATCTCCGACGGCAAGGGCTCGACCTGGCTGTGGGAGAGCGACACCAACACGGCCACCCGCTTCAGCCTCCCCGAGGACGTCAAGGGCGGCAAGGGCGAGGCCGCCGAGCCCCGGCACACGCCGCTGCCCACGGCCACCACCCCGCAGGATCTCGCGAACCAGCTCCTGAAGGCCGCGGACCAGAACACCGCCATCACCGTCGAGAACGGCCAGCACATCGCGGGCCGCGCCGCCTACCAGCTGGTGCTCACCCCCAAGGACTCCACGTCCCTGGTCGACCACGTCACCCTGGCGCTCGACGGCGAGACCTACATCCCGCTGCGCGTCCAGATCTTCGCCAAGGGCGCGCCCGAGCCCGCGTTCGAGATCGGCTTCACCCAGGTGTCGTTCTCGACGCCCGCGCCGGAGAACTTCGCGTTCACCCCGCCCGCCGGGGCCAAGGTCAAGGAGCAGAAGCCCGAGGCCGGGAAGCCCGGCGAGTCCTTGTCCGAGGGTGCCGAGCTCGGCCACGACCTCGCCGGTGGCGAGGCCGCCCGCGCGGGCGCGCGCAGCCACGGCAGCGGCTGGGGAACCGTCGCCGAGGTGCCGTTCTCGCTCGCCGACCTGTCCAAGCAGCAGAACGGCCGCGACGGCAACGGCCGCGGCGGCGACCCGGCTCAGTTGATCGAGTCGGTGCTCAAGTCCGCCCAGCGGGTCAGCGGGCCGTGGGGCAGCGGCAGGGTCATCAAGACCAAGCTGGTCTCCGTCCTGCTGACCGACGACGGCAGGCTGTTCGCGGGCGCGGTCACGCCCGAGGCTCTGGTCCAGGCGGCCGGCCGCAAGTGACGGTGATCACGGGGGAGGGGGCGCACGAGGCGGCGCCCCCTCGGGTGACCCACACCGAAGCCTCTCCCGGCGACTGCTCGATCGTCGCGCGCGGGCTCACCAAGCGCTTCCGCGGCGGCCAGGTCGCCGTGGACGATCTGCATCTGTCCGTGCCGCGCGGCTCGGTGTTCGGGTTCCTCGGCCCCAACGGGTCGGGCAAGACCACGACCATCCGCATGCTGCTCGGCCTCATCAGCCCCACCAGCGGCGCCTGCGAGGTGCTCGGCCGGCCGATGCCCGCCGGGCTGGCCTCCGCCCTGCCCAAGGTCGGCGCCGTCGTCGAGGGGCCGGCCTTCTACCCCTACCTTTCGGGCGAGGCCAACCTACTGCGGTACGACGCGGCCGACCCCAAGGCCGACCCGCGGACGGCCAGGCGGCGGGTGGGCGCCGCGCTGGACCGCGTCGGCCTCGGCGCGGCCGCCGGCAAGCGGTACCGCGCCTATTCGCTGGGCATGCGGCAGCGCCTGGCCATCGCCGGTGCGCTGCTCGGGCCGCGCGAGCTGCTGGTGCTGGACGAGCCGACCAACGGCCTCGACCCGCAGGGCACCCGCGAGGTCCGCTCGCTGATCAAAGAGATCGCCGCTGACGGCACCACCGTCTTCGTCTCCTCCCACCTGCTGGCCGAGGTCGAGCAGATGTGCACGGACATCGGCGTGATGCGGACCGGCCGCCTGGTGGCACAGGGGACGATCGCCGATCTGCGGGCCGGGCACGCGCCCCGCGTCCGCGTCGAGACCCCGCACCCGGCGCAGGCCGCGTCCGTGCTGCACCGGCTCGGGCTCGCGCGGGTGCACACCGGCGAGGACGCGGTCGAGGCAGAGCTCGGCGACCACGCGCCGGAGGTCGTGAACGCCGAGCTGGTCGGGGACGGCGTCGCCGTGCGCGGCTTCACGGTGGTCCGGCCCAGTCTTGAAGAGCTGTTCGTCGGCCTGACGGGAGAAGGTTTCGATGTCGACGGTTGAGACCGAGAACACCGCCTCGTCCACACCGGGGCCCGCGAACGCGGCCCCCGAGCGGGCAGGCGCGCCGGCGCCGGGCGCCGCATTCCCATCCCCGCCCGCTCCCGCACAGACCACCTCCTCCCCCGCCGGGGGAGGGAGCCGGGATCGGCTCGTCGCGTCACCGGGTGCGGTGCGGGCGGTGCTGCGGTTGATCAGGTCCGAGCTGGGGCTCACCTTCCGCCGGCCGCGCAACATCGCGATGTTGATCATGCTCGCCTGCGTGCCCGTGGTGATCGGCATCGCGCTGAAGGCGTTCGGCTCCGACGACGAGACGCCCACGCTCGTCACGCAGGTCGCGGGCAACGGGCTGATGCTGACCTTCCTGGCGATGTCGCTGCTGGTCCAGCTTCTGCTGCCGCTGGCCGTCGGCGTGGTCGCGGGCGACTCGATCGCCGGTGAGGCGAATGCCGGCACTCTGCGCTACCTGCTCACCGCCCCCGCGGGGCGCACCCGCCTGCTGGCGGTCAAGGCCGTCAACATCGCGGTCTTCGGGCTGGCCGCCTGCGCGGTGGTCGCCGCCTCCGCCCTGATCGCCGGCCTGGTCATGTTCCCCGTGGGCCCGGTCACCCTGCTCTCGGGCACGACGGTGCCGATCATGGACGCGATGCTGCGCGTCCTGATCGTCACGGCGTACAGCGCCGTGGGCATGGCGGCGCTCGGCTTCGTGGGCCTGGCGGTGTCGACGCTCACCGAGGTGCCGATCGGCGCGGTCGCGGCGACGGTCGTCACCGTGGTGTTCTCGCAGGTCATCGGGGCGATCCCGCAGCTCGCGCCCGTGCGTCCCTATCTGCTGACCACCTGGTGGTCGTCCTTCGACGGGGCCCTGCGCGACCCGATCGCGACCGACGTGATGGGCCAAGGGTTACTCGTCTTCGCCGCGTACGCGCTGGTCTTCGGCGCGATCGCCTGGGGCCGCTTCTCCGGCCGCGACATCACGAGCTGACCACCACACCCGGCACTCGGCCCCCAGCCGTCGGCGGAGAACTCGGCCCCGGCGGCGGGTGCCTGGTCCGGTGCGCCGTAACACGCCGGACCATGGCACCTCTCGCCTGCCTGCTCGGCTCTCCGGCGGCGGAGTGGGGTCAGCCTTGGGAGGTGGAGCGGCCGCGGCGGAATCCGGCGACGCCGATCGCCGCGCCGACCACGCCGACCACGATGCCGATGCCGGCCAGCAGGCGGGCGGTCCCGTCCGAGGCCGCGTCCTCGGTGCCGGAGGCCGCGTGGGCCTGCATGGTGACGGCGGGGTCGGCCGAGGACGACGCGGAGGCCGCGGCGGAGGCGCCGGGGGCGGCCATGCCGCCGTGCTCGTCGGTGGCGCCGGGGGCCGGGTCGACCAGCTTCAGGGTGGGAACGGGGTGCTCGGCCTCGGAGCCGTCGGCCTTCGGCTCGTCCGCCCACTTCACGACCTCGCCGCTGGAGTAGGTCTGGGCGGTCGGGAACAGAAGCTGGTCGGTGTCCGTGGGCAGGCCGCCCAGCGACACCTCGAACTCCTGGAACTGGCCCGGCTCGATCTTCCCACCGGTCCAGGTGATCTTGGTCACGGCTTCGGTGATGTCGCCGTACTTGGACGGGACCGGCTTGGGCAGCTTGCTCTGGGTGACGTCGGCCTTCCAGCCGGGAACCGGCCGCACCGAGACGAACGGCAGCGGGTGGTCGGTGGGGAACTCGATCTCCAGCTTGGTGGTCGAGGCGTCGTCCCGCTCGTTCGGCACGCGGAAGGCGACCTTGGAGAAGCTTCCCTTCTCGACGGATCCAGGCTGGATGGTGACGTGGGCCAGCGCGGGCAGGGCCAGGCCCAGGGTGAGGGCGAGCGCGCCGGCGGTGACGGCGACTGCGCGGCGTGCGACGGTGGTGAATGACATGGGGATCTCCACTTTGTTATGAGAAAAGCCGGAACGAGCGCGAGCGCCGCCGGACCATCCGTCACCATGGCCGGGATCGGCCCACGATCCCTCGAAGGGACGCGAGGACGGATCCCCTGCCGGATGTGCGTACCTCCGGGCTGCGGGACGGGCCGTCCGCCATGGTCCGCGGCCATGTGCGGCCACGCCCTCTCGCACGCGTCCGTGGCGTGTACGGCGGGGGAGGACGTGCGTGCGCGCCGGCGTGGGCGTGCGAGGACTGCCGCCGGTGGACGTGGGGGACGACGGACGGGTCAGGAGGCGGCGGGAAGTGGAGGGCCGCGCCTTCGGACACTGTGACGCAGCTCCCGCCGGACAGGGGCGGGCGTGAGGTGACCGGCGGCTCCCCGACGGGACCACCGGCGGACGGGCGTGGCCCGCAGTACGGTCAGCAGGCGGCGCGCCCGGCGCACGGCGAGCGTGCCGAGGCGGCGCAGCATCGACCAGAGCGCGGCCTCCCCCCGGGCCAGCCACCAGCCGGTGATCAGCGTGGCGGTCAGGTGGGCGATCACCATGCCGAGGTCGGCGCCGAGGCTCTGCCGGTGCCCGAGGTGGACCTGCAGCTCCGACCCGTCGCCGCTGGCGGCGCCGAACAGCAGGTGCAGGAACACCTGGGTGCCGACCAGGAAGCCGATGACCGTCTGCGGAGAGCGCTCGCGCCCGGCGATGATCGTCGCCAGGGCGGTGACGGCGGCCGCTCCACCCGCCACCGCCCACGACGCGGGACCCGACCCGCCGGCGGCACGGTGGCCGAGCACGGCGAGCGAGACGCAGACGACCGTGAAGGCGGCCGACCGCGCGAGGCGCAGGGGCAGGCGGGCACGCATGACGCCCACATCGTGCCATGGCCCGGGGCCGCCTGTCCCGTCGGACCTCGTCCTATATTCCAGGCTATGGCGGGATCTGGTCTGTCTTGTGGGGATATTTTAGTGGACCTGAACCAACGCCTGCCGTTATAGGAGTTTTGTCGATACTGTTGCCCGCGTTCGCAGATTGAGTGAAGCGCGAGGTGGAGACCATGCGGCACTTTCTCGGACTGCTGCTCGGTGTCGTCGTCACGGCGGTCATCCTCGCGGGCGCCGGGTGGGCCTCGCAGGACGCGGTCCGCGGCATGCTGAGCGTGACGGGTGGTGCCGTGGTCGACCCGGTGCGCGACACCAAGGCGCTCGTCGGCATCGGCGCCATGCTCGTGGTCGGTCTCCTGTTCGGCCTGGTCGTCGCGGGCCGGGTCTCGCCCCTGGCGACCTTCGTGCCGTCCATGGCGCTGCTGGCGTGGACCGTCATCTACGCGCTGGACGTGAACCGGGCGCTGGGCCTGGCCCCCACCGACCCCTCGCTGGACCCGATGATCGTCCAGGCGGGCAAGGGCATGCAGGACCTGCTGTCCCGGGGCGTCTTCGCGCTGCTCGGCATCGCGTTGTTCGTCCCGGTGCTCATGCCCACCCGGTGGACGGGCCGGCGCGACGACGCGGACGACGACTACGAGGAGGGCACCGAGACCTCCGAGGCGTACTACTGACCCCGGACCCCGTCGGCCTCGGTGAGGTCCGGGGGCGCAGTCAACGCCGTGCCCGCGGTGCGGGTGTAAAGCCGGGTGACCACGTCCTCGATCGACGTCTCCTCCGGGACGAGGGCCCGGAGGTCGTCCAGGGTGCCGTCGAAGGCGAGCCGGCCGTGGTCGATCAGCATCACCCGGCGGCAGAGCCGTTCGATGTCGCCGAGGTCGTGGGTCGTGAGCAGGACGGTCGTGCCGCGCTCGGCGTTGAGCCCGCGCAGGAACTCGCGCACCGCCGCCTTGCTGACCACGTCGAGCCCGATGGTCGGTTCGTCCAGGATCAGCACCGGGGGATCGTGCAGCAGCGCCGCCGCGATGTCGCCGCGCATCCGCTGCCCCAGGCTGAGCTGCCGGACGGGTTTGTCCAGGAACGACCCCAGCTCCAGGACGTCGGCCAGCTCGGCGAGCCGTTCCCGGTGCTGTACCTGATCTACTTTGTAAAGGTGCCGGATCAGGGTGAAGCTGTCCTTGAGCGGCAGATCCCACCACAGCGTCGTCCGCTGCCCGAACACCACCCCCACGCGCCGCGCCAGCGCCGTACGGCGCCGCGAGGGGTCCAGGCCCGCCACCCGGACGCGCCCCGCGCTCGGCGCGAGGATGCCGGTCAGCATCTTGATCGTCGTGGACTTGCCCGCGCCGTTCGGCCCGAGGTAGCCGACGAACTCCCCGGCGGCCACCTGGAAGGACAGGTCGCTGACGGCGTGCACGACCTGCCGTTCCCTGCGGAGCAGGCCCTTCCTGCGGGTCACCGTGAAGGTGCGGGCGGCCCCGTCTACTTCGATCATGTGGTTCAACTCCCCGTGGAGCGGTAGCGGCGCAGGCCGGCCCGCCATGCCCATGCCGCGGCGCACGCGAGCGTGAGCGCGGCGACCGGGCCGGCGAAGCGCAGCCAGTACGGCAGGCCGAGCGGATCGGGCCGGTCCAGGACGTACAGGCCCGGCTGCCAGTTGACGAAGGCCAGCGGCACGATGAATGTCACGGCCCGCACCAGTTCGCCCCCGTACACGCTGAGCGGGTACTGCGTGAGCTGGCCGCCGCCGTAGGTGAAGGCGTTGGCGATCTCGGGCGCCTCCGTGAGCAGGAACTGCAACGCGCCGCCGAACGTCCAGAGCGCCGTGAACAGGACGATGCCGCACAGCACCATGAGCGGGATCATCCACGCGCGCTGCCACGGCACGTGCAGCTGTGCCAGGGCGATGGCGAGGACGGTCGCCGCCTGGAGCACGCGCCCGACGCGCTGGAAGGCGAACCGGTCGACGGCCATCTGGACGAACGGGCTGACCGGCCGGATCAGCATCGTGTCGAAGGTGCCGGCCCTGACGTGCTGGCCCAGCTTGTCGACGTTGCCGAACAGCATGTCGGCGAGCGCGAACGAGACCCCGGCCGTCCCGTACAGGAACATCACCTCGGGCAGGGTGAACCCGCCGAGGGAGCCGGTGTGCACGAAGATCACCGCGATGGCGGCCAGGTCGAGCCCGGTGACCACGAACGAGCCGGCCGTTATCATGATCATCGACGCGGGGTACTGCGCGGCGGCGCGGATCCAGGTGGCGGCCAGCAGGACATAACTCCTGGCCATGCCGAGCACCTCACCCACCCTGGATCACCACCTTGCGGCGCGCGGAGCGGGTGACCAGGGCTCCCGCGGCGAGTAGGACGGCGGCCCACATCGCCTGGAACGCCAGGGCGCCGGCGACGTCCGTTTTGCCGAGGTAGACGTCCGCGGGCACCTGGACCATCGCGGACCAGGGGAGCGCCCGTGTGAACGTGCCGAACCAGCCGGGCATCAGGTTCAGCGGCAGCACCATGCCGCTGAAGAAGGTCGTCATGACCAGGGACAGTTGCAGCAGGCCCCGGTCGTCGACGATCCAGCACGTGGCCATGGCCAGCAGGTAGCGCAGGCCGAAGCTGACGACGACGCCGAGGATCATCGAGACGAGGAACCAGGCCCAGCCGGACGCGTGGGCGGGGAACGTGACGCCGAACAGCGCCGCGCCGATCAGCACGGGCGGGACGCTCCTGACGATGAACAGATAGGCGGCGCGGCCGAGGTCGTCGGCGAGGGTCCAGAGCTGGAGCGAGGCGGGGCGCAGCAGGTCGAGGGCGACGTCGCCGGTGCGCACCCGCCCGGCGAGGTCGAGGGCGCCGCCGAACACCTGCATGGGCCCGATGAACGCCTGGGTCAGGAAGCAGAAGGTGACCGCGTCGGCGACGTCGTACCCGGCGAGGCCGGGCCTGGCGTGCCACAGGGCGATCAGCACGTAGGCGCGCAGAACTCCGAAGATCGTGTTGGTCAACGCTCCGGCGAAGGCGGCGGCCCGGTAGACGGCGTGCCGGCGGAAGCCGAACATGAAGATCGTCGCATAGAGGGGGAAGGTCGGGCACCTCCTGGTAGCGGGCCGGCAGCGGGTCGCAACGGATTCTAGAGGCGCCCCCACCGGGTCGGCCTTCCATTTGTGGCCAGGTGTTTCCTCCCGGCGGCCCGGTGCGTTCGGCCCAGGCCTCACCCTGGAGCGGACGGCTGGGACGGCGGGGCGCTCTCAGGCGCCGCCGGTCTGGGCCAGGACGGGCTCGATGAGCTTTACGGCGGGACCGGCTGGGGGAACGGTGTGCGCAGGTCGAGGGCGATGTGGGTGACGCCGACGCCGATCAGTTCGAGCCGGTCCCAGAGCCGCGCGTGTTCGATCAGGGTTCGGGGGGAGGTGGGTCGGTGGTCAAGGGCGAGTGTCGGGGTGGTGGTTCACGTAACGGCAGGTAGATCTCTTGGGAAACGCTCGACAAAGGAAGTAACGTCCATGTAAACCGGGTTATATCGCCTGGTAGATAGGCTGCCGCGCGGATCGGGCAGGAGGTACACGTGCAGCAGGAGATCGACGTGGACGTCCACCCCGTATACCCCCTCAGTTGGCGCGCCAGCGCGTTCAACGGCCTGCTACGCGGCACGACCAAGCCTATGTCGGCCATCCTGCTGCGGCACACCGTCGGCATGACCGTCCTCGCGCGTATCGCCGCGCTGGGGGAGCGGCTGCCGCGGCTCGCGCCGTCCGAGGTCGAGATCGTCAGGGACGGAGACGACGCCTGCGGCTCGGAGTGGATCCGAGCCGGGCAGGGGCTGGACGAGCGCAAGGTGCTGCTCTACTTCCACGGCGGCGCCTACTTCTTCTGCTCCCCGGCCACGCACCGGCCGATCACCTGGCGCCTGTCCACCGTGGCCCGGCGCCCGGTGTTCGCCTATGACTACCGTCAGGGCCCCGCGCACACGCTCCGGGAGTCGCTCTCCGACGCCCTCGGCGCGTACCAGGGCCTGCTTGACCAGGGGTACGACGCCCAGGACATCGTGATCGCGGGCGACTCGGCGGGCGGGCACCTGACCCTCGCCACCCTGCTGGCCCTGCGCGACCAGGGGACGCCGCTGCCCGCGGCCGCGATCTGCCTGTCGCCGTGGGCCGATCTGTCGGAGTCGCGGCGCAACTCCAACCGCTGGGTGGACCCGATCGTGCCGGCCGGCCGCGTGGACTGGCTCGCCCGCCGGTGGACGGCCGGCCTCGACCGCCGCGACCCGCTGGTATCGCCGGTGTTCGGCGACTACACGGGGCTGCCGCCGCTCATGGTGGTCACCGGCTCCACCGAGGTCCTGCGGGACGAGGGCCGCCGCGTGGCCCTCCAGGCGCGCAGGGCCGGGGTGAAGGTGACCTACGAGGAGTGGCACCGGATGCCGCACGCGTTCCCGATCCTCGCCGACGTGGTCCCCGAGGCCCGGCTGGTCTTCCGCCACATCGAGCGCTTCCTCCACGCCGTGACCGGCACCTCCGGCGCGACCCACGCCGCACTGGATCCAGCCGCACTGGATCCCGCCGCGCCGGATCCGTCCTCGGGCTCGGCCGCCGCGTGAGGCGTTCCCCGGCGGACTGAGCCGTTCCCCGGCGTACGCCTGCGAACGGTCAGGACCGCCGCCGGGGCGCGTACCGGGCACCTCAGCAGTCACACCGATCTCAGCGGGCACTGGAATTCCTTACCTTCAGGGAGCATTCGCCTTACCTCCCATGCCGCTTCGAACTAGTTGACGCCGAACGCGCTTCGGGAGAGCCACAGTGGCCTGTGCCGTACTGCTCGACTGCTCGGAACGTTTCGTAGAGAGGTCTCCTGCGGATGGCACGTGGCGAAGCGGGGGTCCCGGGCGGGATGCCTCCAGGGGTTCGGCCGCTGACGGTGGGCGATCCGGTGATCATCGGACGCTACCTTCTGCTCGGCCGTCTCGGTGCGGGCGGTATGGGGGTGGTGTACCTCGCCGAGCGGCCGGAGGGCGGCCTGGTCGCGCTCAAGACCCCGCACGGCGTCCATCTCGGCGACCCGGTGCTGCGGGCCCGGTTCACCGAGGAGGTCGAGTTCTCGCGGCGTGTCGTGCCCTTCTGCACCGCCGCGGTGCTGGAGCACGGCGTCGACCGCGATCGCCCCTACCTCGTCACCGAGTACATCCCGGGGCCGTCCCTGTCGCAGGTCGTCGCGGCGCGTGGCCCGCTGACCCCCGACCTGGCCTACGGCGTGGCGCTGGGCGCGGCGGCGGCGCTGGCGGCCATCCACGAGGCCGGTTTCGTCCACCGCGACCTGAAGCCGGGCAATGTCCTGCTCTCGCCCAAGGGCCCGCGCGTCATCGACTTCGGCATCGCCAGGGACGTGGACGCCGCGGTCGCGCACACGCAGGCGGGCCAGATCATGGGCAGCCCCGGCTGGGTGGCCCCCGAGCGGCTGACGGGCGGCCCCGCGATCCCCGCCTCCGACGTCTTCGCCTGGGGCTGCCTGGTGGCCTACGCCGCCACGGGTCACCACCCGTTCGGCGCCGGAGAGGCGGACGTGCTGACGCGGCGCATCCTGGTGGAGCGGCCGCGGCTGGCCTCGGTGCCCAAGCTGCTGTGGGATCCGGTCTCGGCCGCGCTGGCCAAGGAGCCGGGGGCGCGTCCCGGCGCGGCGGCGCTGCTGGCGTGGCTGCTGGAGGCCGGGGGAGTGGACCGGTCGTGGGACCGCCGGGACGCGGTGGACGCGGTCATGGAGGAGATCTGGGCGCCCGTGGCCCATCCTCCGGCCCGCCCCGAGGGCCCGCCGGGCGAGCCGCGCGGTGACGCGGCGGCCACCACGGGCGCGCGGGCGGCACGCCGGGCGGCCGCGCGGCGCGGCCACGCCTCGCACGCGGGCTTCGCCGCCCTCGCCACCGTGTCGATCGCGGCGGTGACCGTCGTCGCGGCGGGGACGGGCGGCACGACGGTGGAGCGTCAGGCGGGCGATCCCGGCACCGTCCCGGTGGTCGTGCCGATCCAGGGCACCCGCGTGCCCGTGGAGGTGCTGGACACCTCCACCCCCGTGGCCGGCCGCGGGACGGCGCGGACGCAGGGCACGGAGGGCTCCGGGAGGCTGCCGCCGGGCGCCGGCGGCGTGCGGACCCCGGTCGTGACGGGCCCGGCCGGCCCCACCGGCGGCCCTGTGGGCGGCGACGAGTGGGAGACACCGGTGCGATCTCCCGTGCCCGAGCGCACCACGCCGCCCCCGCCTCCTCCTCCCCCGCAGAAGGACGACGACCCGTCGTGCACGCGCGGTGGGGAACGGCCCTGCGAGCCCACGAAGGACCCCGACCCGACCAGGTCGCCGACGAGGCGGCCCACGCCCACCAATACACCCACCAAGACGCCCACGAAGCCGCCCAGGCCGACGGGCGGCATCAGCCAGATCCCGGAGTGGGGCGACGGCGAGTCCGGGGAGCCGACCCCCCTCCCGAGCCCGACGGTCAGCGAGTCCTCCTCCGCCTGACTCCCAGACGAGCGAGCCTGCCCGACGGCCCGTGCCGTCCTGGCGCGTGGACCATGTGGCTCAGGCGGTCGCGCGGGCTCCCCTATTCTGCTTCGGAGGGAAAGGGGGGCCGATGGGTCCGGAGATCAGCCATGACCATGCCGCGCCGGCCGCGGTGGAGCTCGCGGGGGTGACCGTCAAGGTCGTGGGCCGTACGCTTCTCGCCGACGTCGACTGGCGGGTGGAGTTCGGCGAGCACTGGGTGATCCTCGGGCCGAACGGCGCGGGAAAGACCACGATGCTGTCGGTCGCGGCGGCCGTGCGGCACCCGAGCTCGGGCACGGCGTCCGTCCTCGGCCACCGGCTGGGGCGGGTGGACCTGCGCGAGCTGCGCCGGCACATCGGCCTGGTCGCGGCGAGTCAGCGCCTCGTGGACGAGGCGCTGATGGAGGAGGAAGGCCTCACCGCGCACACGGTCGTGCTCACCGGCTACACCGGCAGCAGCGCCCCGCTGTGGGACCGCTACGGGCCGGCGGAGCACGAGAAGGCGCACGCCCTGCTCGCCGACCTCGGCTGCAAGGACCTGGCCGACCGGCCGTTCGCGGTGTGCTCGCAGGGCGAGCGGGGGCGGGTGCGCGTCGCCCGCGCGCTCATGGCGGACCCGGCGGTCCTGATGCTGGACGAGCCGTTCGCCGGTCTGGACCTGCCCGCCCGCGAGGATCTGATCACGGCCATCGAGGATCTCGCCCACGGCCGCCCGGCCCTGACGACGGTCCTGGTCACCCATCACCTCGAAGAGGTGCCCGCGACCACGACGCACGCGCTGCTGGTGGGGGACGCCCGCGTCCTTGCGGCAGGGCCGGTGCACGACGTCCTGACGAGCGAGAACCTCTCGCGCTGCTTCGGCCGCCCGCTCAGCCTGGACCACGTGGACGGCCGCTGGTACGTCCGGGCGGCGCGCCGGGCCGCCGGCATGTAGGACATCGGCCGCCCGTGTTCGCGCGGGCGGACCGGGCTTGCCCGGCGGGGGCCGGGTGCCGTACGCCGGGCCACCGCCGGGGGTGGCCGCCTTTCGCCGGGATGGCGCGGTGTTTCCGGACAAATTCTCCGCCGCGGCGTCGATCACATCGGCGCGGACGCGGGCGGGCGGGCCCTGGTAGAAGCCCCGGTGGGACAGGACGTGGAACGCGGCGCCCGAAGGACGCCCCTCGTGTCAGACGGCCCCCGACTCCAGGGCGAAGGCGTCGGCCACCCGAGCCGCCCCCGCGGCGACGTCGCCGGTCCCGATCAGGGCCCGCTGGCGCTCGGCGCCGGTGCCCGTGCGGTCCAGGCCCGCGAGCAGCCGGTCCACCTCGGGCTCGTCGCCCAGTTCGCACAGGGCCGGGCGGACGCGGGCCAGCATCTCGTCCAGGATCGCGCGGGCGGGCACCTGCTCGCCCGTCCTCGGATGCACGCCGGGGCCGTTCAGGCCGTAGCGGGCGGCGGACCACAGGGCGGCCCGGAGGATCTGGTCCTCGTCCTCGGCGGGCGGCGCGTCGCCGCCCGCGGCGATCTCGGCGCAGGCGGTGCGGACCAGCGCGCGGCTCAGCGCCGCCTGCAGGACCGCCTCGTCCACGGTCGCCGCGACGTCCGCCGCGCGGACCTCGACGGTGGGGAAGCGGGCGGAGGGCCGGGCCAGCCAGTACGGGTGCGCGGTGCCGACCAGCGCGCCGCTGCGGTGCAGCATGCCGGTGACCTGGTCGTAGTGCGCGGCGGAGGAGAAACGCGGGGGGATGTCGGTGGCGGGCCAGCGCGAGAGGGCGACGGTGCGCCAACTCGCGTACCCGGTGTCGGCGCCCTCGCAGAAGGGGGAGTTGGCCGACAGCGCCAGCAGCGTGGGCAGCCAGGGCCGCAGGCGGTTGACGACTTCCACGGCGACCTCGCGGTCGGCCACCCCGACGTGGACGTGACAGCCGCACGTCTCCTGCTGGGTGACCAGCAGGCCGTAGAGATCGCGCATCTCGCGGTAGCGCTTCTTGTCCGACACGTCGCGGGGCGCGCGCGGGCGGCCCACCGGCGTGCCCGTCGCGACCACCCGCACCCCGGCCCGCGCCGCCGCGCGCGCCAGCCGGGCCCTGGCCGATGTCAGCAGCGCGCGCAGCTCGGCGAGGGTGGTGCAGACGGGGGAGACGGACTCCATCATGGAGGCCAGCAGCTCGATCTTGAAATCGGCCCCGGGAGCCCGCGGGTCGTCCGGGCCGGCGAGGTTGCCCATCACCCGCGCGTTCGCGAGGACCGGGCAGCCGTCCCCCGGCTCGGCGAGCAGGAATTCCTCCTCGACACCGAGCGTCCACCCGTCGCGCCCGGTGGGCCGGGCAGATTCCCCGGGTTCCGCCCGGACAGGGGGAGCAGGGCCCATCGAGGCGGCGGGAAAGCACTGGACTGGCGGGTCTTCCGACTCTTCATCCATCGAACGTCAGTCTAGACCGGCGTCGCCCGGCCGCTGATGGCCATTCCAGGCCGCCGGCAGGGTCTTTCCCGAGCTTCCGGGGCCCGGACGTGCCGTGGGGGCTCGTCCGGGCACCCGGGCATGCCACGCGGGCCCATGAGTGCCCGCTACGTCGATCAAGGACTGACAGACGTCAAAGGCCACCTTCTCGCCATGCTTTGAACTCGGCTTCGAGAGCGGCTTCGTTGAGGACAGGGACGCTGACGGCCGACGCCCAGGCATGAATGAGTTCAGCGGCCTCCATCAGGTTCTCGTCGGTGATCTTCGCGTTCACGGTGAACCAAGTGATCGGGGCACCCGCTTCGGGTCGGCCGATATCGCAGCGCGGACAGAGGACTACGGTGGTGTCGCCCTTGACGGTTTCGTTGCGCGCATTGACGAGGTTGTGCGGGACGCGGGCGGACAGGATGGCTTCCCGGCCGCATCGTCCGCATTCGGGCGGGTCACTTGACTGGACCACCTCGACGGAGCGGAGGGGAATCGGATCTCCTGTCACGGTGCGACCAGCGCGTTCGCACCCAGCAGGACCTTGATGTCCCCAGCGAAGGCTCCATTGTTGATGTTCACCGTGTAGTCGGGTAGCGCGACGAGGCTGATCTTGCGGTTGAGGCGTTCCACGCGGAGGCGGACCGGCGTGTCGCCGGGGTGTGACGTCAGGATTCGTTTGAGTTCGTTGACCAGGTCCAGGTTCACGCGTTCTTCGCGGAGCGAGATCACGATGGGTTCGGGCCCGTCATCCTGGACTCCGGAGATGTCAAGGAACGTGATGTCGGTGGCGTTGAACGAGATGGTGGCGTCTTCGCCGTCGCCGCGTGCGCGGATCCGGCCTGTGACGGAGACGACCAGGTCGGGTGCGAGGTTGCTCCCGTACAACTGGTAGGTCTGGGGGAAGCAGGGGACCTCGATGGACGCGTCGTGGTCCTCGATTTTGAGGATGGCCCACACGTCGCCTTTTTTGGTGACCTTCTTGTCGACACCGGAGATGATTCCGGCGATGGAAACGTTGCCGAACCCTGCCTGGCCGTCGAGTACTTGGGCGATGGTCAGGTCGCGATTGCGCTCCAGGATGCGTTCCGCACCGTTCAGCGGGTGGTCGGAGACGTAGAGCCCGAGCATCTCTCGCTCGAAGGACAGTTTAGTCTTTTTGTCCCACTCGCCCTCGGGAACCGCGACGTGAAAGACACTTCCCATTTCGCTGTCATCATCGTCGTCGAACGCGCCGAACAGCGAGTCTTGGCCCAAGGCCTCTTTGCGCTTGACGTCGATGACCGCGTCGATGGCCTGCTCGTGGATATGGACCAGGGCCCGGCGGGGGTGGCCGAGCCCGTCGAACGCGCCGGCTTTGATGAGCGATTCGATGGTGCGCTTGTTGCAGACGACCTGTGGCACCTTCGTGAGGAAATCATTGAAGTCGGTGTAGGCGCTCTTTGATCTGCGGGTGGTGATGACGCCGTTGATGGCGTTTTCCCCGACGTTCTGAATCGCGCCGAGGCCGAACCTGACGTCATCGCCGACGGCGCTGAAACGCAGCCCGGACTCGTTGACGTCGGGCGGCAGGACCTTCACCTTCATGCGGCGGCATTCAGCGAGGTAGAGCGCCATCCGGTCCTTGTTGGTGCCGACCGAGGTGAGCAGCGCCGCCATGTACTCGGCCGGGTAGTTGGCCTTGAGGTAGGCGGTCCAGTAGGAGACGAGCCCGTAACCGGCGGTGTGGGACTTGTTGAACCCGTAGGAGCTGAACGGCTCCAGGACGTCCCATACCGCCTTGGCGGCTTCCTCGGTGTAGTCCTTGGCGATCATCCCGGAGGAGAAGGTGGCCCATTGCTTGTCCATCTCCTCCTTCTTCTTCTTGCCCATGGCGCGGCGCAGGATGTCGGCGCCGCCGAGGGTGTATCCGGCCAGTTGCTGTGCGATGGCCATGACCTGCTCCTGGTAGACGACCAGGTGGTAGGTGGTGCCCAGGATCGGCTCAAGGGCTTCCTTGAGCGAGGGATGGATCGGTGTGATCTCCTGCTGGCCGGCCTTGCGCAGCGCGTAGTTGGTGTGGGCGTTGGCGCCCATCGGACCGGGACGGCCCAGTGCCAGGACCGACGAGATGTCTTCGAATCGGGCCGGGGCGATGAGTTTGGTGAGGTCGCGCATCATCGAACTGTCGAGCTGGAACACCCCCAGGGTGTCACCGCGCGCGAGCAGCTCGTATGTCTTTTTGTCGTCCAGCGACAGGGAGAGCATGTCCAGGTCGATGCCGCGGTTTTCCTTGACGTTCTGGACGGCGTCACCGATGACGGTCAGGTTGCGCAGGCCGAGGAAGTCCATCTTCAGCGCGCCCATGTTCTCGCTGCTGGGCCCGTCGAAGCCGGTGATGCGGGCGCCGTCGTCGGGCCGCATGAAGATCGGCATCACATCGATCAGGGGCTGGGAGGACAAGATGACCCCGGCGGCGTGCACGCCGGTGCCTCGGGTCAGTCCTTCCAGGCCGAGCGCGGTATCGATGACCCGCTTGACATCCTGGTCTTCCTCGTACAGCTTGCGAAGCTCGGTCGCCTCGGGGTATCGGGGGTGCTTTTCGTCGAAGATTCCAGTGAGCGGGATCTCCTTGCCCATGACCGCGGGCGGGAACGCCTTGGTGATCTTCTCGCCGACCATGAAGGGGTACCCGAGGACGCGAGCCGCGTCCTTGACCGCCGCCTTCGATTTGATCGTCATGTAGGTGATGATCAGCGAGACGTTGTCCTCACCGTATTTCTCGGTGACGTAGCGGATCATGTCACCGCGCCTACGCTCGTCGAAGTCCAGGTCGACGTCGGGCATGGAGATACGTTCGGGGTTCAGGAACCGCTCGAACAGCAAGGAATGCTCGATGGGGTCGAGCTCGGTGATACCCGTGACATAGGCCACCATGGACCCGGTGGCGGATCCTCGGCCTGGGCCGATCCAGATACCGTTGTCGCGCGCGTACTGACAGATGTCGGCGACGACGAGGAAGTAGCCGGGGAACCCCATCCCCTCGATGACGCCGAGCTCGTAGTCGATCCGTTCCATGACATCAGCGGGTACGGGGTCGCCATACCGGCGTACCGCGCCACGGTAGGCCTCCTTGCGGAGCCAGCTCATCTCGGTCTCACCCTCGGGAACCGGGAACTTGGCGGCAAGGTCACGGTGAGCGAACACCTCGTCATAGGGTTCGACACGCTCGGCGATCAGCAGCGTGTTCTTGCAGCCCTGAGCCCATAGCTCCGAGCTGTCGAGCGCCCACATCTCCTCGGCGGAGCGCACGTAGTAGCCGTTTCCGGAGAAGCGGAAGCGGCTCGGGTCGCTGATCTGAGAGTTGGTGCCGACGCAGAGCAATGCGTCGTGCGCGGTGGACTGGTCCTCGGTGACGTAGTGGGAGTCGTTGGTGACAAGCGGAGGGATTCCGAGGGCCTCGCCGATCCGCAGCAGATCCTTGCGGACCCCCGTCTCGATCGGAATCCCGCCATGATCCATGATCTCCAGGAAGTAGTTGTCCCGTCCGAAGATTTCCTGGTACTTGGCGGCGTGTTCCAGCGCCTTGTCGTACTGGCCGAGCCGGAGCCGGGTCTGTACCGCGCCGGACGGGCAGCCTGTGGTGGCGACGATCCCTTCGTGGTACTCCGCGAACAGCTCATCGTCCATGCGCGGGTACTTCTTCATGTGGCCATGAAGGGAGGCCAGCGAAGAGATCCGGAACAGGTTGCGCAGGCCTTGGGCGTTGACCGCCCACATCGTCTTGTGAAGATAGGTGCCGCTGGCGGACACGTCGCCGCCTAGCCCGGTCCGCTCGTCGGACTTGCGTTGGTGGGGCTCACCCCAGAACACCGGCTGCTTGAAGAAGCGCGACTCGGGACTGACATAGCCCTCGATCCCGATGATCGGCTTCACACCGGCGGCCTTCATCTTCGCCTGGAACTCGTAGGCACCGAACATGTTGCCGTGATCACTCATCGCGATCGCGGGCATCCCCAGCTCAGCCGCTCTCGACGCCAATTTGCCGATCTTCGCCGCCCCGTCCAGCATCGAGTATTCCGTGTGAACATGCAGGTGAACGAACGAATCAGCCACGGGAGATTTGACCTTTCCGAGTGGGACCGATGGGGCGCCTGAGGCAAGGTAACTCTATCGACCGCACCGCCTGCGACCGGCCGCACTCGCGCGGAAAGGAAGGTCGATGACCCAGCCGAACCCGGCGGAGGACGGCCCGGGACGCGGGTGTCGGTCAGGTGGCGGAGCACGCCAGGGTCACAGTGGGTGGCGGCACGCAGGGCGAAGTCGTCCTGCATTCCCCCGCATGGTCGGCCGCTGTCGGACACCCGCCTGCCCGTCAACGTCCTCTCAATCTCTGGGAGGAGTCACCGACGATCCGACGGCCGTGGACGGTCGCCGGGTCGTCGGCCAAGAGGTGCTCCCCTGGCCGGAGGGACATACGCGGCCTAATCGCCGTTGCATTGCCTAATGGGATTAGGTTAACTTAATAGCGTGAGGGAAGATCGAAGGCTCCGGCGGCGCAGCGAGACCGTTCAGGAGATCCTCGACACCGCGATCGAGGTCATGGCGGAGGAGGGCGCGGCGGCGCTCAGCCTCGCGGAGGTCGCGCGGCGGGTCGGCATGCGCCCGCCCTCGCTGTATCAGTACTTCCCGTCGAAGATGGCCATCTACGACGCGCTGTTCGAGCGCGGGATGCGCCAAGCGGTCGAAGTCCTGGACCCGTACGTGACGAGGCTCGCCGAGGATCCGTGGGGCGCCATCGTCGCAGGTCAGGAGGCCACCCTCGCCTGGATGACGGACAACCCGGTGCTCGCCCAGCTCCTGTACTGGCGGCCGGTGCCCGGTTTCGAGCCGTCCCCGCAGGCGTTCGAGCCCGCAGTGCGGCAGTTGGAGATCCTGCGCCGCGCACTACAGGCGGCCGTGGACGCCGGACAGCTGGCACCCGCCGCCGCGAGCGAGGACGGCTTCGCCCTCTACACGGTGCTGGTTTCCGGCGTGATCAGCCAGCACCTCTCCAACGAACCGTCCGCGCCGGTCGGAAAGGGACGCTTCACCCGGCTCGCGCGGACGGCGCTGGACATGTTCTTCCGCTATTACGCTCCCGAGAAGGGCGAGAGAGATGGTTGATTCCTTCGTACCCGCCGCACGCCTGCCGCACAATGATCGCGGCCAGGTGGCGGCGATCGCCGAAGCCGAGGGCCACGCGGCCATCGCCCTGCTCGGGGAGCTTCACGACGATGACTGGCAGCGCCCCACCGACTGCGTCGAATGGGACGTTCGCACCCTGGTCTCCCACCTGGTCGCCCAGTGCGAGGACAACATCCACCTCCGCACGATGCTGCGGCGGCAGTTCCTGGGACGGCGACGCCACCAGGGCAAGATCGCCCTGGACGGCCACATGGCGGTGCAGGGCGAGGACCACGCCGGGGAGACCGGACCGGCGCTGGTCGAGAGCTTCGCGCTGCTGTGGCCCCGCGCCGTACGCGCCCGCCTGCGGACACCGAACCCGATGCGCCGCTTCACGATCGACACCGGAATGCCCGGCGCGCCACGGCTGCTCATCGGCCACCTGCTCGACGTGATCTACACCCGTGACCTGTGGATGCATCGCGTCGACCTGGCCCGGGCGATGGGGCGGCCGATCACCATCGGGGACCACGATCGGCGGATCGTCGAACAGGTCATCCGTGACATGGCCCTGGCCTCGACGGCCGCTCCCATCGCGCTGGAGCTCACCGGCCCGGCGGGAGGCTCGTGGGTGATCGGCTCCGGCGCCCCGACGGCGGTGATCCGCACGGACGCCGTCGCGTACATGCGCGCCTTGGCGGGCCGGGACGACGACGTGACGCTGGAACTCGTCTCCGGCCCGGAGGTCGCCCTCACATTCGCCCGCCAGGCCAGAGTCATCTTCTAGCGACCGAGGCCCTTCGCCGCCGCCTGGTGGTCCGCACAGGGAGCGGCCCGGTGTGACGTCATGGGCGTCATCTACCCGCGATGACCCTCAGGAAAAGGTGTACAACGATGAAGCGTCAGACGGTGGCGCCCGCCGACACGCGCATGATGGGAATCATCCACGACGCGCTGCGCCGGGACCTGGAACGCACGCGCCGCGCGCTGGCCGAGCGGCCGTGTCCGGAGGACGGCCGGCGGGTGGCGATCGCCGGCCACGTCCGGTGGATGATGCGTTTCCTGCACGACCACCACAGCGGCGAAGACGACGGCCTGTGGCCCCTGCTGCGGCGGAAGGCGCCGGACGCCGCGCCACTGCTCGACAGCATGGAGGAAGACCACGCGGGTATCGCCGGCGTCATGGCCGTCGTCGAGGCGGCGGCCCAGCGGTACGCCGGCAGCGGGTCCGACGAGGTGAGGACCGATCTCCTTGAGGCGCTGACCGCCCTCGACGACGTATTGCTCCCGCATCTGCGACGGGAGGAGCAGGAGGCGATGCCGGTCGCCGCGGCCGCCCTGACCACCGCCGAGTGGCGCAGGTGGGAGCAGGAGTACAACGTCAAGCGGAAGTCGTTCACCGAGCTGGGCGACGTGGGCCACTGGCTGCTCGACGGGCTCGACGACGCTCGCTACCAGATCGTCGTCCAGCAGGTGCCGGCGATCCCGCGGTTCATCCTGGTTCATGGCTTCGCCAGGCGTTACCGGCGCCGGTCCGCGCAGCGCTGGAGCCCGCCGGCCCCACAGGCGGTTCAGGGCTGATCGGCCCCATCGCTCGGACACGGGCCGCGCACGCGCACCGCAGGCAAGGGCGACTCCCGCGAGCCGCCAGGATCCAGGGCCGCCGGTCCGCCGGGCCGTGGGCACACCACGCGGGCCCGTCCGGAGGGGGCCGCCGCCCAAAGCGGATCTTTACCGGACGGGCCCGCGGTTTCGGGTGTCGGTAAGACTCGTGAGGTACACGTGATTGAGTTCGCCCAGCTCAGCGATGTGTTAATGGTCGGTGGGGAGGTGCCCGACAGCGTCTTCGAGGTGGATCGTGGTCAGGGTGTGGGTCGATGACGATCTTGAGTGCGGCCGACGATGATCGCGTGAACCGGTACGCCCGCCCCCTGGGCTACATCCCGATCCACGAGGTGAAGGCTGCGAGGGAGTCGCTGCCGCGACGCTCCATGCGCGCCAGCATGCGCAGTGTCTCCCGGACCTGCGGATGGTAACGGGCCTGCTGCGGTGCCAGCTTCCTGGCAGTGATCAGCGAGGCCAACGCAGCGTCGCGGTCGCCCACGTAGAGGTAGTCGCGGGCGAGGTCAATGTAATGATGCGATACCCGGTTCGGTGTGACGCCAGTGAAACCTCGAATGGTGCCTGCGCGTCGGACTGCCTGCGCCCCGTTGCCGAGTTCAACGGCAAGGCCGACCGACCAGATGGCGACGTTGGCCGGTTCAACGTCATCCGGTAGTGGTCGGCGTTGGCGGGAAGGTGATCTGCGGCACGGACCGCCTCCGATAGGTGGAAGTCCGCAGCGGCGGCGTTGCCCGCGTTGCGGGCCGCTGAGAGCGCGGACTGTAGGTGCGACCAGCCCCACGCTGCCCACGCCTGCGGTGGATCCGAGCCGGAGGGCTCTCCGGTGGCCTGCCGCGCGGTGTCCAGCAACCTGGCCGCCGCGTGGCCCCGGTCGACCTGGATCAGTTCGGCCGCCCGCAGACTGGTCCCTATGGTGATCGCGTAAGGGTCACCGGAGCGCTCAGCCGACTGGGCATAGCGCTCGGTCATCGACTGGGCCAGGTCCGGGTAGCCCAGGATGCGGGCGATCATGCGTGCGTTTACCCACGTCTCGGCGAGCATCGCCTGGATCTCGGGTGCCAGGGTGTCATCCGCGTGGGCTGCGGCGGTACGGAGATCTGCGAGCAGGCCGGGAAGGTCGTCGCCGAGCCGGAGGAGCCGGACCTGGTGGGCGAGCCGGCTGATGGCGGCCACGCGGGCTCGCAGTTCCTCGGCAGGCCGTGGCGCGATCTCATCATCCGGGATCTGGGGCATGACGACCTCCGCGCGCAGCGGCCCGGGCCGGGATTGCGCGACACCCGGCCCGGGGAACGGCCCGAGTTAGGAGAAGACGATGACCCGTCGCCTGTTCGATGTCCGGTCGGTGGCGCTGGCGCGGATCCCCTTGCTGCCGGTGCCCGCTGGGGAGCCTGAGCCTGGTACTGGCCCACTGCTGCGGGAAGCCGTGTTCCTCGCGTCCAGGCAGGCATGGACAGATGCGGAGGGATCAGCCGCTGAGGGCAGTCGTGCCTCGGCGACCCTGCGGAGCTATGAGCTGCGCGCACGCTGGCGACCGGTACCGAACGGAGCGTTCGCGGCTGCCACTCCCGCTCGCGTCGGCAGCGAGAAGACCGTGCTGCGTCTCGGCGGTGATGGGCACTGCGCCCGCACCGTGCCGAGCGGGACTTGGCTTTCCTGCGTGGCGGGCCAATTGGCCGAGGATCCTCACGTGCTTGCCTGCGTTCAGCTCACCACGGCTGATCTCGCTGTCCGGCGCGGCCGTCGCTTCGAGATTGAGCGACCTGCTGCTCCCGATGAGGCCGGGCCCCGGCGAACCTCCGTCAACGCCACTGCGGCAACAGAGCTGATCTTGCTAATGTGCGCGGGGGGAAGCGATGCCACGTCTCTTGTCGCGCTCGCGCGGGAGAAATGGCCAGATGTGCCTGAGGCGACGATCCGCGCCGCCATCACCGGTCTGGTCCAGCACGGCCTGCTCCTGACGGACCTGCTGCCTGCGGATTTGTGGAACGACCCGCTCGGCCACCTACTTGGATGCCTCCCTCCACGCCATCCCCGGCGGGAGGACCTGGAGCGCCTGCGGTCCCTGCTCACTGAGGCAGACCGGCACCGCCCCGGGGACCCGTCCCGGCTGGCCGCCTTGCTCGCGGCCCGGCAGAAGGCCGACCAGATATGCGGTCAGCAACGGCCGCTGAGCGTCAACATCGTCGCCGACACGTGCCTGGAACTGCCGCAGTCCGTGGCGGATGCGGCCGCTGACGCTGCGACCATGCTGTGGCGGATCGGGGACCGCGAAGATCCGCTGGACGGCTACCATCGCCGGTTCGTCGAGCGGTACGGCCGACGGCGGCTCGTGCCGTTCACCGAGCTGTGCGATCCCGGCCTCGGCCTCGGGCTGGACCCGCGTGAGGAGGAAGGCTCGCGTCGTCCTAGCCGCGAGCAGGCCCTGGCGCGGCTGATCGCCAGGGCCGCGACGACGGGCGCCGTCGCTGTGACCCTGGACGACGGCGACGTCACCGCCCTCGCCCATGACCGGGGCCTGCCCCCGCCGCGGACCGCTGAGATCTGGGTGCGGATCTTGGCTGGCACACAGGCCGACCGGGATGAGGGGCGCTTCTTCCTGGCCGTGTCGGGTGGCTCGCAGGATGCCGGCTCCACCGCAGGCCGCTTCGCCGACCTGCGCCGGTTCTTGCCCGGAGACTCCGACGAGGAGGGTGCGCTGGTCACGGAGCTGGTCGTTAACGCTCGCACCCCGCAGGCGGCGGCGCTCGCTCCTCCGGTGTCGCGTGAAGGACAGCGAGAGCGAGCCGACCCGGCCATCACGCAGGCGCTCGCTGCCCGGGCCGCGTCGTGGCTTTCACGGCAGGCGCGGTGCATCACCGACGACCTCGACCGGCGCCGCCGCGACGGCGACCCCTACATGCGGCGGGCCGTCTACGACACGATCAGCGGCCTGGCCGGCATCGGCCGTGTCCTGCTCGCCGCCGTTACCGACGACCAGCCCGCGGCCGAGCCCGGACTCATCCGCGCGCTGGAAACCCTCACCAGGATGATCATGACCCAGCACGGCTGTCGGCCAGGATGGTGGCTGCCCGCCGAACTGCACCCCCCGGCGGTGAAGGCCGACCCTTCAGGATCGGCGGCCACGGGGATGGCGCATGGAATCGCGGGCCCGCTGGCCTTCCTGTCGGTGGCCTGCGCCCGCGGATGGGCTGTCCCCGGCCAGTACGACGCGATCCGCCACGTGTCCCAGTGGCTGCTCGGCTGCAGGGCCGATGGAGCCTGGCAGTGGCCCACGTCCGTCACAGGCAGCGAACTGGACACCAGCGCCGCCCGCTTAACCGGCCGTCAGGACGCATGGTGCTACGGCGCCCCGGGTATCAGCGCAGCCCTCGGCCTTGCCGCCCAGGCGCTTGGCGACGTCACGCTCGCCGAGGCCAGCGAAGCGGCCATGAACGCTCTCGCCGCCCGAGCCGCCCGCACGTGGGACGCCGACGGCCCGACCCTGTGCCACGGGCACGCCGGCGTCCTGCAGTGCGCGGCCAACCGGCATCCGCACGTCGCGTCGGCGGCCGCCGACGCCATCACCGCGGCCTTCGACGCGGGCCGCCCGTTCGCCGTCCCCCATACCGGCAACGGCGCGATCGAAGACCACCCGGGATTCCTGATCGGCGCGGCGGGCACCGCTCTCGCCCTAGCCGAACTCGGCCGCCTGCCCGCCCGCAGCGTCCCCGACCGGTGGGACTGTGTCCTGCTCTTGTCATGACAGCCGGCCGGAGCGCGAGCCCAGCGATCGTCAAAGGGATGACCCGCCCTCATCTCCGTGAGGTGCCCTGCCCGGTGCGGGATGGACAGGTAGGCTCAGCCGGATGGAAGCCGACCCCATGACCGCGAATCACCTAAGAACCTCGATGGTCACCCGGCTGCGCGACTGGGACGGCGGAGCGCTTCCCCCGTCCGTCGACGCGGCGATGCGGGCGGTCCCACGCGAAGCGTTCCTTCCCGGCACACCCCTCGCCGACGCCTACGGCAGCAGCCCCGTCGTGACACACCGCGACGACAACGGGATCGCCACGAGCTCCGCCTCCGCGCCCGGCATCGTCGCCGCCATGCTCGCCCAGCTCGACGTCCGCCCCGGCCACCGCATCCTGGAGATCGGCGCGGGCACCGGCTACAACGCCGCCCTCTTGGCCCACCTCACCGGACCAGGAGGACAGGTCACCACCGTCGAGTTGGACCACGGCGTCGCCGCAGAAGCAGAGCAGGCGCTCGCCACGACCGGGTACGGGCATGTGACCGTCATCCCGGGCGACGGTGAGTACGGTCATCGGCCGAACGCACCCTACGACCGGATCATCGTCACCGTCGGCGCCTGGGAACTGCCGGCCGCCTGGGCAGATCAACTCGCCCCCGCCGGGCTTCTCGTCGTGCCGTTCAGGATGCGGGGCCTCACTCGCTCGGTCACCTTTGAGCACACGGCCGGCACCTGGCGCAGCCGATCCATGCACGAATGCGGGTTCATGCCGATCCGCGGGGCAGGTGCCGTCGCCGAACGCAACATCCCCCTCGCAGACACCGGCCTCACCATCCGCATCGACGACGGCCAACCGGCCGACGCCGACGCCTTGCGGCGCGCGCTGTCCAGCGGCCCCGCGCAGTCATGGACCGGGATCGAAGTCACCGTCACCGGCGAGCTCGACTTCTGGCTCGCCGGACTGGACGGGTTCTTCCGGCTTCTGGCGGGAAACGACGCGGTCCAGCGCTCCGGCATCGTCCCGCCCGCGTTCAACTGGGGAGCCATGGGCCTGCTCACCGGCGATAGCTTCGCCTACCTCACCCGTCGGCCCGGACGACCAGGTCACAGTGAGCTCGGCGCCTGCGGTTACGGCCCGGAACGCGAGCAGCTCATCAGCACGTACACCGATCGCATCCGCGCATTCAACCGCTCCCAGGCAGGCCGACTCCAGGTCGAAGTCCACCCGCTGACGGGAGCGCCGCTCCCCGGCACCCTCATGCAGATCGACAAACGCAACTCCCGTGTCATCGTCCTGACCGAAGGGGAGGTAGGCCGGGAAGCCCTTGGCGCCATGGCCGTCTAGCCACGAAGGTGTTGATCACCGCCACAGTCCACGGCGTTGCGGACCGGGCACTTCAACTCGTGGGACGCTGAAGAGGACGGCCTGGTCCAGGGCGGCCCGCGTGATGTCGGCGGCCAGCTTCAGCGCAGCCTCGAACTCGGGGCCGCCTTGACGCGGGTGGAGATCTTCTCGGAGAAGATCTGGCGGTAGCCACGGCCGTCAGTGTGTCGATCTTGGGAGGAGAGGTCGAGCAGCGCAGATCCCTCAACAACCCCACACGCACTAGCGCTGAACTGGGCCAACTCAATTGCGTGTACCTGGTTGCGCGAGTCTTACTGACACCCCGTTTTCGGGGGCGGCGGCGAGTCGGTGTGCCTTGACGAAACTCTCGACCTCTGTGAGGCCGCCTATCAACTCCCAGCCAGGGGCATGAGGGCCGAGATCGGCTGGGAGAACCGAGAACCTACGGCCGCTGGTCGGGGGAGGGCTGGGCGAGTTCGAACCAGACCAGTGTGCCGGAGGGCCGCCGTTCGAAGCCCCATCGGGACGAGAGGTCGTCGACGATCGCGAGGCCCCGGCCGTCGGTCTCGTCGTCAGTGGGCCTGCGCACGTGGGGGATCTTGGACGAGCCACCGTCCTCGACCGCGACCATCACGCCGGTGTCCGGGAAGGCCACCGACACCAGGAAGTCACGCTGGGCGGCGTGCCGCACGACGTTGGCCGCGAGTTCGCTGGTCAGGAGCATTGCGTCGTCCCGGCAGGGGTGCTCGTCCCCGAGCAGGCCGGCGACGAAGGCGCGGGCGGGCCTGACCTGCGACGCGGACGGAGTGAACCGGTGGGAGATCACCGGGAGGCTCGTGAACGCGTCAGGACCGGTGGGGCGCGGCCGGGCACTTGTCACGGCGGAGTCCTTCGGTTGCGAGGCCGGGCGGAAGAACGCGGTGATGCCGCCCAAGGCCGAAGCCAGAGCGCGAGGACGCATCGCGATCATCGGGATACTTCCCTTCCTGTGTTGAGAACGTTCCATGACGGTGAGGAGGAGGTCAGCGCCGTACGCCCCTGCCTGGGGGCGGGCTACGGCGACCAGCGCGCTCGGGCGGTACGGCGGGTTCATGACAGGCGGCGAGCGAGCAGGTCAGCTCGATCTGGTTCATTCGCAGAACGAGTTCCTCGGGAGTCCCCGCCTCGACCAGACCCACCAGGTCACGCCCCCATCGCGGCGCGAGTGCCCACCACCGCCCAGTCGCCCTTCCATACCAGACGCTCCACCCGACGAATTGGCGACTAAGCACCTGGACATGTCCGCCGACGGCGCTCTCTGAACTCAAACCGGTAGGGAGCTCGCCCGCCGTCGATCGATCGATCTGCATGGTGTGACCTCCGGTCCGGCCGAGTCATCGGCGAAACCCTCGTCTAGACACGCTGTGTGTGCGAGTCGTCACACACGATGACAGACATCATGCATGCATGCACGGCAATCACGGAAACGTCATCTCGTGGACACGCGAAGTAGTAGCCTTCCCTCCGTCCCGACGTGACGAGGTGATCGAGTGAGTGCGAAGCGTGGCATGACCTTGCGGGCTCAGTGGCTTGGTCGGCAACTTCGTGAGCTTCGCGAAGCCGCAGGTCTGAAGCTCCCTGAGGCAGGTGACTACATTCAGCGCGACGGTGCCACCGTCAGCCGTCTGGAGACCGGCCTGTATCCGGCGCGCACACCGGATGTCCAAGCACTGCTCGATCTCTACGGAGTCGCGGACCCGCATAAGCGCGGGGATCTAATGAAACTCGCTACCGAGGTCTGGCATGAGGGCTGGTGGGACGGCTACTCCGGCAATCTCTCGAAGCTCATCGTCGACTACGCCTGGGTGGAATCAAGGGCACGAGTGATCCGGTCCTTCGACGCCTTGGCGATTCCAGGGTTGCTTCAGACAGGGAACTACATGGAGGCCGTCATCCGACAGACCGACACCGACCCGTCGCTGGCTCCATCGGGCGCACGATTCCGGCTTGAGCGCCAGCAGATTCTCGCCGCCGCAGAGCCACCTCGGATCGAGGCCATTCTGGATGAAGGCCTCTTGCGGCGGCCGGTAGGTGGGCCTGCCGGTATGAAGGAACAGCTTGAACGCCTGCTCGACCTGGGGCGTCGTCCGGCCATCGACATCAGGGTCTTGCCGTTCGCGTCAGGTGCTCACGCCGGTCACGATGGCTCGTTCAGGATCTTTGAGATGCCGGAGCCTTACCCCCAGATCGGCTATGTCGACAGTCCCGCTGGTGGGATCTACATTGAAGCCGAGGGAGTGGATAGGCTTATGCTGAAATTTGACCGCATGCGGTCAGACTCACCAGATCCCTCCGAATCCATGAAGCTGATCCGAACAGCCATTAACGAATTCGAGAGCTCAGCGGAAGGTGATCATGTCAATCCCCGAGCATGAGCAAGCCGTAGCGTGGCACATAAGCACTTTCAGCCCTGACGCCGGCTCCAACTGCGTCGAGGCCGGTCCGTTGCTCGACGGGAGTGGGCGGATCGCGGTGCGGCATAGTCATCACCCCGACGGTCCGACGATCATCTACACCAGGGCCGAGTGGGATGCCTTCCTGGCCGGTGTCCGCGCGAATGAGTTCGACTTCCACTAGCGCTGGTGCTGCCGGGACGCGGACGGCCCGTCAGGCTCCTTCCTGGTCCTTGCCCAGCAGGTGCCGCATTCCCCGCGCGAACGTACGCCGCCAGCCCGCCTGTTCATGGGCACCGGCGAACTCGTCGTAGCGGACGTCGTAGCCCTTGGCCACGAGGACGTCGCGCAGATGCCGGTTGGCGGTCAGCAGCGTGGTGCCGCCGGGCAGGGGCTGGGTCTCGAGAGTGCCCGCGGCGATCCAGAATCGGGTCGGCCGGACCGGCGCGGCGGCCAACTGCCGGGTGAGCCACTCCGGCTCTCCGTCCCGTCCCATGGCGTAGGGGCCGTCCTCGCCGCCGAACTGCTCCGTCAGACCCCACCAGTGGGAACCCGACAGGGAAAGCACGCCGCCGAAGAGGTCCGGCCGCTGGTGCGCCAGCCAGACGGATCCAAGACCGCCGTAACTGGCCCCGCAGACCACGGTGGTGGCGGGGTCCTCGCCCGCCGCGTACTCCGCGCGCAGCCAGGACACCAGCTCGTCCCCGTACTGCCGGGCCAGGTCGGGGTTGCAGGACATCTCCACCATCCGGGACATCGAATCCTTGTTGTGGACGTACGCCACCACAGTCGGGGGGATGGCCCCGGCTTCGATGAGGTTGTCCATGATCACCGGGTAGTGGTCGATGTGGTACTCGCCGTCCAGCAGGAGCAGCAGCGGATGCCCGCTTCCCTTCTGGAGCCCGGCGGGGAGCTGCACACTCACCTCGCGCTCGTCGCCGAAGACAGCGGAGCGCACCCGGTGACGCACGATGGTGCCGCGCGCCCGGCCGGGGGTGAGCCATGGCGCGGATTCCGCGCCGGGCAGGGTCAGCACGGAGTCGTGGGTGCGGTCCACGCCCGGGAACATCGAGGAGTACACGGAGACGATCCGCTCCGGATTGGAGGGGTCGGGTCGGGTCGAGCGGGCGTGCGAGTCCGCGACGGTCTGGAAGGCGCCCGCCTGCATCAGCTCCATCAGCTCGCTCAGCGACTTCTCCGCGTAGGGGTCGTCCACGGTGTAGCCGTAGACCACCGAGAGCCGGTCGTCGGCGACGGGGACGGACAGATGCCACACGTCCGTGCCGGGGATCCGCTCCATGGCGGTGGCCCGGCCCTCGCCGTCCATGGTGAGCTGGGAGCCCACCTCGATGTGCGTGGCGGGGCCGATGTGGACGAAGGTGACCAGGTGCCCGCCGCTCTCCTGGGGTTCGAGCAGGGGCCCGCCCGCGTCGCGCAGGGCGGCGGAGAGCCGGTCGAGGGCTCCGGGTTCGCCCCGGGTGACGGCGTCGAGCAGGCGGGCCGCGGTGGTCATGCCGGAGGCCGGGGTGTCCAGGGTCATTGGAGCTCCTTGGGTTGGCTGAGGTGTGAGATCGGCCGGTGTGTGGACGGGTCGTCACCGGGGCCGGGGGCAGCACCCACGGGGCGCCGATCCCCCGGGTCCTGGACGCCGGGCCGGGCGCCGGCCGTCCGCTGCCGTCGGGAGCCGCTCTAGGCTGACTTGATCCACTCGGAGATCAGCTCCTCCAGGACGCCGAGCGGCAAAGCCCCGTGTCCGATCACCTCGTGGTGGAAGTCCCTGACGTCGCAGCGGTCGCCGAGCTCGGCGCGGGCGCGCTCGCGCTGGCGCAGGATCTCCCGGCGGCCGATCAGATAAGCGGTGGCCTGACGCCGCTGCGGCGACCCGGTACCGGGCGAGCCATGCGTCGAAGTAGCCGGGCAGGGCGGCGAGCCGCTCCAGGCACGCGGCCGGCCCCTCCTGGTCGACCGGCGTCATCGCCAGCGACTGGACGGCCCGGGGCGGGGGCGCGACGACGCTGGCCGAGACGGCGAAGTCGGCCAGCCCATGGGCGAGTTCGCCGGCGGAGCTGTGGATGAGCCGGTCCAGCACCCGATGAGTGACCCGGTCCTCACCGGTCAGCGCCTCCAGCGGAACCCGGTCGAGGCGCCGGCCGAGGTCGAGCAGCGTCCGCCGCCGGCTCTCGGCCGCCTCGGGGGAGGGGTCGGGCACCCGGTGGGCATGTCCGGCGACGCCGAGCAAGGTCGCCATGAAAGGGTCGTAGGTCATCTCAGCGGCGAAGTACGCCTCGGCGAGCTTGGCAAGGTCCGCTTGGTGGTGTTGCTGAGCCACGATCGCTCCAGGTGTCCGACGGCGTCTCGCCGCGTCTGCAGTGCGCTGATTATTGGAGGCTGTATAGCGTCCAGTCAACACCTGAAAGCATTCACTATTTACTAAACGACCTTCGTGAATCGCTGCTGCTAAGGTCGCACCATGCCGCAGGAGGACGAGAAGTCGAGGTCACAGCTCGCATTCGCCGACGGACTGGCCGAGGTGTTCGCCCGGCAGGTGCCCCGGATGGCAGGGCGGATGCTGGGGCTGCTGCTGATCACGGACGAACCCCGGCTCTCCAGCAAGGACCTGGTGGCCCAACTCGGTGCGAGCGCGGCCACGGTCTCCAACATGGGCCGCCTGCTGATCAGCTTGGGCTTGGTGGAACGCACGGTCTCCCCGGAGACCCGGCGCGACCTGTTCGCCATCGCCCCCAACGCCTGGGTCGGCACCTACCGTGACGGCGAGCGCTACATCACCGAGGTTCTGGCCCTCGCCGACCGGGTCCTGGCCGACCCGGACCTCACCGACATCCCCCGGGCCAGACTCCGCGAGATGCGCAACCTCTACACGTTCGTCTGGGCGGAGATCCCGGACCTGGTGTCCCGTTATGAGCAGTGGCGCGAGGCGAACGGCCCGGAGGCGCTGTATCAGCCACCGGGCCGTTCATCCACCTGACGCCGTCGGTATGAACGCGTCCGTCGCTTCGCCGCCCACACCGAACTCCGCCTCACCGCCCCACTCGCCGCCGACCACCGCCGGCCCTGGGAGAAGGCCACCTGGCCGAGGCTCTTTGTGTCGATCCGTCGCCCGGCCAGCCAGGTGCGTGGGCCCAGATGTGTCAGCTCGTGGGGCATGCCACGCGGGCCCGTCCGGAGGGGGCCGCCGCCCAAAGCGGATCTTTACCGGACGGGCCCGCGGGTTCTTGGGCGCGGGCGACGCGCGTGGCCGTGAGCGGGCCGGTCGCTCCGCGGCTCAGTGTGCCTGGGCGAACTGCTCGGCCTCGGTGGAGTCCTTCAGCGCGACCGTCGAGGAGTCGGGCGCGATGGCAGTGCTGACCAGGTCGAAGTAGCCGGTGCCGACCTCGCGCTGGTGGCGCGTGGCGGTGTAGCCGAGGGACTCGGCGGCGAACTCCTCCTCCTGGAGCGTGACGTAGGCCGTCATGCCCTCCTCGGCGTAGCCGCGGGCCAGCGAGAACATCGAGTGGTTCAGCGAGTGGAAGCCCGCCAGGGTTATGAACTGGAACCGGTACCCCATCTCGCCGAGCTCGCGCTGGAACTTGGCGATGGCGGAGTCGTCGAGGTGCTGCTTCCAGTTGAAGGACGGCGAGCAGTTGTAGGCGAGCATCTGGTCGGGGTACTCGGCCTTGATCGCCTCGGCGAAGCGCCGGGCCACGTCCAGGTCGGGCGTGGAGGTCTCCATCCACAGCAGGTCGGAGTACGGCGCGTAGGCCAGCCCGCGGGCGACGCAGGCATCGACGCCGTTGCGCACGCGGTAGAAGCCCTCGGCCGTGCGCTCGCCGGTGGCGAACGCCTGGTCGCGGGGGTCGACGTCGCTGGTCAGAAGCGTCGCGGCCTGGGCGTCGGTCCGCGCGATGATCAGGGTCGGCACGTCGCACACGTCCGCGGCGAGGCGGGCGGCGTTGAGGGTCTTGATGTGCTGGCCGGTCGGGATCAGCACCTTGCCGCCGAGGTGGCCGCACTTCTTCTCCGAGGCGAGCTGGTCCTCCCAGTGCACGCCCGCGGCGCCGGCGGCGATCATGCCCTTCATCAGCTCGAAGGCGTTGAGCACGCCGCCGAAGCCGGCCTCGGCATCGGCCACGATGGGCGCGAGCCAGTGCGGCGCCCGCGTGTCGCCCTCCGACCAGGTGATCTGGTCGGCGCGCAGCAGCGCGTTGTTGATGCGGCGCACCACGGCCGGCACGGAGTTGGCCGGGTAGAGGCTCTGGTCGGGGTAGGTCTGGCCGCCCAGGTTGGCGTCCGCGGCGACCTGCCAGCCCGACAGGTAGATGGCCTTCAGCCCCGCCTTCACCTGCTGCACCGCCTGGTTGCCGGTCAGGGCGCCCAGCGCGTGCACGTAATCCTCGGTCTGGAGCAGCGACCACAACCGTTCTGCGCCGAGCCTGGCGAGGGTGTGCTCCTCCTGCACGGAGCCGCGCAGTCGAACGACGTCTTCGGCCGTATAGGTCCGCTCGACGTTCTTCCAGCGCGGGTCGCTCTCCCACTCTCGCCGCAGCTCGTCTGCAGCTCCCTTGAGGCGATCACTCATTTTGACTCCTTTGACGTCCTCTGGGCGCTTGGTTCGAGTCTGCGACTGACGTCCGATCGTTCTCAAGACAGGTCGCGAGAAACATGCCAGAAGTTTCGGGTTTGCGGAATACTAGCCGGTATTTCCTTGGCAAGAAATGCAAACTTTTCCCTATGGACTAGACCAATCCTTGTGATCCACGTCACCCATGATCCGCCCGCTATGTCATGATTTATCCCGATATGTAGGGAGGTTTCGGTTGGCGACGATGATCCACCGGAGTATCAAGAAGCCCATGACCCGCGCCGTACGGCCCCCGCGCCGCCCGGGCCGCGGCGTCCCGGTGCGTCGTGTGGAAGATCGGTGGAAATTGCGCCTAGGATCGTGCTATGGCGTCTTTGGTGGGAGAAGAACCGCTGTCTTTGACGCAGGAGCTCGACCTCCTGGCGTTCGGCCAGCGTTTGAGACACCTTCGCAAGCAGCGCGGCCTCACTCTGTCGGAGCTCGGCGACCGCGTCGGCCGCGCCCCGAGCCAGCTCTCCCTGCTGGAGAACGGCAAGCGCGAGCCCAAGCTGTCACTGCTGAAGTCGCTGGCCGCGGCGCTGGCCGTCCCCGTCGAGGAGCTTCTGCGCCGTCAGGCCCCGAACCGCAGGGCCCAGCTGGAGATCGCCCTGGAGGAGGCCCAGCGCGACCCGATCTACGCCGCGCTCGGCCTGCCCCGGCTGAAGGTCTCCGCCCGGGTCCCCAACGACGTGCTGGAACACATCCTGGGCCTGTACGAGGAGCTGCGCGCCCGCGAGGCCAGGGGCACGGCCACGCCCGAGGAGGCCAGGGCCGCCAACGCCGAGCTGCGCCGCAAGCAGCGCGAGCAGGACAACTACTTCGCCGAGATCGAGAACGCCGCCGCCGAGGCCCTGGCCGCCGTAGGCTACCGCACCGGCGCGCTGTCCCAGGGCACCGTGCAGGCGCTGGTCACCCACTACGGCTACGCCGTGCAGACCGCCCAGGACCTGCCCCGCTCGGTCCGGTCGATCACCGACCTGCGCAACCGGCGCATCTACGTCAAGAACGAGCAGCTAGGCATGCACACGCCGCGCACGATCCTGCTCCAGACGCTCGGCCACCTGGCGCTCCGCCACCACAAGCCGCGCGACTTCGCCGACTTCCTGCGCCAGCGCACCGAGGCCAACTACTTCGCCGGGGCCCTGCTGGTGCCCGAGGCCGCGGCCGTCCCCTACCTCAAGGAGGCCAAGCAGGACCGGGCGCTGTCGGTGGAGGACCTGCGCGACGTGTTCGCGGTCTCCTACGAGATGGCCGCGCACCGCTTCACCAACCTGGCCACCCACCACCTCGACCTGACCTGCCACTTCGTCCGCAACGACGCGGGCGGGATCATCTACAAGGCGTACGAGAACGACGGGATCGTCTTCCCCGCCGACGCCAGGGGCGCGATCGAGGGGCAGCGCATGTGCCTGCGCTGGGCGGGCCGCCAGGTGTTCGTCTCGCCGGACCGGTTCTCGGTCCACTACCAGTACTCCGACACGCCGACCGGCACGTACTTCTGCGTCGCCCACGTCGACCCTTCACGGGAGCGCGACTTCGCGATCACGCTGGGCGTGCCCTACCGTGAGTCCCGATGGTTCCGCGGCCGGGAGACCACGACCAGGACCCGGTCCAACTGCCCGTCGGGCGAGTGCTGCCGCCGTCCCCCCGCCGAGCTGACCCAGCGCTGGGAGGGCTACGCCTGGCCGTCGGCCCGCGCGAACTCCCACGTTCTCGCGGTCCTGCCGCCCGGCTCGTTCCCGGGCGTGGACGAGGCCGACGTCTACACCTTCCTGGAGCATCACGCCGGCGGCTGATCCTCGTGGAAGGCCGGAAGCCGGAGCACGAAGCAGGCGCCGCCTTCGGAGTCCTCGACGTCGAGCGTTCCCTGGTGGGCGTGGGCGATGTCACGGGCGATGGCCAGGCCGAGGCCGGTGCCCCCGAGGTCGCGGCTGCGCGCGGAGTCCAGGCGCGCGAACGGCTCGAACACCCGCTCGCGGTCGGTGGGGGTGATGCCCGCGCCGTCGTCGGCCACGATCAGTTCGGCGGACGTGCCGTTGCCGCGCACCTCGATCCACACCGTGTCGGCGGCGTGCCGATGGGCGTTGTCGAGCAGCGCGTTGACCAGGCGGGCGATCTGGTGGGGCACGCAGGACACGGTCACGCCGGGGGCGGCGGTCAGCCGTGCGATGTGCCTCTCGTCGCGGGCGGAGAGCTGCCAGCGGACCAGCTCGGCCAGGTCCACGGTCTCCCGCTCGGCGACCTGGCCCTTGAGGCGGGCGAGCAGGAGCAGGTCGGTGACGATCGCCTGCAGCCGGTCGACGTCCCGCAGGGCGCTGGCCAGCAGGGTCGGCAGGTCGGTCTCGTCCGGGTGCATCTGCGCCTCTTCGAGTTGGGCGCGCAGCCCGGCCACCGGGGTGCACAGCTCATGGGAGGCGTCCGCGATGAACTGCCGCTGCTGCTGCAACAGCTCGGGCCGCGGAGTGTGCACGGCGACGTCGCGGGCCTGGTGACGGATGTCCCGGGCCCGTTCGTCTCGCCGGTGGTGGGTCATGGCAGGATCGCGATCCTGGCCGCCGGATCCTGGGATCGCGCACGGGGGACCGCCGCCCCTTTCCCTCGAGTCGTCTACTGTATACGCCTGCTTTATGCGTCATAAAGGGTGGTCATACCTCAACGATCCCGCCTCGGCCGCCCGCTGTCATCGCGGGCAGCACCAACCCTGGCCCCCATGCCACCATCACCGGCGATATGGCGGCCAGCCGCAATGCCCCGCCCGCCCGGCTGCTGGAATCCTTGAGGGGTGGCTGTGCAGTGCCTGATCGTCGACGACAACGACCAGTTCCTCGCCGCCGCCTGCGAGCTGCTCGAACGCGAGGAGATCACGGTCGTGGGCGTCGCGTCGACGTCCGCCGAGGCCCTGCGGCGGTTCGACGAGCTCCGCCCGGACGTGACGCTCGTCGACATCAACCTGGGGGAGGAACTGGGGTTCGAGCTGGCGCGCCGGCTCGCGGCCGCCGGGTCCGCCGAGCCGCCCGTCGTCATCCTCATCTCGACCTACGCGGAGCGGGACTTCTCCGACATGATCGCCTCCTGCCCGGCCGCCGCGTTCCTTCCGAAGTCCGGTCTCTCGGGCAGCGCGATCCGCGCCATCCTCGGCGCGCGGAACGCCGACGGCGAACGAGGCGGGGCTAGCGCCGCTCAAGAAAAGTGATCACCGCGAGCACGCGCCGGTGGTCCTCCTCGGTCTCCGGCAGTCGCAGCCGGGCGAGGATGCTCCGCACATGCTTCTCCACCGTCCCCTCGGCGATCCACAGGCGATGGGCGATCCCGGCGTTGGAGCGGCCCTCGGCCATCAGGGCGAGCACCTCGCGCTCGCGGGGGGTGAGCTGCTCCAGAGGGTCCTCGCGGTGGCGCGCGGCGAACAGCTCGCGCACCAGCACCGGGTCGACGACGGAGTCGCCGGCGAGGATGCGCTCGATCGTCTCGACGAAGTCCGAGACGCTGGCGACCCGGTGTTTCAGCAGGTAGCCGACCCGCTGTCCGGTGGCGAGCAACTCCATCGCGTGGTCGACCTCGACATGCGCCGACAACAGGAGGATGCCGGCCTTCGGGTGGTCCTCGCGGATCACGCGTGCCGCGTTCAGGCCCTCGATGGTGCACGTCGGCGGCATCCGGATGTCGATGATCACCAGATCGGGCGCCGCGTCGCGGACGAAGGCCAGCAGCTCGGCGGCGTCGCCCGCCCGGCAGACGACGTCGTATCCCGCCTCCTCCAGCAGGTTGGCTATCCCCTCGCGAAGCAGGACATCGTCCTCCGCGAGCGCTATCCGAGTACCTGGTCCGCCCATCACCGTCGCCCTGGAGTCGCCCCTTTTAATCGGGTTTGAACAGATGCCTTACCCAGCGTAACGGGAAGGCATCTCCGGCTATGGCAATGTTCTCCCCGAAACGGGCATTGACCAGGGCAAATGTGTGTGAGGGGGATGCCCGTACCTCCAAGGCGCGGGCGTAGACTCGCAGCGTGCCTAAGGGCATCATCGCCTCGCTCCTGCGCACGACACGCCCTTCCTACGCCCTGGGCGTCGGAGTCAGCGTGGCCTGCGTGGTGATCGAGAGCGCCCTGATCTATTTGATCAAGGACTACGTGCCCCCGTCGGCGTTCGGCGTCGTCTATCTGCTCGGCGTCCTGCTCGTCTCGACCATCTGGGGGCTCGCGCTGGCGATGGCCACCGCGGCGCTCAGCGCGGTCGTGTACCACATCCTCTACCTGTATCCCGTGAACGACGCCACCGAGCTGATCATCCTGCCCATCTTCTTCATCGTCGGGGTGCTGGCCAGCTCGATCACGGGCGCCGCCCGGACGTCGGCCGCCGAGGCCCGCGCGCGCCGGGAGGAGGCCGACCTCGCCGCCGAGCAGGCCCGCCTGCTGCTGAGGGCGGGGGACCTGCGCTCGGCGCTGCCCGAGGCCTCCGAGCGCCTGGCCCGCGCCCTCGAACTGCCGTACGCGACCGTCACCCAGCAGAAGGTCGCCCCCGGGGAGGGCCGCACGCTGTTCCGGCTGTGCGAGGGCTCCGACGTCCTCGGGACGCTGGTCCTGCCGAGCCGGGTGCCCCCGGCCACGCTGCGCCGCCTGCGCCGGCGGATCGTCCCTTCCCTGGAATCCCTGCTGGCGGCGGCCCACGAGCGCGAGGCCATCGTGAACGCCCTGGAGACGAGCCGCGACGATCTGCGCCGCATCGCCGAGGAACAGGGAGCCCTGCGCCGGGTGGCGACGCTCGTCGCGCAGGGGATCTCCCCGGAGGAGATCTTCCAGGCGGTCGCCGGCGAGATCGGGCGGATCGTCGGCGCCGACTACATCGCCGTCACCCGTTTCGAGCCGGACGCCCAGATCACCCTGGTCGGCTCCTGGAGCTGCGGGCGGGAATCGTCCGCGCCCCCCATCGGCGCGCGCTGGCCGATCGCCACGGGCGCCGTGCCGGACCTGGTGCGGCGGACCGGCCGGCCCGCGCGGGTCTCGCTCGGGGAGGCCGGAGTCGCGGGCGGGATCAGCCGCTGGGCGCGGAGCCACGGCCTCAGGTGCGCGATGGGCTGCCCGGTCGTGGTCCAGGGACATCTGTGGGGCACGGTGATCGCCTACTCCACCTCGGCCCAGCCCCGGCCCGGAGAGGCCGAGGACCGCATGCTGGACTTCACCGAACTGGTCGCCACCGCCGTGGCGAACGCCGACAGCCTCGCCGCGCTCGCAGCCTCCCGGGCCCGCGTCGTCGCCGCCACCGACGAGACCCGCCGCCGCATCGAGCGCGACCTGCACGACGGCACCCAGCAGCACCTGGTCTCGCTGGCGCTGGAGCTGCGCACGGCGGCGCTCGCCGTCCCGCCCGGCTGCGGCGACCTGCGCAAGCGGCTCGACCACGCCGTGAACGGCATCGGGGACGTCGTGGAGAACCTGCGGGAGATGTCCCGGGGCCTGCACCCGGCGATCCTGTCCATGGGGGGCATCGAGCCGGCGCTCAGGACGCTCGCGCGCCGCTCGCCCGTGCCCGTCGAGCTGAGTCTGAACGGCGTGCGGCGCCTGCCCGAGCGGGTCGAGGTCGCGATCTACTTCATCGTCTCGGAGGCGCTCACGAACGTCGCCAAGCACGCCCACGCGTCCGTGGCCGACGTCCGGCTGCGGGTCGGCGACGGCGTGGCCGAGCTCGCGATCGACGACGACGGGGCCGGGGGCGGCGACCCGCGCCACGGCTCGGGGCTGATCGGGCTCAAGGACCGCGTCGAGGCCCTCGGCGGCACACTGCAGATCGTCAGCCCCATCGGCGGCGGCACGTCCCTGCGCGCCCGCATCCCGGCGGCCCCGGACGGATGACCGCCCGCGGGCCGGGCCCGCCTACTGGACGTCGAACTCGTCGCCCTCGGGGTCGGCCATCGTGACGTGGTAGGAGCCGTGGTCCAGGACGGTCGCGCCGAGGCCCTTCAGCCGCGTGGCCATGAATCCTCCGCGTCGCTGTGGCCGGTACCGCCGATGGTGTAACTACCAATACCGGTTACCCTGGTTCCACCACAAAACGCCGCGCACCCGCATGAACCTGGTCGGGCTCCGCATAGAGTGATCGGGCCGGTGGAAATCCGGTGGAAATCCGGTGCGTCCGGAGGCGACGGAGGGATCGCGCGTGCTGCCTGAGGTGGAGGTCTGGCTGCGCGAGCGTACGTACGCCGCCGCGGACTGGCCGGTCGCCGGCCTGCTCGCGGCCAAGCGGCGCGGCGGGGCGAGGACGACTATCAGCGTGGTGCTGCCCGCCAGGAACGAGGCGGAGACGGTCGGCGAGATCGTCGCGGCCATCCGGCGCGATCTGCAGGAGGCCGTGCCGCTGGTGGACGAGCTGATCGTGATCGACTCCCGCTCCACCGACGACACCGCCGCGAGCGCCGTCCGCGCGGGGGCGAAGGTCTTCGCCCAGGACGAGATCCTGCCCGCGCTCGGCCCCATGAACGGCAAGGGCGATGTGCTGTGGAAGTCGCTCGCGGTGACCTCGGGCGACCTGCTGGTCTTCGTCGACGCCGACCTGCGCGAGTTCCGCACCTCCTTCGTCACCGGGCTCCTCGGCCCGCTGCTCGCCGACCCCGCGGTCGTCTACGTCAAGGGCTGCTACGACCGGCCGCTGCGGGAGGCGCAGGGCGCGGGCGGGCGCGTCACCGAACTGGTCGCCCGGCCGATGCTCAACCTGCACTGGCCGCTGCTCGCCGGGTTCGTCCAGCCCCTCGCCGGGGAGTACGCCGGGCGCCGCGAGGTCCTCGAACGCGTGCCGTTCACCACCGGGTACGGCGTCGAGCTGGGCCTGCTCATCGACCTGCTGGAGCGGGAGGGGCTCGGCGCGCTCGCGCAGGTGGACCTCGGGCGGCGCGTCCACTCCCACCAGCCGACCGATGCCCTCGGCGTCATGGCGGGCCAGATCATGCACACCGCCTGGTCGCGCCTGGACCGCCAGGCGAAGATCATCCCGCTGCACGACCCCGCCACCGAGCTCACCCAGTTCCGCCGGGGCGACGCCGGGCACCTCCCGGCCGTCAGGGACGTGTCGGTGGGGGAGCGCCCGCCCATGCTGACCGTCCCCGAGTACGCCGCGTCCCGGCCGCCCCTCAGCGGGCGGGTGCCTCGCCAGGGACGGGGGCCCCGCTAGGGACGAGGTCCCGCTGAAGGGCGGGCTCGCCGGGGGACGACCCTGGCTCTCAGACGCCGCGCCGGATCGCCCGGGTGCCGAAGAACAACCCGGCCGCGCCGACGGCACACGCGGCGATCACCCCGTACAGCACCGGCGCGTTGACGAGCCGCCCCGCGAACAGCGCACGCTCGGCCTCGACGATGTAGGAGACCGGGTTCACCGCTGCGGCGGCGCGCAGCCAGCCGGGCCCGAGGTCGGTCGGCAGCAGCACGCCCGACAGCAGCATCAGCGGGAACAGCAGCATCTGGGTGACGCCCCAGAACAGGGTGCCATCGGGCCGGGACGCGATGGCGAGGACGAACGAGAACGCCCCGAGGCCGGTGCCGAACACGATCAGCAGCGCCAGGCCCGCGAGCACGCCCGCCGGCGACGGCCGGAAGCCCAGCGGCACCGCCAGCCCGATGATCAGCTCGTCCCCTCCTCGGGGTCCGGACGGGCGGTGTGCGGGCACGACGAAGAAACCCCTGCTCGGGGGCTCGGTCGGAGTGGGTTCATCTTCAGGGACGCCGCCGCGATCTGGCAAACGTGAAATGGACGTTCATATACGGCGCTGACCTGCGTAAACGTGTTTTCCGTCCATCGTCGGCGACACCGGGGAACGACCCGGATTCCGGGGGCGAGCCCCTGACCACCTCGGCCTTTACGACGCCGGGCGATATCTCGGGAAATTTATTTCGCGGTCGTGGGCCGGCCCGCGGGGAGGGTCAGTTCCACTCGGCTCGCTGGAGCGGGCGGCCCGGCTCGGTGGCGGGCGGCGGGTCCGCGTCGCGGGGGCCGAGGGTGAGGGTCTCGCAGGAGAGCAGTTCCCAGGGGCCGAGCTCCGGGTTGGCGAGGATCGCGGTCACCTGCGCCCGGATCTGCGCCGCCGTCACGTCCTCGTCGGTCTGGATCCGGATGGCGATGTACCCGGCCGCCTGCGTGAGGTCCTTACGCCACTGCCTCGGCAGCAACGCGAGGATCCGGATGCCGTCGACGGTGGAAACCTCCGACGGCCGTCCCGCGGCGCGGCGCATCGTCAACACGACCAACATGGCTGCGTCCTCTGGTTCGGCCCCTGATGGTCCCCGCGTCTTCAACTGTGCGGAAAACCGGTGCCGCCTGCCAGAGAGAGGTAAGGCAGCAAGTCACCGGCCCTTGACCGCTTCCTGTCACGCCCGGCCGCCGTGTGAGACGGACGTCAGGCGGTGGTACGGCGCCCGGCGGCGGGGGCGCCCGCCGCTTCCAGGACGAGTGCCTCCGGTGACCCCATTTGCCACGCTGAACGCCGATGTGTTTGAGTTGCGGCTCAGGAGACGCGTGAAGGGCTGACCGATGGAGATCGCGCCGCGCGTCCCGCGGACGCCGAGGTGCGTGCCGGCCGAACGGACGGTGCGCGTCGAGGGCAGCGGGTCACCGCGATCCGTCCCGGCGCCGCGCCAGGAAAAACGGTTGCGTTATGAAGAACGAGCTGAATAACAAGCCTTCATGAGACCCGCCGACACGCCGTACACCACCGGAGACGGCGCTCCCGCCCCGGCCATCCCATCCCCGGTATCACCGGACGACCCCACGCCGCCCCCGCACCGCGACGCGCCGAGGCCGGACGCGCGACGATCTGTCAGAACGCGGCACCTGGCCGGGGTGGCCGCGCTGCTCGGCGTGACCGCCGTCTGGGGCAGCACCTTCCCCTTGACGAAGGACATGGTCACCCGGCTGCCCGTGATCGATATGCTCGCCGCCCGGTACCTCATCTCCGTCGCCATCCTGCTGGCGCTGCGGCCTCGCGCGCTGCGCGGCATCGGCCCGGGCGCGTGGCGGGCGGGCGTCGCCCTCGGCCTCGTCTACGGGGCCGCGCTGGTCACCCAGACCTACGGCCTCAAGGCGCTGCCGTCCTCGGTGTCCGGATTCGTCACCGGCTCCTACGTGGTCATGACGCCGCTGCTCGCGCTCCTGTGGTTCCGCACCCCCATCACCGCCCGGACCTGGACGGCGGTCGGCCTCGCCGTCGCCGGGCTCGGCGCCATCACCCTCATGTCCGGCGACGCCGGCGGCGGCTCGGTCTCCGGCGCCGGGCTCGCCCTGACGCTGGGATCGGCCGCGCTGTACGCGGTGCACGTCGTCGCGCTCGGCCGGTGGAGCCGGCCCGAGCACGCGTACGCGCTGGCGGTGCTGCAGGTCGGCACTATGGCGCTGGTCTGCACGGCCGTCGCCGCGCCCGGCGGGATCGCCCTGCCCGCCACCCCCGGAGACTGGGCGGGCCTCGTCTACCTGGCCACCGCCGCCGGCGCCTTGTCCTTCCTGGCCCAGACCTGGGCGCAGGCGCACGTCCCGGCCACGCCCGCAGCCGTCGTCATGTCGATCGAGCCGCTGTGGGCCACCGCCTTCGCCACGCTCCTGTACGGCGAGGCGGCGGGCTGGTCGCTGCTCGTGGGCGGCACGTGCCTGCTGACCGCGATGGTCCTGGTCGCGGTGCCCGCACGCGCGCGGCGCGCCGCCCTCCCCGCCGTGATCATCGTCGAGGAGAGCGGCCGCTGAGCGCACCGCCACGGCCTTTCCTCCAGCGCTTCCGTACCGCCCTCCGGGAGGAGCGACGGGCCTGCTCGTGTCGAGCGTGCCGGGAGGGGACAAAAATTAAAGTGAACACCATGTTACGGATCGCGTGTCCGCATACGTGACAAAGCGGGCGAACGCAAGGCTTAGAGGGTCACGTTCTCGGGAGGCCCCCTCATGCTCAAGCGCAACCATCTGTTCGGCCGTAAGACCCGCGTCACCTTCCTTCTGCCCCTGGACCAGCCGTACGACGCGGTGAGCGTCGTGGGCGACTTCAACGACTGGAGCCCCGGCCGCCACGAGCTCAGGCGTCGCAGGAACGGCACCCGCACCGTCTCGGTGATCCTTCCGCAGGGCGTCCACCGGTTCCGCTACCTGGCCACCGGCGGCGTCTGGTTCGACGACGAGACCGCGGACGCCATCGACCACCACGGCAGCCTGATCAAGCTGTGATCCGGCGCTGATCCGGCCCTGACACGCGGCCGCGCCTTCGTGCCCGAGCCGTCAGACGTCGATGCCGGGTTTGTGCGCGAACACCCAGCGGTTGCTCGCCAGGGCGTCGTCCGGCTCCGGGCGTGGTCCGCGGCCGTGGTGGCGGGTGAAATGGAAGGGCGTACGGATCACGGCCGACCAGCCCCGCTCCCTCAGCCGACCGGCGGAGTCGGGGCGCGGCTCCTTGTCGAACAGGGCGAGCAGGTCGACGCCGATCTGCCGTCTGGTCGCCGCGTAGACGGGACTGGCCCGGACCTGCGGAGACTCCGCCCCGAGCTTCACCTCGAAGGCCAGGCTGCTCCCACCGGCGCTCAGGCGGTTCACGGTGTCGACGAGACGCCGCTCGGCGGCGGGCGGCAGATAGAGCAGCAGGCCCTCGGCCAGCCACGCGGTCGGCGCGGCCGGGTCGAAGCCCGCGCTCAGCAGCGATCCGGCCCAGCCGCCGCGCAGATCGGCCGCGATCGGGCGGCGCGTGGCCGTGGGGACGGCGGCGAGGCCGTCGAGCACGCGGTGCTTGAACGCCAGGACGTCCTCGCGGTCGATCTCGTAGACGACCTGGCCGCGCGGCCAGTCGAGCCGGAAGGCCCGGGTGTCGAGGCCCGCCCCAAGCAGGACGACCTGCCGGGCGCCCGCGCGGGCCGAGCCGAGCAGGTGGTCGTCGAGGACCCGGGTGCGCAGGCCGAAGTAGCGTCCCAGCCTGCCCCACAAGGGGTTCGCATCCCCGCCCGGCACATCCCCTGGGCGGACCGGCCACGCCGCGGACACTCCGGCGGCGCGCACGAAGTGCTCGGCGTAGGCGTCGCCGGCCAGGGCGTCGGGCCGGTGGGTCTCGATCGCCCGCGCGGCGGCGACCATGAGGGCGGTCAGCCCGATGCCGCCTTCGACGCCGGTGCGCCGGGCGTCTGGCACGCGTCCTCCTCTCCGGCGGGGGGCGTCCATGATCGGTCCTGGGTGGTGATGTGGGCGCCGTAGACCACGGCCATGAAGCTCAGGATGTCCGCGTCCGGCAGGTGCAGGCCGGTGGTGCAGTCGCTCAGCACGGTGACGTGGAAGCCCTTCTGGAACGCGGTCCGGGCGGTGGAGTCCACGCAGACGTCGGTGAACAGGCCCGCGAACACCAGCCGCCCGACGCCGCGATGGACCAGGTGCCGCTCGAACCCGGCGCTGAGGAAGGCGTCGAAGCACGCTCGCTTGGTGAATACCTGTTCGCCCGGCATGGGAGACACCCGGTAGAAGTCTGCCCCCCACGATCCCTCCCTGCACTTGGGACGCTTGCCCTGCGCGCGATCCCGGCGCCGCCAGCTTCGGCCCTGGTACCGGACGTCGCCGGCGAACCGGACGAAGATCACCTCCGTCTCGCGGGACCGCGCGCGGTCGACGGCCAGCGCGGTGTTCGCCGCGACGGCGTCCAGTCTCGCCGGGTCGCCGGCGTACCGGGCGAGGGCGACCGGCCCGGCGCAGAAGTCGTTCTGCAGGTCCACGACGACCAGCGCGGTGGCCGGCGTCGAGGTCACGAGTCCGCCATCATGATCGGCCGGCCCTCGCGATTCAGCGTGCCGAGCAGTGCGTCCACCACGGCGGTGGTCGAATGACGTCCGCCCAGGTCAGGCGTGCCGATGCCCCGGCGGCCGAGAGATTCCAGGCCGCGCTCGACCATCCGCATCGCCCCCGCGCAGCCCGCGTGCCGCTCGGCGACCACCGCCGCGGCGCGCACGGTCGCCACCGGGTTGACCGCGTCCTTCCCCGCCAGGTCGTCGGCGGAGCCGTGCACCGTCTGGTACTCGACCAGCCCGGCCGCGTGGGGGTGCAGGTAGACGTTCTCGGTGCAGCGGTTCTCCTGGCGTTCGGCCGCGAAGCGGTCCAGCAGGACGACGTGCATGATGTCGGCCCATTCGTTGCCCGCGATGATCAGCGTGCGAGGGCGCGGGCCGCGCTCGATGAGGTCGCGGTTCACCGTGTCCGGCTGGCACAGGCGGATCTCGACGCCGTGCCGCGCGGCGCTCTCGGCCACCCACGCGTCGAGGGCGCCGTCGAGCAGGTGGAACTTGTAGGCCATGACGATCTCGTCGGCCCCGCCGTCCGGCCACTCCCGCCGCGCACGACGCACGGCGAAGGCGATGACCTTGTCGGTGATCTCCTGGCTGAACGCCATGGTGCGGATCAGCGCGCCCGGGACGTGCGTGTTGTCCCCGGTGTAGAAGCCCTGGGCCTGGTCCCGGACCAGGAGCAGGGACGTGTCGGCCGTGGCGATGACGTCGACCTTCACCGCCCGCAGGCGCTGGCGGACCAGGTAGAGCGACTGGGCGTTGATCGCCGTGCGGAAGACGGCGGGGACGCCGAGGGCGGCCTGGGCGCGGCAGAACTCCGCGTAGTGGTCGGCGTCCTCCCGCGTGAGTTGGCGGACCCGATCGATCCCGGCGGTGGGCTTCATGGAGGCATACGAGTGGTAAATCCTCTCCGACCGCGTGACGCTGATTTCGGTCGAATACACGTCGGCGATCCCGGCCAGCACCCGTTCGAAGACGGTCGCGAGTTCGGGACCCGTTCCCCGGCCGACGGCAAGTCCGATGACTCGTTCCACTTGTACCCCTTTGTCATGGGCCGGAGGTGTACAGGTTGCTGTGATCCCGATCAGACCGGCCCGCCGACCAGATGATCGCCCGGAATTCCCGCCTTCTCCGGGCTGTAGTAGTCCTTGATGCCGGCGGCCCAGACCGAGACCGTGATCTGGTCGTCCTCCGACGGGTCGAACGCGTCGAAGAGGGCGTCGATGTTCGCGCGCTCGAAGCCGATGGCCGTCATCAGCGCCACGAAGACGTGCCGCTCGATGAGCCCGTCGCCGTCCGGGTCGCCGATCGCGGCCAGTGCCTCGGCGAAGTCGGTGAGCGCCCCGTCGAAACGCTCAGGGGAGAGGACGCACGCGGCGTACTCCTCGAAACTGATGCGGCCGTCGTCGTCGGCGTCCAGTTCGGCGGCGAGAGTCGTCCAGTAGCGCCGGAAGGCGGCGAGCATGGCGGCCTTGGCGGCGTCGTCGGAATCGGGCGACGCCGCGACGACGTGGGCCGCCATGAGTTCGAAGTCGTCGGCCTCGAGAAGGCCGGTGCCGTCGGCGTCGAGCAGGGCGAAGATGAGCTTTACTCGATCGATGGCCGCGTTCTGCATCGTCTGTCACCTTTCTTTGATTTTCGCTCGGAACAGAAACAAGGGGCGGAAACCGGGCCCGGCCGTACGCGATTATGCCTGACCATGACCGCACACTTACGAGGCGATCGGCAATGGAACGACCGGATGCGGCCACGAGAACCATCGGAATTGACAACCTCAAACATGAAATATCCCGACTAGTCGGACTATTCCGATAAGCGAGAAATACAGCCGTTCATCACAATGGCAGAGAACAGGCCGCACCTCCGGGTATCCGCGGGGAACCCCGAAGCTCTGACACCTCGCCGACCCCGCGCCGTACGACGTCGCCGGCCGGCCGTGCCGCCCTCGGCGCCCCGACGCCGTCGCATCCCGCGGGCCGTGGTTGGGTTGGGGGGTGACATTTGGGGATGTCCTCGGCCTGGTGGGGACGGGCGCGCTGGCCGGGGTCGTCAGCACATTGGTGAGCCTGGCATCGATCGTGTCGTTCCCGATCCTGCTGGCCTTCGGCTTGCCGCCGCTCGCCGCGAACGTCACCAACACCGTCGCGCTGGTGTTCACCGGGCTGGGGGCGGTGGCGGGGTCGCGTCCCGAACTGGCCGGGCGGGGGCGGCAGGTGCTGGCGCTCGGGTGGCTCGCGGTGCTCGGCGGGGCCACGGGGGCGGGGGTGCTCCTGCTCACACCGGCGGGCGCGTTCGAGGCCGTCGCGCCGTGGCTGGTCGGCATCGCGTCCCTGGTCCTGCTCCGCCCGCCGAGGCCCCGGACCGCCCGTCCGGCACACGACGCTCCGCCGGACGGAGACCCGCTTCCAGATCGGCAAGCCCTTCCGAGCTCCGTCGCGAACGGTGTCCATCCCGGGCGGGACGCCGGTCAAGGGTGGCGTGCCGGGCGGGCGCTCAAGGCAGGAGTGTTCGCCGTCGCCATCTACCTCGGGTACTTCGGGGCGGCGGGCGGGATCATGATGTTCTCGGTGCTCACGGCGGCGCTCCAGGACACCCCGGCCCGGGTGAACGCGGTCAAGAACGCCCTGTCGGCGCTGGCCAACGCGGTGGCGGCCGTCGGGTTCGCCCTGTTCGGGCCGGTCCAGTGGGGGGCGGCCATCCCGCTGGCGGCGGGGTTCCTCATCGGGGGACGTCTCGGCCCGTCGCTCGCCCGCCGGATGCCGGGCCAGACCCTGCGCGTCGTCTCGGCGGTCGCGGGGCTGCTCGTGGCGGTCAAGCTGGGGTACGACGCCTATGTCTGACGTCCTCCCTGAAGACGTCGAAACCCTGCGAGCCGTTCACGACCCTACGTCCGCGGCCGGGGCGCCGTGAAAGGACTTCGTCCCGGCCCGCAGCGGTTCGTCACCGAGCGCGCCCGCCGCGTCCTTTCCGCCGAGCGGCACGCACGGGGATGGCCAACGGGCCGAGCTGTTCGTCTATCGCCATCAGATGGACCATCCGAGTCAGTGGGTGGGCCCGCGGCGGGCGGCGCGGTCGAGGGCCTCGCGGGCCTCGGTGCCGAGACGGTGGACCAGTTCGGCCGCAGGGACCTCCTCCGTGAGCGGGTACGCCTGACCCGCCCACAGGTTGATCATCTCCGGGTCGCCCGCCTTCCTGGCCGCCGCGCGCAGGGGAGCGGTCAACTGGTGGACCTGCGGGTACGCCATGGGAGCCTCGTCGGTGTGGTCGCGCAGGAAGCGGTTGGCCAGCCCCCGGGCGCGCCGCCCGGTGAACGCGCGGGTGACCGCCGTCCGGTCGTACGTCCCCAGGGCTTCGCGGTGCGCGGGGTTCGTCCCGGCCTCCGGGGTGCGCAGGAACGCGGTGCCGAGCTGGGCGGCGACCGCGCCCGCCGCGAGCACCGCCGCGACGCCCGCGCCGTCCGCGATGCCCCCGGCCGCGACCACGGGCAGGGGAGTGCGGCGCAGCGTCAGCCGCAGCAGCGTCAGCAGCCCGAAGTCGCCCGCGTCGTCGGTGAACCCGCCCCGGTGCCCGCCCGCCTCGATGCCCTGCGCGACCAGCGCGTCCGCCCCGGCCTCGTGCGCGGCTTCCGCCTCGTCCGGCGTTGTCACCGTGACCAGCACGTACGAGCCGCCGCCGCGCACCCGCTCGATGACCTCCGGCGACGGCAGCCCGAACGTGAACGACACCACCGGCACCCGCTCGGCGACGACGAGGTCCAGCTTCTCGCCCCATTCGTCGTCATCGTCGGCGGGGACGCCGAGCTCGACCCCCGACCGCTCCGCCTCGCCGCGCAGCCGCGCCGCGTACGTCTCGACGGCGGTCAGGTCGGGCGGCTCCGGCGAGGGCACGAAGAGGTTGACGCCGAACGGAGCATCGGTCCGCGCGCGTACGGCCGCGATGTCCGCCTCGACGTCGGGGGTGGCGCGGTAGCCGCCGGCCAGGCACCCCAGCCCCCCGGCGCCCGACACGGCGGCCGTCAGCGCGGCGGTGGACGGTCCGCCCGCCATGGGCGCCTGGATGATCGGGTACGGCAACGCGGCTAGATCCACACGGCCAGCCTAACCCGGGCCCTCCCACGGGCCCGGGGCGGCATGCCCACGTCCGACCAGGGCGGACGAGAGGCGCCGGATGCCCCTGGCGATCCCGGACGTTCGCACGCCTCGCGGCGCGGGTGGTGCGTCGATGTCGCCGTTCGTAACGCGCCGCAGAAGATCTCCGCCTAGATCCACACGCCAGCATGGAGTGCGGCAAGGGCGGCACGAGATAACCATGACGGGTGATTTGACTCTCTTTCGGAGTGCTGTTCAGAGTCCTGGCGGATGTTTCTGTCCCGCGCCGGCGGGGTTCAGCCGGAGGTCTGGAGGCGGTGCATGCGGTTGACCTCCGCCGCCTGGGAGACCGAGATGTCCTGCGCCAGTTCCTCGACGTATATATGCGAGCCCTTCTCCAGCTCGTCGGCCGCCATTGTGATGGCCCCCATGTGGTGGGCGATCATCAGCTGGAGGTAGAGGCGGTCGAACTCGGCGCCGCCGGCCGCGCGCAACTGCGCGAGCTGCTCGGGCGTCGCCATCCCCGGCATCGTGTGGTGCCGGGCGTGGTGGTCGGGGACGCGCTGGCCCTGCTCGCGCAACCAGCGGATCATGGCGTTGATCTCCGGTCCCTGCGCGGCGCTGATCCTGGCGGCCAGGCGCTTCACCGTGTCGGACGCGGCGTGCGTGGCCGCTCCCGTGCTCATGTCGAGGGCCTGGCGGTGGTGCACGATCATGTCCTGCATGAAGAGCACGTCGGCGGCGTTGGCCGTGGGGGAGGGGACGGCGGTCGCGGCCTCCGACGGGTTCAGCGTCCTGGCGGTCTCACCCGGCCGGCCCGGGGCGATGACCGGGGCCGTGGACGTGGCGGTCGGGGTGGCGGGGCCGCCCGAGCATGCCGCCATGGCGAATGCCGCCGTAGCGATGACGATGAGGGACGCGGCGCGCACCCGGCCTCCTTGAAGATCTCTTGTTGTGCGGCTGCACCCTAACCGGTCCCCGTCATTCGCGTAAGGCTTCAGGTCGGCACCTTTTCCTGACAACGTGCACTATGGTCAACTGATCCTGTTTGGGAGAAAATCTGCCCATCTATGAGCTCCTGTGGCAAAAGTTACCAAGGAGGGTCCCTGCGTGTCGTCCATTCCCCCCAGAGGCGGCCGTTTAGGCCGGTTCCTCGTCCTGGCGGGCGCCGCCGCGGCCCTTGTGCTGTCGGCCATGCCCGCGCAGGCAGCGGACATCCCGGGCACCGATCAGATCGTCATGAGCCCGAACGTCCAGCACGTCACCAACGTGCCGAAGCCGGCGAGCATCGCGGCGACCATCAACACCGACATCGCCTTCCAGGGCGACTACGCCTACGTGGGAAACTACGGCGGCTTCTCCATCTATGACATCAAGAACCCCAAGAAGGCGAGCGTCGTCAGTTCGGTCGTCTGCCCGGGGTCGCAGATGGACGTGTCGGTGTACGGCAACCTGCTGTTCGCGTCCGTCGACAGCTCCCGGAACAACGACTCCTGCTCCAGCACTCCGCAACCCGCGTCGGTGAAGGAGTCCTGGGAGGGCATCCGGATCTTCGACGTGAGCGACAAGGCGAACCCGAAGTACATCAAGTCGGTCGAGACCGACTGTGGTTCGCACACGCACACGCTCGTCCCGGACAAGAGGCACGGAAACGTCTACCTGTACGTCTCCTCGTACAGCCCCTCGGCGGCGTTCCCGGACTGCCAGCCGCCGCACGACAAGATCTCCATCGTGAAGGTGCCGCTGTGGAACCCCACCTCGGCGTCCGTGGTCGCCACCCCGGTGGTGTTCCCCGACGGCGGCAACGAGACGCAGCCGAACCTTCTGCTGAAGACCTCCGGCTGCCACGACATCACCGTGTACGCCGAGAAGGGCATCGCGGCCGGCGCCTGCATGGGTGACGGTGTGCTGTTCGACATCCGGAACCCCGAGGCCCCGCGCGTCACGGCCCGGGTGACCGACCCGAACTTCGCGTTCTGGCACTCGGCGACGTTCAACAACGAGGGCACCAAGGTCGTCTTCACCGACGAGCTCGGTGGCGGCGGCGAGGCGACGTGCAACGAGGCCACCGGCCCGACGCACGGCGCGGACGCGATCTTCGACATCGTCCGTGGCCAGCTCGTCTTCAAGAACTACTACAAGATCCCGCGCTACCAGGCGGACTCGGAGAACTGCGTCGCCCACAACGGCTCGCTCATCCCGGTGAAGGGCCGCGACATCATGGTCCAGGCCTGGTACCAGGGCGGCGCGTCGATCTGGGACTTCACCGACTCGGCGCACCCGAGGGAGATCGGGTACTTCGAGCGCGGCCCGGCCTCGGAGGGCTTCGGCGGATTCTGGTCGGCGTACTACTACAACGGCTACATCTACGCGAGTGACTTCAACAAGGGCCTCGACGTCATCAAGATCAACGATAGGCTCACCGACTCGGCCAAGAAGGTCAAGGTCGACCGCCTGAACACCCAGACGCAGGACTCCTACCGCGAGCGCTGGGGCGGCGGCTGGTTCTGGGGCGACGAAGACGAGTGACCCGGCCCGGCGGGTGTCCACCGGCCTCCGCCCGCGGGGGCCGTGGACACCCGCCTGAGCGGGCTACGCGTCCGGCCTTACGCGAGGGCGGTCCGATTCCGATCGGACCGCCCTTCGCGTGGCGTCACGACGGAGCTCTCCGGGGCGGCAGGTCATCGCCGTCGACCCGGCCGTCGACCTCCCTTACGACAGGCTGTCGAGCCAGGCGCGGTGGAGGCCGGCGAAGCGGCCGGCCTCGGCGATGAGGCGGTCCGGGGGGCCGTCCTCGACGACGCGGCCGGCGTCCATGACGAGCACCCGTTCGGCGATCTCGACCGTGGACAGGCGGTGGGCGATGATCAGGGCGGTACGGCCGGTGAGCACGGTGCGCAGGGCGCGCTGAACGAGCCGTTCGCTGGGGACGTCGAGGCTGGACGTGGCCTCGTCGAGGATCACCACGGCCGGGTCGGCGAGGAAGACCCGCGCGAACGCCACGAGCTGCCGCTGCCCCGCCGACATGCGGCCGCCGCGCTTGCCGACCTCGGTCCGGTACCCGTCGGGCAGTGCCGCGATGAACTCGTGGGCGCCGATCGCCCGGGCCGCCTCCTCGACCTCGGCCGGGGTGGCGGACGGGCGGCCGAACCTGATGTTGTCCGCCACCGTGCCGGTGAACAGGAAGTTCTCCTGAGTCACCGCCACCACGGCCCGGCGCAGCGTGGCCTCGTCGAGGTCGCGCAGGTCGACGCCGTCGAGCAGGACGCGGCCCGCCGTCGGGTCGTAGAAGCGCGCGATCAGTTTCGCCACCGTCGTCTTGCCCGCGCCGGTCGCGCCGACCAGCGCGACGATCTGCCCGGCGGGTATCTCCAGGTCCAGCCGGGGCAGGACCGGCACGCCGTCGATGTAGGAGAACTCGGCCCCCTCGAAGCGCACCGCGCCGCGCGGGCGGGCGAGCGGGACAGGGTGCTCGGGCTCGGCCACCTCGGGCCGCTCCTCCAGCACGCCGGAGAGGTTCGAGAGCGCCGCGCCGGCCGACTGCAGCGTGTTGTAGAACTGGGAGATCTCCTGCATCGGCTCGTAGAACTGCCGCAGGTACAGCACGAACGCGGCGAGCACGCCCACCGTGACCGCGTCGTGGAGCGCCAGCCACCCGCCGTACAGCAACACGACCGCGACCGTGAGGTTGCCGATCAGCTTGATGCCCGGCATGAACACCGCGACGAGGTGCATGCCGCGCGCGTTGGCGTCACGGTAGCCGATGTTGAGCTCCTGGAAGATCTCCTGGTTGCGCGGCTCCCTGCGGAACGCCTGGACCGCCCGGATCCCGGTCATCGACTCCACGAAGTGGACGATGACCAGCGCCACCGCCTCGCGGGTCCGGCGGTAGACGATGCTCGACTCGCGCCGGAACCACCGGGTGAACAGCAACAGGATCGGCAGCGGCACCAGCGCGACCGCGCCGAGCGGAAGGTCGAGCACGAGGAGCAGGACCGCGGTGCCGAACATGGTGAGAACGGCGGTGACGATGCTGTCGAACCCCGACTGCAGCATCTCGGCGATCGCGTCGATGTCGGAGGTGAGCCGGGCGATGACCCGCCCCGAGGTGTACCGCTCGTGGAACGCCAGGGACAGCCGCTGGAAGTGGTCGAAGACGCGGCGGCGCAGCTCCAGCAGGATGTCCTGGCCGATCCGCCCGGATATCTGGAGGAACGCCCGGCGGGTGGCCGCCTGGGTCAGCGCCGCGGCCAGGATCGCCGCCACCGACGCGAGCAGCGTCCCCGCGCCCTCGTGCCGCAGCATCGGCGGGATCCCGGCGTCGATGCCGACCTTCACCAGGTACGGGATCGCGAGGCCGGCCGCGTTCGAGACCACGATGACCGCGACCAGCACGGCGATGGCCCGGCGGTGCGGGCGCAGCAGGTCGCCGAGCAGGCGCCGGGACCGCGCCCGCAGCAGCACCGACACCTTGTCCGGCAGTTCGTCCTGTTTCTCGGCGGCGACGCCACGCCAGCGTCCCGGCTCGCTGGCGGTGTTCTTCGTGTTCTCTGTGTTCTCCGTGTGCGCCGTGTCCTCCGGGTTCACTGGGTTCGCCGGGTTCGCGCGCGCGCCATCCTTCGGGTCGGTGGTCGTGTGACTCAACGCAGCGCCTCCTCGGGGTCGAAGTCGGCGTCCTGTGCCAGAAGCTCGCGGTACTCGGGGACCCGCGACAGCAGCTCCTGATGCGCGCCGAGATGCGTGATGGTGCCGTCGCGCAGCAGCGCGACCCTGTCGGCGAGCAGCACGGTGGACGCGCGGTGGGCCACGATGAGGCCGGTCGCGTCGGCGAGCACCGCGCGCAGCGCCTGCTCGACCAGGGCCTCGGTCTCGACGTCGAGGGCCGACAGCGTGTCGTCCAGCACGAGGATCCTGGGCTTGCTGAGCACCGCGCGGGCCAGGGCGAGCCGCTGCCGCTGGCCGCCCGACAGTGACATGCCCTGCTCGCCGATCCGGGTGTCGAGCCCCCACGGAAGGTCATAGGCGAAGGTGGCCTGGGCTGTTTCGAGCGCCTCGCGAAGTTCCTCCTCGGTCGCCTCGCCCCGGCCGAGGGTGAGATTCTCCCGCACGCTCATCGAGAACAGCGTCGGCTCCTCGAAGGCGGTGGCCACCATCGAGCGCAGCTCCGGCAACGCCAGGTCGCGGATGTCCCGCCCGTCGATCGTGACCCGGCCCGCGGTGACGTCGGCGAGCCTCGGCACCAGCGAGGTCAGCGTCGTCTTGCCCGAGCCGGTGGCCCCGACGATCGCGACCGTCTCGCCCGGCCGCACGTCCAGACGGACGTCCCGCAGCACCGGCCGGTCGGCGCCGGGGAACCGGAAGCCGACGCCCTCGAACCGCAGATGCCCCCGCGGCCGCTCGATCACCTCGGTGCCGCCGACGATCTCCGGCTCGGTGTCGAGCACCTCCATCACCCGGTCGGCGGAGGTCATCGCCTCCTGCGCCATTCCCAGGATGTAGCCGAGCGCCGCGATCGGCCACACGAGCTGGAGCATCAGCGTGACGAAGGCCACCAGGGTGCCGAGCGTCAGCGTGCCCGCGCCGACGGCCAGCGCGCCGAGCAGGAGCACCAGGGCCAGGGTGACGTTCGGGATCACCTCCAGGAAGGTGTAGAAGCGGGACGCCAGCCGCACCTTGTCCATCGCGGCCGCGCGGACCTTGCGCGCGGCGGCGTCGAACTCGGCGAACACGTGGGGCCTGCGGCCGAACGCCTTGATCGTGCGGATCCCCAGCGCCGCCTCCTCGACGTAGGTGGCGATGTCGCCCTGCATGTCCTGCACCTGGCGGGAGACGCGGCGGTACTCGTTCTCGAACCGCAGCGACACGGCGAAGATGGGCACCGCGGCGGCCACGACGAGCAGGCCGAGCGGCCAGTACATCCGCAGCAGCAGCACGGTCACGGTGATCAGCTGCACGATGTTCATGACGAGGAACAGCAGGCCGAACCCCAGGAACCGCCGGATGGTGGACAGGTCGGTCGTCGCGCGGGACAGCAGCTGGCCCGACTGCCACTCGCCGTGGAAGCTCATCGGCAGCCGCTGCAGGTGCCGGTAGAGATCGTCGCGGATCGCCGTCTCCAGCCCGAGCACCGCCTTGGTCTGCGTCCACCGGCGTACGAAGGTCAGGAACGCCTCGGTGGCGCCGAGGGCCAGCGCGAGCAGTCCGAGGGGGAGGAGGGCGTCGCCGCGGCCGTGGCCGACCGGGCCGTCGATGATCTCCTTGCTCACCAGTGGGATCGCGACGCTGGTGGCGAGGCCCGCCATGGTGACGAGCCAGATGAGGATCAGGCGCGGGACGTACGGGCGGAGGTAGGGAGTGAGCCGCCGCAGCGACTGAGTTCTCCTGGTACGGGGCCTTTCTGGGGAGTCGGAGGCAGGGGCGTCGTCATTTCCGTCGGAAGGCATGAACGAGGGCACTCCTTACGGGTCGGCGCGGATCCGAGCGGATCGGCGCGACGGACGGGGCGGAGGGCGCTGCGGGGTCACACGGAACGGGAGTACACGAGAAGCCACAACCGCAGGCGCAACCTTCTACGTTCCAAGCGTGGTGTTCCCCGATCAACCGCTTTTGCGGCACATGAGACGCGGACATGAGAAAAGTCGCCCGGCGTCTTTCAGAGCGCCGGGCGAAGAGCCGGGCCGCGCCGGTCCGGGTGGCGGGTGGTCGAGCGGTAGGGTCGGACGCGGTCCGGTGTCAGCGCCGGGAACCACGACCGCGCCGGGCCGTGCCCGGCCGTGCCCCGTGTGAGGAGCAACCGCGAATGTCCGAGGCCGCTGCCGGTTTCAGTCCCGAACCCGGCGACGACGTACGCGAAGTACGCGACTGGGTGCACGACTTCGCCGCCCGCGTGATCCGCCCGGCCGGCGCGGAGTGGGACGAGCGCGAGGAGACCCCCTGGCCGATCGTCCAGGAGGCGGCCAAGATCGGGCTCTACTCGCTGGACTTCTTCACCCAGCAGTGGTTCGAGCCGAGCGGCATCGCCATCCCCGTCACGTTCGAGGAGCTGTTCTGGGGGGACGCCGGCATCGGCCTGTCCATCGTGGGCACCTGCCTCGCCGCCGCCGCGGTCGTCTCCGGCGGCACCGACGAGCAGATGGGGGAGTGGCTGCCCGAGATGTTCGGCAGCCCGGACGCGGTCAGGCTGGGCGCGTTCTGCGCCTCCGAGCCCGACGCGGGCTCCGACGTCGGCGCCATCCGCACGCGGGCCGTGTACGACCAGGCCACGGACGAGTGGGTGCTGAACGGCGCCAAGACCTGGGTGACCAACGGCGGCATCGCCGGCGTCCACATCGTCGTCGCCTCGGTCGACCCCGAACTGCGCAGCCGCGGCCAGGCGTCGTTCGTCGTCCCCCCGGGCACGCGGGGCCTCTCCCAGGGCCAGAAGTTCAGAAAGCATGGCATCCGCGCCTCCCACACCGCCGAGGTCGTCCTGGACGACGTTCGCGTACCTGGCCGCTGCCTGCTCGGCGGCAAAGAGAAGCTGGACGCCCGTCTTGCCCGCGTCCGCGAAGGCGGCAAGAGCGGCGAGCAGGCCGCGATGCGGACGTTCGAGACGACCCGCCCGTCGGTCGCCGCGATGGCGGTGGGCATCGCCCGTGCCGCCTTCGAGTACGCCCGGGACTACGCCCGCGAGCGCGAGCAGTTCGGCCGTAAGATCGGCGAGAACCAGGCCGTCGCCTTCCTGCTGGCCGACATGGCCACCCGCGTCGACATGGCCCGCTTGATGACGTGGCGCGCCGCCTGGCTGGCCCGCAACGGCCGTCCCTTCACCCAGGCGGAGGGCTCGATGTCCAAACTGGTGGCGGGCGAGACCGCCGTCTGGGTCACCGAGCAGGCGATCCAGGTCCTCGGCGGCGCCGGCTACACCCGCGACCACCCCGTGGAACGCTTCCACCGCGACGCCAAGATCTTCACCATCTTCGAGGGCACCAGCGAGATCCAAAGGCTCCTCATCGGCCGCGCCGTCACCGGGTTGCCCGTTCACTGACGTTCACGCGCGGGGACGGCCTCCTGGCTGGGGCGGGCGTGGTCGCGCCGAGATGCGAACGGCCTGTGCCGGGCGTGAGCCGGGCACAGGCCGGGTGTGCTCACCGGGGATCACCGGTCTCTATGACCGGTGATCCCGTAGGTGTTGTTCGCTCACGGACGGGAGTAGGCGCCCGTGTAGCGGGACCAGCGGACGTCCACGTCCCCGATCTTCGGCAGGCGCAACCTCCCGCCTGTGGTGATGGAGAACCGGGCGTTCCTGGTGAAGCGGATCGCCTGCCGTTTGTCCTTGCGGGACCGGAACCGGGGCGGGCCCACCTTCGGCCCCTTCCGCTTCCCGCTGATCGAGTCGAAGAAGTTCCGGTACGCCGTGTTCAGGTCCGCCAGCGCCTGCTGCAAAACCACAGCCGACACCGCACCCAGCCAGGAGCGATCCGGCGTCTTCTTCGCCTCG